>CAMXYS010000011.1 GCA_947253135.1 uncultured Clostridia bacterium
GGCCAAAGATTGACTTTCTGCTTCAGCTCGTTCCAGTTCCCGCTGCAATTCAGACTGCCGGACAAGATGTTGCCGGTAAGACCGCTGTTGGCTGACCAAAACAGTGACGACCGCCACCAGTAAAACAACCGCCATAATTACAACAAAAGGTCCCGTTAAGTTGCTGACAAACGAATGGCCACTGTTTTTTGGGGACGCCGTTCCGGCTGCCTGCGAACCGGCCGGCCGACCCTCCTGCCTCTTCATACCTCTGCCCGCCATCCTTAAAGCAGCTCGTACAACTCGGCTGCTTCCTCCTTGCGAACCGCCGGTTGCAAGGACTTTACCTTAACCCGGGTCGCCCCGGTGCCAAAGGCAATTTCGATCTCATCCCCCGACTCCAGCCTGGTTCCGGACTTGGCCGGTCTGCCGTTGACCTTGACCCGGCCCGCGCTGCACATTTCGTCTGCAACCGTCCTTCTTTTTACCAACCGGGAAACCTTTAAATATTTATCCAAGCGCATGATCTACTCCAATATTTTCAGCCGCATTCGGTCAAACATCACAACTTCATCAAACTGCTCCGGAAAAAAGAGAGTCTGATGAAAATGGGCGAACTCTTTTGTGTTCTTATTTAACCACAAAGGCAGGGGAACATTCAGCTCACGACACAAACTGATTAAAGCTTGGCCTAAACGTTCACTAAAACCCGGTCCGGTCTCCTCTAACGGACTACTGGCCTGACCCGCCACTGTATTTGCTTTGTATAAAGTTAATTCCACTAGCATATTGTTCACATTTTTTCACAAAATCGCTTTTAATGGCTAAAGTTCGTTTACAAAAGAAACATGTTTCAGCTATAACCGGTGCGTATGATATAAGTGTCTCGAACAAGAAGAGACATCCTTATTTCATACCCCCTCCTTAAACCCGGTAGCCCCCCTGCCGGGTTTATACTTTTATAAAGATATGAGTCAAATAGGTTTGGTATGAGGACACCAAGAGGACCCGGGGGAGGTCCGGTCTAACTCAAAGGCCTTGGATTAATTTTCTCTGTCCCTCTCAGCCTCGTCTGACTGTGTGGTTTGATCCACCGCGCTCGCCGGTTCATCAACCGGCATCGTCTCTTCCTCTTCCTCCAATTCGTCTACTGTCAAAATATCATCTCCGCGTCTAAACCGCCACTGGTACCAGCGCCGACGCTGCCCTTGCTGCTTTTCAACTTCCGTGTCATCGTCCACCTTCATCACCGGGTGCACCAGCTCTGCCGGATTGTTTAAATAATGCTGAAAAACCTTCATTGTTTTAATCAAATAATAGCCATCACAGATGCGCTCATCGACAGTCAAAGAAAGGTCCACCGTCTTACGCCACTCCACTTCGGTCGTACCGTCCGGCAACAGTTTTTTCGCCGGCCGCTCATAACTGCGGCCGATGGTCATAAAAATAGAGGTCGTCCCGAACTCATAGAGGTGGTGGAAGGGGGCCCCTGCCCCTATGCTGCCCAAGTGCGAAATGAAGATAGATGAATAAAAAGGCAAGACATCCCTCAAGACAGGGGGCAAAATATTATGAAAGTCCAAGAACCGCAACAGTGACAGTAAGATGCGATTTAAAAGCCTAGGGGTGCGCGAAAAAAAGCGGATCAGCTTATCATCTGTTTTATGAACGCCGGCCCGCACATTTTTAATGTGCGCTGCCATTTTATCTGCCACTTCAAAGACTGTGTCTTCCGGGGCAAAGGGGACCTTAATCACTGATTCAAAGGCGTCATCACTCAAGGCCTCTTTGACCACCAAGAGCACTTCAAACTGTTTGCGTTGGTATAACCTCCGACCCACAATAAAGCGGTTGGTGTGAGGGCGGCGATACATTGTTTGCAGCATGGCCGCCACAACTAAATTCAACAGCGTAATCCGCACGCCTTCACGCCTTTGTTTTTTGATAAATTCTTGACAGGCACCGACATCAATATGCAGGGAATAATAGACAGCCGATTCGTTGCGCCCCCTCATAATGTAAGGCATTACCCTCATCATGGGGTCGCCGTCTTTTACAACTTTGCCGTCACTTCTTTTTTTACTGAATAAGGCCATAAACGTTCCTTTTAACTCCCCTTCACCAGTCTCCGCCGTCAGGCGAACCCTTTTAATTATACTCTAGAATAAGGCTCATATTTTGAGGCAAAAGGGACTTTAAGCAGATCTTTGCTCCCGGCCAAAAATCCGACCGGGCTTTTATTCGGTGGCCAAGGCTGCTATCGCCGAACCGGTCAAGTTGCTGTCTGCCACCTCTATCAAATCCAGATAGAGACCTTTTTGCGTCAAATGTTCGTCAACTTCTGCCGCCAGAGCTTTTTTGTACAAAGCCGACTTGCTATAAGTTGTCCCTTCCACCGTGCAAAGTACCGGCCGGTCCCGGTGCCCGCCTATTTGAGCCTGCCGCAAAATACCTTCCAGCTGAATGGCCGTCAGCCAAGCAGCCCGGTGAAAAACAGCAGCTGCCAACTCACATAAAATGGCCCGGCTTTCCTCGCCCACAAATTCAAAATCTGCCGGCCAGCCGGACTTTTTCCCGGCCGGACCGCCGGCTGTATCTTTTCCGGAAATCGACGTCTCGGTCGAGCTTGAAATCATCCCACCGGCGCCAGCAGCTGAACCTGACCCGTTGGCACGCCCGCAGCTTGCCGCTCCGTAACCTTCCGCCCATAACATCGCATCGACCGCCTCAGTTGATAACCCCCCCCGTTGGGTCAACTGTCGGCCCAATGTCTGCGGCAGGATACCCGCTTCGGCCGCCCGGAGGGCCAAACGATAAACTATTTCTCCCAAATACTGCCCGGAAATCATTTTTTCAAAACGATGGTGGTCGGGGCGAGCACTGTCTCGGTCTAACGCCTTATCGATCGAAGTCCTGAATTCGGTGCGGTAGCCGCCCGCCTCCATGTTAATGATCATGTGCTTGGCCGTGTACCGACCTTCACGCAAGGCCGGCTCAGTCCGAATTTTACCAATATTGTCGGTTTGCTCCACATAAGCTGTATTGGTTCCGGTGCCGATAATTAAGCCAATATAAGATTCGTGTTGTCGGCCCCGACCGGCACTTAAACCGCCCAGCAAGGCGGCCACCGTGTCATTCAATAAGACGATCCGTCCGGTTTCCGCCAGTCCCCGCTCAGCCAGTTCGGCTAGTAAAGCCTGCCCTAAAAGCTCACCTTCCAACTCCGGTAGCAACACTTCTTTACTGAAACGAACAATCCGTCCATCGTGGTCCGGCCGCATATCCATTTCATAGGAAAAACATAAACCGATCCGACAACCCGGCGTCCACAGGGGTTCGACCCGGTCAACTACAGCAGCCAAAAAAGCCTCCTTGCTGCAAACTTCACCCTTCCCCGGCATGGGAAAACGAGTGGCAATCTCAAGGTGAACTCGCCCGTTTTCTGCCAGCTTGGCCCGGCCGACCCGAATATTAGACCCACCTATATCGAGTACGATGATGTTTTCTGCAGCAGCTGCGGACGCCAAGTCCCCGCGCGGCACGGTTAGCCAAGTCGGTATCATCAACATGTCACCAGCCGGCCGAGCCAGCCCTTCCCTCATCGCTTTTTGAAAAGCTCTAACTTGAGCAGGACGGTCCGCCTGTTTAAAGTCGAAACCCTCTTCCTGTAGGAAGCTGACAAGTTGATTGGACCTTTCCGCAAAATTGCCTGCTGACATATTCTTATCTCCTTTGCTTTGATGGGGCCTCTTTGCCGTGTGCTTTAACAAAATCATAGCACAGGGCGGTCTGTTTCGAACGCCCTTCCGAACCTATTTCATGTTATTCTTTAATGGTGATTAATCTGTTTATTCAATGACAAAGGAGTGGATCCGGTGCTGTTTAGCCCAGCGCACCTTTCCCTACTTACACTAGGACAAAAAGGAGAAAAAACCTTTGCATTCTCAATATTCCGTTGTTCTTGTCGGCTGTGGCGCCGTCGCCCAAAAGCATCTCAAAGCCTTGCAGCAAAATCAAAAACGTCTGCGTTTAAGCGGTCTGCTTGACCGGTCCATGAAGGCGGCCGAGCGCTTTATAAAAGAACAAAAGTTGCCGGCAAACTTGCCGGTCGCTACAGATCTGGAAGCGCTGATAACAGATGGGAAGCCGGACATTGTAGCGATCACTAGCCCTTCCGGCAGTCACTACAGCCTGGCCAGAACAGCCTTGTCCAACCGCATCCATACCATTTTGGAAAAGCCGATGACCCTGGCCATAGAGGAAGCTCGAGAATTGGCAGACTTGGCTGTGGAAAATGATGTCTTAATTGCCATGGGCCATATCTATCGCTACTTTCCGCTCGTGGGTCTGATCCGCCAAGATATCCGTGACGGCAAACTCGGTCGAGTTTTAACGGCCGATGTCAAGGTCCGGTGGGGACACGACCAGGCCTATTATGACCGCAGTGCCTGGCGGGGCAGCTGGCAGTCCGATGGCGGGGCTTTGATGAATCAGTCCGTCCACGCCTGTGACCTGATGTGCTGGCTGATGGGCGAACTGCCGCTCACTGTCAACGGCCGCATTGCCAGACTGAAACACAAATTGGAAGCGGAAGATTACGGCAGTGCCATCTTCACTATGGAAAGTGGAGCCATGCTGACACTGGAGGGGACAACTGTCAGCGGTGAGAAAAACAAAGAAGCCTCTTTTTACCTGTGTACAGAGCAAGCGATCTTTCAGGCGGGCCTGCGCAACGGCAAGCCTTATTTTCATATGTGCGACCGTGAGGGCAAGTCTCTCACCCGAAAATACCTGGCCCGGCAGCTGGCTGAAATGAGAAAAAACGGCGGTTTGATCAAAAATTTACGTTTTTTTAAAAATCCGCACAGCGCCATTTACCGGGACTTGGTCTACTGTCTGGACAGCGGCGATACACCTATAGCCGACGCCACCGCCGGCCTCAACAGCGTCGAGCATATGCTGGCGGTCTATCAATCGGCCCTCCACGAAGGCAAGGCTGTCGACCTGCCGCTCAGCAATTTTGAGCTGTCCGACATGACCGGTTTTTTTGAAAGGAAACAGAAAATATAAATAAGGCTGACAAGGGCAGCCGGAGGTAGTCTCTACTTTATCCAAACACTTTATTTTTCTTTCTCATGTGCTAAAATGAGTTCCAAAATCTGCAGCAGGAAGGCGTCGTTGAACGCAGCAGGAAGGCGTCGTTGAACGCAGCAGGAGGGCGTCGTTTTTATGCAGCTATTCAAGCAGTCTGAGCAGGGCAAACAAATGAGCTCGGACCCTTTCGCCGAGGAGTCGGCAGCCGGTTCTAAAAAAGCCGGCAAAAGTTTTTTTCGCAACCGCAAACTAAGGTCTTTTCAAACCATCAGCTTCAGTTTTCTGGCTGTTATTTTAAGTGGCAGTTTTTTATTGATGCTGCCCTGGGCCACGCAAAGCGGACGGGCCACTCCCTTTATCGAAGCCCTTTTCACTTCAACCTCCGCCACCTGTGTGACCGGCCTGGTCGTGCAAAATACAGCGACCTACTGGTCCACCTTTGGCAAGGCGGTCATCCTGTTGTTGATCCAAATAGGGGGGCTCGGACTCGTCACGCTGGGGGCCGGTCTATCAGTGCTTTTAGGCCGGCGGATCGGCCTGGCCCAGCGCAGTGTGATGCAAACAGCCCTGTCTGCCCCCCAGCTGGGCGGTATTGTTCGCTTTATGCGCTTTGTACTTTTGCTGACGGCAGCCATTGAAGGCTTAGGTGCCATCGCCCTATCCTTTTACTTCGTCCCGGAATTCGGCTTGGTGCGGGGCATCGGCTACGGTTTTTTCCATTCAATTTCCGCCTTCTGCAATGCCGGCTTTGACCTTTTAGGGCAAAAAACACCCTTTGTCTCCCTCGTTGGCAGAGCCGGCCACCCCTTGTTAATCCTGACTGTTTCGCTCTTGATCCTGGCCGGCGGTCTGGGTTTTTTAACCTGGAACGACATTCTCAGCAAGCGTTTTAAGTGGGAGCGTTACCGCCTGCAAAGCAAATTGGTTTTGATTATGACCCTTCTCCTGGTAGTCCTGCCCGCCCTGTTTTTCTTCTTCCACGAAAACCGGACCGGTGGGGCGCTGGCCGACCTGTCCACCCACGGCAAAATCTGGGGGGCCTACTTTCAGGCGGTGACGCCGCGGACGGCAGGCTTTAACTCAATCCCTTTAGATAAGCTGACCGAACCAGGACAAGCCGTCATAATCCTGCTCATGCTGCTGGGCGGCGCCTCAGGCTCAACCGCAGGCGGCATGAAGATCTCCACCTTTGTCATCGTAACTTTGACCGCTTTAGCCGTTTTCCGGCAACGGCGCAACACTTTAATCTTGCACCGGCGCATTAGCAGCAGCACGATCCGCCAGGCCTTGGCTGTCTTTACAGCCCACCTTTCCTTCTTTGCGCTCGGCGGCTTCCTGATTTCTATTTTTGACCGGCTGCCACTTATGGCCACCTGGTTTGAAAGCGCTTCAGCTATCAGTACAGTCGGCCTGACCTTAGGTATTACCCCCAAGCTCAGCCATGCCTCTCACCTGGTCCTAATCTTTTTGATGTATTGGGGGCGAGTCGGAGGTCTTACCTTAATTTTTGCTACGCTAAGTAAGCAGACACCGGATGTTATAAACTACCCCGAAGAAGATTTGTCGATCGGTTAATATAGGTTAATAAAGGAGCATCTTATGCAAAGTGTTTTAATTATAGGTATGGGCCGCTTTGGCAGGCATATGGCCATGCAATTTCAAAAGATGGACGCTGAGGTCCTGGGGGTTGATTCAGCAGAAGAACGAATCAACGAGGTCATGAACATCGTTGACGACTCCTGCATTGGTGACGCCACCAATGAGGAGTTTTTAAAAAGCCTGGGGGTGGGCAATTTCGACCTCTGTGTGGTGGCCATCGGAACCGACTTTCAAAGTTCGCTGGAAACCACCTCTCTGCTGAAAGAACTGGGCGCTAAGCTGGTTTTATCCCGTGCCTCGCGCGATGTCCAGGCCAAATTCCTGCTGCGAAACGGGGCGGATGCCATTGTTTATCCGGAGCGGATGATGGCCGCTTGGGCGGCTATCCGCTATAGTTCAACCAACATTTTTGATTTCACCGCCCTCAATGAAAACTACGGCATCTACGAAGTGGCCACCCCCGAAAAATGGGTCGGCCGCACAGTTGGGGAATTGGATATCCGCCGCAAGCATAATATCAATATTTTGGCCTTTAAAGACGGTGAACAGCTGGTCATGGATATTTCTCACACCAGCACCTTTAATCCTGCCCAACACCTGCTCGTGCTGGGCGCACATGAAGCGGTCGAAAAAACCTTTCACTTAGAAGGTTAAAACTTAGAAGGTTAAAACTTAGAAGGTTAAAACAAGGCCGGCGACAGGATTGCAGCTGCCGTCGGCCAAATACAGCCACAGGGTCCCGGCTATTCGATTGTAACAACACACTGCAGAGGAATTTCCTCAACGGGCTCGCCGCTCGCCGAGCTCGCATTGTCGGCAGACTTGACGGAAGGGAAGTATCCGTAAGTGAAGCGGTAAATTTCCCCCGGCTCGGCATAGTTAAGGCAATCTTCCTCAAACACAAACGCTTGACCGGGGTCAACCGGGATACCGACAGCCGCAAAAACAACCGGATTTTCAGAGTGTGTAAAGTCAGTCAAGTCGACTTCTTCCCAGCCCCGCTCCTGCTTGCGTTCGAGCTTGAACCGGTAGCCGGTTGTAATCTGTTCTGAAGATTTATTCTTGAGGGTGATCTGAATTTTTTCAGTTCCCCTCGCATAAACTGACGGTGCTGTGAGCTCGACTTCACCTGTTACTTCCGTCGGCAAAACTTCAGTCAAACCGGGGGTAGTCGTCAGCTCAGCCGGCGGGGCAGCAGTGGTGACAGCCGTTGTCCCGCCGGCTTCTTCCGACTCTTTATTGCTTGTTTGGCAAGCTGCTAAGGCCAAGGCCGACAACAAGGCGGCGCAAATAATAAGAAACTGCTTCTTCATGGTCATTTCTCTCCCTCTTAGCTTTGCTGACTCAGCCGACAGCAGACTACACCCTCATCCTGCCTTTTTTATCCATTTCCTTCTACCCGAAGTGTGCCATAGTCCACTGCGGCCTTCAATCAATTGTCTACGGGAACCTTTCTTGACCGAATCCATTTTCTTATTAATTTTTTTTAGAAATCACAACCTGCCAATCTTGATCGCACCCTTATCACTTATACTGATATAATGATGTAAAGCAATTTTACAGCTGTCTGCACCTTCCGGGAGGTCTACAATGTACACACTTAATCATGAAATCCAGGGCGGTAATTTACCGGTTTTAATATCCTACCCGCAAAACGGACAAACAGTCTATGCGGAATCCGGGGCTATGAGTTGGATGTCTCCGAATATGCAGATGGAGACAGCGGCCGGCGGCATCGGCAAGGCCTTCTCCCGCCTGATCACCCGGGAGAATATGTTTTTAAATTTCTACACTCCGCAAGGAGGGCCGGGCCTGTTGGCCATATCTTCTAACCTGCCGGGCAGTATTTTGCCAATTGAGATGGATGGCAGCCGGGGCTTTATTTTACAAAAATCCAGTTTTTTGGCAGCGACGACAGAAATTCAACATGAGCTATATTTTCAAAGAAAATTAGGAGCCGGTTTCTTTGGCGGCGAAGGCTTTGTACTGCAGCGGTTTTTCGGTCGAGGAACCCTGTTTGTAGAAGTTGACGGCCACGCCTGGTCTTGTTATTTACAAGCCGGTGAACAAATCGTTGTCGACACCGGTTACATGGCCATGATGGATGACACCTGCACAATGGACATCCGCCAGGTCCCCGGCCTGAAAAACAAACTGCTGGGCGGGGAAGGTTTTTTTAACACAGTCATCACCGGACCGGGCAATGTGACCTTGCAAACACACCCGGCTGTCAAATTAGTTGCGGCCCTACCTTTCCCGGCGCACTCATAAAAACAGCCGGTGTAAGTACAACCGACCGTTAAATCAAGAATAGCAAAAAGGGGGCCGTTACTTTGCCGGTCCCCTTTCACATTTCACTAGCTTCCTGCTCCTGCACAAGGCTGACAGGCGACGGTCAACCTTGCTCTGACTCAACCTGCAGCAACTCGCTCACAAAATCCAAGTCTGCCTGTGTATTGACCCCAATTCCTTCAGCCTCTCCGGTCGTCGGGTAGATGCCGATGCGGCCACCTTGCTCGCGGATAAAGGCGGGTACATCCGTCAAATAGTATTCACCCTGAGCATTGTTATTTTGGAGCTGTTTCAACCCGGCCAACAGCAACTTGGCATCAAAGACATAGACGCCTGCATTTAACTCCGTAATCTTTTTTTGCTCCGGCGTGCAGTCCTTGTCTTCCACCACCCGGTCAAAATTGCCGGCCTCGTCTCTTAGAATGCGCCCATACTTCATGTCCTTATCACTGATATAAGCCAACATTGTGCAGGCATTTCCGTCTTTTTCGTGGGCGGCAAAGAGCCCCTCATAGGTAGACTGACGAATTAAAGGCATGTCACCGTAACAAATCAAAACGGCGCCCTCAAAGTCAGCCAGCTCCGGCGCCGCCATTTGCACCGCATGGCCGGTACCCAGCTGTTCTGTCTGCTCGACAAAGTGATAACTCGGGCCGACTGCCTCCCTTACCAAGTCACCCTTATAGCCGACGACCACCACTGTATCCGCCGGCGGAACAAAGGCCGTTTTGCCCAGCACCCAGGCTAGGAGTGGCCGCCCGGCCGCCTCCCTTAACACCTTGGGCAAGTCTGATAATTCCGACTGCAACCGCGTCCCCTTACCGGCCGCTAAAACAACTGCTTTGCGCTGCTCTCCCATCTCACACCTCTTTTCTGACTCGCCCGGTTTCAGTTGCCGCAGCCTGAGCAGTTGGCACAGCCACCGGAGCTACAGCCCGACTCCATCGCCGTTTTTAAATCTTCTCTGATCTGAGCCAATTCCGTCTCCGTCATCGGCAACAGTTCCGCCTCTAAATCGGGCTCTTCTAAAAATTCAATCCATTCAGCCAAGGTCGGATAGCGCCCCGTCATCACCAATTCGTCATTTACGCACACAGCTGGGAAACCGTCATCACCGGATTGGCGCAACAAGTTGGCGATCTGACTGTTGTTAATAAAAGCCAGTGGATTATCAAACAAATTATGGCGCACTAAAACATGTCCGGCGGCTGCCAAAGTTTTTTGCACAGAGGCCGTCAACAGCAATTCTTCGCTGTCATCTTCACCGGTGAGGCCGGAAGGCGTCAACATCCCCGGTTCATACAATTCGATTTTTTTCTCTTTAATTTTTTGAATATCCATCTTTTCGATCTAAAACCTTTCTCGGCAATCCAAACAGTTTTCACGCACATCGGACATAAAAACACCTTTTCATTCTAATACATTTGTCGCTTGTTTTGTATGTCGCTATTGCTGTACAAAAATAAAACCCGTATAATTCTAAAGTAATCCCGGCCGCTAAAGCCTGGTTTTTTAGGGCTGTAAGCTTTTTGGAGGAGTTGTTTTATATGGAACGTAAAGTCGGTACCGTTGTTCGCGGTATTCGGGGTCCAATCATCAACCAAGGAATGGACGTGGCTGAAATCAGTGCGGAATGTATTCTGACGGCCGCGGCAAGCGAAGGCTACGAAATCCATGACCGCGATGTCATCGCGATCACCGAATCTGTTGTTGCACGCGCTCAAGGAAATTATGTCAGCATTACAGATATAGCTGCTGATGTGAAGGAGCAAACCGGAGGCGGCACCATCGGCCTCTTGTTTCCGATCCTGAGCCGCAACCGCTTCTCCATCTGCCTAAAAGGCTTTGCCCAAGCGGCTGCTAAGATTGTACTGCAACTAAGCTACCCGGCAGATGAAGTCGGCAACCACCTCCTGGAGGTAGACGCTCTCTACAAAAGTACGGTCAACCCTTGGAGTGACACCCTGACGGAAGATGAGTTCCGCCGGCTGTTCGGCCACCCCCTCCATCCTTTTACAGGCATGGACTATGTGAGCTACTACAAAGAGTTGGTAGAAGAACAGGGTGCTCAGTGCGAAATTATTTTTTCCAACCGCACCGAGGCAATTCTGGACCGGGTCGATACTGTTATTGCCTGCGATGTGCACACTCGGGCCCACACCAAAGAGGTGCTTAAAAAGGCCGGTGCCAAGCTGGTTTTAGGGATGGACGATATTGTCGCCACGCCCACTTCCGCCCACGGCTACAATGAAACATACGGCTTACTCGGTTCCAACAAGGCCACCGAAGAAAAGGTCAAACTGTTCCCGCGCGATTGCCAGCCTGTCGTTGAACGGGTCCGCGACCTAATCTACCGGGCCACCGGCAAGAAGGTAGAAGCCATGATATACGGCGACGGCGCCTTCCGCGACCCCGTGGGTAAGATTTGGGAATTAGCCGACCCGGTGGTCTCCCCCGCCTACACAGCCGGACTGGAAGGAACCCCCAACGAGCTGAAGCTAAAATACCTGGCCGACAATGACTTTGCCGGCTTATCACCGGAGGAACAGGCCAAGGCTATCGAAGAATCGATCCGCAACAAAGACCGACTGGCCAAGGATGCAGCCGTCGCCCAAGGGACTACCCCCCGCCGGTTGACAGACCTCTTGGGATCACTGTGTGACCTCACGTCCGGCAGCGGGGACAAGGGAACGCCCTTTATCCATATCCAAGGCTACTTTGATAACTACGCTAACTAAGGCTAAAACTTTGTAAAAGCTTTTGCATTAAGACTCAAGTAAATTAAATTAAGGATGAAGGCAAGCTACCGGCACGGTGGCCTGCCTTCATTTTATGCAAGCGAAAAGAAATTAAAGACCGGGGAGGGGTAAAGATGAGTAAAGAGAAAGTTGTAGGGAGCACCAGACTGGGCACTGCCCCTGTGCCGGGCCTGTTAATCAAGATGGGGCTACCCATTATCGCCTCGATGTTAATTCAGGCCCTGTATAACATTGTGGACAGTATCTTTGTCGCCCGCCTCGGCCAAACCGCCCTGAACGCAGTTTCCCTGGCCTACCCCGTCCAAAATTTGATCGTGGCGGTCGCCTGTGGCATCGGCGTCGGCATCAGCACTAAAGTGTCCCACCAGCTGGGGCGAAAAGATGAGGGAGCGGCCCGACGCACAGCTGCCCACGGGCTGGTAGCAGCCTTGGCTTGCTGGCTCCTCTTTGCTCTTTTGACCTGGTTTTTAGCCGACCGCTTCCTGGCCCTCTTTACCGACCGGACTGACACGGTCGCCATGGGCAGTTCCTATCTGCGCATCGTCGGTCTCTGCTCCTTCGGTGTTTTTATCCAGATTTTCACCGAGCGCTTGCTCTCTGCCACAGGCCGCAGTATCCATACCATGTGGACTCAACTCAGTGGGGCTGTCATCAACATTATTATGGACCCCCTCCTCATTTTCGGGATCGGCCCCTTCCCCCGCCTCGGCGTGACCGGTGCGGCGGTTGCCACCGTTATGGGGCAGATTTTTGGCGCCTTACTCGGCCTCTTTTTAAACCATATTGCCAACAAGGACGTCCCTATCAGGCTTCGGGGAACACAGTTTTCGCCGGCTACCTTCCGCAGTATCTTCGGGATCGGTTCGGCCACTATGGTGATTATGTCCATTTCCTCCGTGACCATAAGCTGCCTGAATGCCATCCTGGCCCCCCTGTCCGTAATCGCCGTCAATATTTTAGGCATCTATCTCAAAGTGGAAAGCTTTGTCTTTATGCCCTCCTTCGGTATTACCAACGCCCTGGTTCCGATTGTCTCCTATAATTACGGCGCCCGCGACAAAAAAAGGCTACTTGAGGCGGTCCGGTTTGCCCTCTTAATTTGCTTTTTGATGATGACCTCCGGCATGTTGTTGGTCCAGTTTGGTGCCCACCCTCTCCTGACTCTTTTTAATGCGACAGACGAAATGTACCGCTATGGCATGTCCGCCTTGCGCATTATCGCCTGCAGTTTTCCGGTCGCAGCAATCAATGTCGTCATTACTAATGTTTTTCAGGCTCTGCGCTGGCCCCTCTACAGCATGGCTGCAACCATCACCCGGCAGCTCTTTATCCTCTTGCCTTCAGCTGCCCTCCTGGCTTTTCAATTCGGCCCCGGGGCTGTCTGGCACGCCTACTGGATAGCCGAGCTGGTCGCCTTGGCTATGATGCTTTTCCTTTACCGCAGAATCTACCGAACCTTGATCCTCCCCCTGCCGGACCGGCCGTAAAAAGACGAGTGGCCGGCAAAAGTGCCGACCACTCTCTTTATGTTACTGATAATCACTCTGCAACTATCGGTTAAAACTTAATACTCAGGTTCCAGCAAACCGTAATTGCCGTCTTTCCTCTTGTAAACAGCACAAACCGTGCCGGTGTCTGCCGAAATATAAAGAAGGAAGCTGTGCCCCAGCAATTCCATCTGCAAGGTCGCCTCCTCTTCTGTCATCACAGACAGGCTAAACCGTTTGCGCCGGATGATATCGCCTTCTGCAGGACTGCCCTCATCAGTCGCCGCTACATCCTTTAAGTATTCGTTCATGTAGGCAAAGTCTCTGATTTGCTTATGCATTCTGGCCTTATGTTTTCTGATCTGACCTTCCATGATAGAAACGGCCGACTCAAAAGCACTGATGACCTCTTGCGCCACTGCTTCAGCCCGGTAGTAGTGCTTCTCAATCTTCATGGTGATCTCCGCACTCACCTTATTGCCCGGCTCCTGCTGGATCTTAACCGTCGCAACTGCATTGTCATCAAAATAGCGGTCAAACTTAGCCAATTTCTTTTCGATCTTGGCCTTGGTGTCGTCGCCTATCCGAATATCCTTACCGGTGACAACTGTTCTCATAAACCGCTCCTTTCCTTTATGCCGGGTCAGATTTATTAAGACTCTTTAGAATCTAACCATGCATATTGACTAAACAAGCTATTGTTTGAGTCAGGTCTTTCGTACAATTTGATTATAATATCTTTTTCAAATCTAAACAAGAGCACTCCCATATAAAAAAGCGCACCGGTCACTGTCAGCGCGCTTTCTTAACCTGTCTCAGCTTGAAGGTCTTGCTGCAAAATCCATTTTTTTCCTATCTTAACGGCTCAAGCAGGCCTGTAAAACTTCCACAGAGCTTTCTACCCCGGCATCAACCGACATGGTCAAGTCTTCCATCTCCAAGGAGACATCCCCGTTATAGCCCATCATCCGCACAACAGAGAAAAATTCCTTCCACCACAACTGGTCATGGCCACAGCCGACCGCGACATAGTTCCACACCCGGTCTTTTGTATCCGTTACCGGTCTGGGTTCAAGCAGGCCATCTACGTCCGCTAAACCTCTTTCAATGCGGGCGTCCTTACCGTGTACATGGAAAATCATCCCTTCCAATTCACGAACTGCTGCAATCGGGTCAGCCCCCAGAATAAACATGTGTGATGGATCCAGGTTCATGCCGATTATGGGGTCAGTCTCCGAGCGCAATTTTTTCAAGGTGGAGGCGGACCAGACCATTGTGCCAGGGAACTCTTCGATGGCAATATAGCGCACACCGTGCTGTTTACAGTGGTCAGCATACTTTTTGAAAAAATCCCAGGTCACATCCCATTGATAGTTGTAAGCATCAGGCATAAAGGCGGGCCAGGAAATAGTAGAAGTGATCCAGTTGGGGGTGGTGTCATCCTTTGATCCCGGCGGCAGACCCGCCATACAAACAATTTTATCGACCTCGAGCAGCTCTGCTAAGCGGGCGGTGTTATACATATCTTCAGCATATTGACGACCGGTTTCAGTCGGCCAAGTCGGGTTACAGGAAGTATTAAAAGCGGAAATTCGCATACCCCTTTTGTCCAACTCCGCCTTAAAGGCTTTCCTTTTGTCTGCATCTGCCATTAATTCAGCCGTATTGACATGTTTTCTGGCCCCCCAACCGCCGACACACAGCTCGACGGCATCAATACCCAGACCTTTGACCCTATCCAACATATCGGTATAGGACAAATTTTGATAAACATCCGTGCAAATTGCTAATTCCATTGTGTTCCTCCTAGCATATTAAGCTCGTCATTCTTTGAGCTCGTTTTGATGAAAGTGCTGATGACCATTGTTAAATCTTGCTACTGATGCAAGTCTCTTTCTTTTTATTCCGTTCGATAAAATCCCGGCTTTTCCGGAATGTCAATCACTTGAATATTCTGCTCGTCCCTGGCCTTGGAAGCGGCTTGAGCTGTCAACTGGGCCACGTAGCCATCCCAGGCAGAAGGTCCTGTCAGCCGGCCCACAGCCGTGTCATTGATCCAGGCTTGCAGCTCACGATCGTAAGCCTCGCCGAAACGGGTGGACCAATCACGGTCGATTGGACGGCCACGAAAGGCATCCCGGCAAACTTCTATATAGGGTGGAGCGGGTAGGCTTAAAATGCCATCTTCACAGACAATTTCACATTTAATTTCATAACTGTGACCGGTATTTACGAAGGCCTCAACGTCAATACGCACACCGGATTCGGTTGTCAAAATCATGGTTTGAGGATCCCGTAAAGACCCGGATGCCCTCCTGGTATCGCGACCGAAACGAACTTCTGCCGTGCGATAATCCTCCCCTAGCAACCAGCGCAAGACATCAATTTCGTGGATCATGGAATTTTCAACCGCCATGGGCGTATCATAATCATCCGGTACAGATGGGTTGCGGTGGGCACAGTGCAAAAGCAAGGGCAGGCCATAATTACCGCTGTCGACCGCCTCCTTCAACTGACGGTAACCATCATCATAACGGCGCATAAAACCTACCTGCAACAAGGGTTTCTCACCGGCCATCTCCCGCTCTACAATTCGACGGCAAGCCTCCGCTTCTGCTGCCAGCGGTTTTTCCACAAACATAGGCTTACCGGCGGTCAAGGCCGCCATGGCATACTGCTCATGAAAGGCGTCAGCCGTCGTGTTGATCAGGGCATCAATCTCCTTGTCCTCGATCAAAGCGGCCGGGTCTTCAAAAAAGGTCAACCCCAACTGTTCTGCTACCTGCCGCCCAAAGTCCGGATGCGGGTCGGCCACCGCCACCACCCTGCCGCCGGTCAGACGATTGTTGATTCGATCCACATGAGTGCGACCGATCCCGCCGGTCCCAATTAAACCGATTTTCAGCATAGACTCCTCCTTAATCGTCGCTCCTTTAACCGATATTCTCTTTGACAAAAATCCGTGTCGGCAAAAAATACTTGCCGCCCGGCATCGGCCTTTCAAAAAAGTGCTCCAAGATAATAAACTTAGCAGCTAAATAAGACTGCTCTTGGAGGTCACTGCCCAAGGTGGCGTCAATAATCCCCTTATGCATCAGCTGTTGAATAGAGGGATAAGTCTCGCAGGTAATAACCCGCAAATCTTTTTCCTTCCCCAATTCCTCCAGAGCGCGGCAGCAGGCCGTAACCCCGCCACAACTCATAAAAAAACCTTGTAGCTGCGGGTGGTCCAGCAAAAGGTCCACCACCTTGTTAAAGGTGCTCATAGGTGACTCATCGACTGTGATTTCCGGCAAAACTGTAATAGCCGGAAATATCTCCGCCATCGTCCGACGAAAGCCGGAGGCCCGTTCCTGGACTGAAACCAGGGTCTGTTCGCCGGTAATTGAGGCGACCTGCCCTTTTCCCCCGATTAACTCCCCCAGCAGGCGGGCAGCTATACTGCCGGACCGGTCCATGGCTTCACCGATAAACAATTGCCTCCTGCTCTCCGGTAAATCACTGTTAATCGTCACAACCGGAATGCCGCGAGCCACAACTTCATCGATTGCCGCCTGCACAGGATCTGCGTGTAAGGCCTGCAAAATAATGGCATCCGGCCGCCTTTTTACCGCCCGGCGCAGAGCCTCGGCCTGAGTCTCCGGCTCAAGCAAGGGAGTGGCCTCAACATTAATACGGCAACTGAAGTCCTGGTAGTCGCCGGCCGCTTCAGCGAGGCCGGCCTTCATGTCCGGGACCGCATCAACAGCCAAAATTAAGGCTTCAATGTGCAAACTCTTAGCCTTGCGCAGGCGCGCCCGACTCATAATATTGGGCTTGTAATTGTATTCATCGATGATTTGCAGAATTTTTCTTTTGGTTGCCGGGGCGACACCGCCGCGCTCATGGATCACCCGGTCAACAGTTGAACGGTGCACACCGGCCAAGCGGGCGATATCCGTGCTGGTTATCTTCATGATCTTCCCCCTTTCCGGCCCTGCTGCTATTTTCTGTGAAGCTTCATCTTTATGGTAAAGAGAGGCCGACTTTGCCGCAATTGACGAAGAAACGAGATTCCAAGCATTTTTTTACCGGATTGACCAAGGCGAAATATTGAATTGTCGCATTGTCTCATGCGTACTTGTCGCCTTGTCGCCTTGTTTTTATTGACTCAGCATCTGAACCCTTTTTCAGCTGTTCATGATCATTAAAAAGAGCCCCTTCACCGGGTGGGACCGCTTGCGGCCGCTGCCACCCCCTTGGTGAATAAGGGCTCTTTGCCAACAGGAAAGATCAGTTGGAGGACTTTTATTCCTCTTCTTCTAATTTCTCCTGCTCGATTTCATTTTGTTCAGCAATGCTCATCTGGCGACTTTCCAGATCAAACAAGGTCTTGGCCAAGGTCATGCCCGGCTCAGTTAGCTCGGCCAAGGTCACCTGCCAGGTTGAGCCATCAGGCTCATGTACCGTATACCGGTCGGTCCGGCGCAAAATGGCTGTCGCCTGCCGGAGGGTTGCCTCCTGCCGGTATTCTTCGCCATCTACCGGCTCATCTTCTGCCACCCAGGCATCTCTTTGTTCTTCATCAAAAAAGACCTCCAGCGTGCGGCCGACGCTGCCGAATGTGGTCGTTGTGCCATACTGTGAATAGCTGGCAAAATACTTTACGAACTGCTGCATTTTTTACCGTCCTTCCCCGCCCTTGCATTTATTCAGTCATTTTATTATCATATCATGTTTATCTATTTCTGTCTAAGTAACTACTTCTCCTGCCGGCCGGTGAGCATCGCCGGAATGCAAAACTGTTATGATACAAGGCTAAATGATCGGGTGGGAGCTGCATTTTTATCACAGCTGCGTTTTTTCAGCTGCGACTACTTTTAAAACTCCTTTCGATACGGTGGACCAGCAGGCAGACTAACATGGTGATCAGCATATCGGGCAGGGTGCTGCCGACCGGTGTATCGACATGCATCAAGAGCCGGTAGACCACAAAGCCGATCAACCAAACCAGCAAATTTAACGGGGCAAACAAATGCCCTGATTGATCCTTCTTGAGCAGGAAAAAATCAACTATCTGGATAGCTATCATCGGCGCAAACACAGACCCAATAAAGTAAAGGAAGTCGGTAATATCATGTAAGGGCAGAAAGATAACCCCCACAGTTCCTATGATTGTGACCACAACAGCAACCCATTTGCCGGAAATAGACCGGCTGAGCGATTCACTGGAAACACCGGCCGAGTAAGCATCCAAAAAGGTGGTCGTGACCGTCGAAAAGATCACAATCAGAAGGCCGGCGATACCCAATCCGGCTTTGACCATGATCAGCGCGATATCGGATTCTCCCGTAAAAATAGCTGCGCCCATACCGATGATATACATCCAGCAACTGACCAAACCATAGGTGACGGCGCTCGCAGCGGTCGCCTTGACAGGGTTTTTAGCCGCTCTGGTGTAATCGCTAATCAAAGGTAGCCAGGACAGGGGCATGGCGACGGACAGCTCCACTGCGGCCCCGAAAGTCATACCTTCCCCCTGTAAATTGAGGGGCGCTCCTTGGCCGAAAATAACAAAGCTGAGGATGACAGTTAAGACAAACAAGGCCGCCATAGCGACTGTGTTCACCTTGCCTAAATTTTGGATACCGATCACGATCCAGAGGACGATAAGGGCGCCGATTATAAGACACCAGAGCCAGTTGCCGAGCCCTAAAATGCCTTCGGCTGCCAGCGCACCGTCATAGATCATAATGGCAGTCCAGCCGACCAATTGTAAAATATTGAGTAAGGAAAACAGCAGCGCTCCTCTGCGGCCAAAGCTCATCTTAACCGTCTCCATGGCGCTTTTACGCAATTTTCCTCCGATCAGGCCTGATAAAAAAAGCAGCGTACAGCCAATGACATGACCGATCAGGACAGCCAGCAGCCCCTTTTTAAAGCCCAGGGGAGCAAAATAGGTCCCCGTCAGAATTTCTGCGATGGAGACAGCTGCCCCAAACCAGATCAATCCGTTCTCAAATATAGTCGTTCGTTTTTCTTTCAAGGTTCAAACCTCCAAAAAAAATAGGAAACTCCAATTTGGAAATTTCCTACGGTTTTCAGAGTGATCCCTACGTTGGCATTATCCAAATCAGGTTTCTGGGTCGAAGGTCACACCCTCCTCTCAGCCTGTTTACAAGCTCCCCTATGTCAATGTCAGGGCATATTGTACAACACCTTAATAATTTATTCAAAATGAATTTTTTTGTGATTAATCGGGGCTAAAAAGAGGAAACAGCCGGTGAACATCCCCCTCGGCGCGTTCAAGTAGGCACGGTCGGCCCTATAGAATCAGCAAACTGACAGCCATCACGGCCATACCTAAAATTAGGCCCCAAATAGACAGGTGGTGCTCACCATAATTCTGTGCACTGGGCAATAATTCATCTAGAGAGATATAGACCATAATGCCGGCTACAGCTGCAAAAAGAATCCCCAGAAGGCCCTCATTTAAAAAGGGCAACAAGAAAGTTGCTGCAGCCAGGGCTCCAAGCGGTTCGGACAGGCCGGACAAGAAGGCATATTTTAAAGCCTGACGCCGGCTGCCACCGGCAAAATAAATAGGTACCGCCACAGACAAGCCTTCCGGAATATTGTGGATGGCAATGGCAATCGCAATACTGATGCCCAGCGTCGGATCAGCCAGAGCGGCAATAAAAGTGGCCATACCCTCCGGAAAGTTGTGGACACAGATGGCGATGGCTGTCAAAATACCGGTTCGCTTCATATGGGCTCCACGACTGACAGCAGTGGTTGCCGCTACATCGCCTGAGTCGGCTGTCAGGGGCGCCTGACCGGCAAGATCATCCTCTGACCCCTGAACAGCCTGAGCTGTCACCAAACGATTAGTGGCTAGCGTGACCGCTGTCAAATCCGCCTCATCCGGAAATTCATGAGGATTGTCTGCTTCAGGAATAATTTTGTCGATCACCGCAATGAGGGCAATGCCGGCGAAGAAAAAAACAACTGTTAAAATCTGCCCTTGCCGCGCACCATAGAAATTGCCCAGATAACTTTCTGCCTCTCGCAAAAGTTCAACAAAGGAAATATAGATCATCACTCCGGCCGAAAAGCCCAGCGATCCGGCTAACAATCTAATACTCTTTTTTTGTCGCCCAAATAAAAACAAACCGCCCAAGCCGGTCGACAGGCCGGCAAAGGCCGTCAGGGCTAAAGCTAGCAAAACATTGCCAATATCAAATTCCATTTACCCATCCTCGAGCCAAAATCGCTTTATTGTGATCCATTCTAGCCCAACCACCTAATTTTTGCCTTTTTTACCCGCCTGTTCCCGCTCGCCAGACAAAAAGGGCCGCCTCTTGCGAGACAGCCCTTCGGTTCAAGTCAACCCGACTACACTGCTGCGCTTATAAGCATGGGCAGCGCAGTACAAGCTCTTTTATATACTTAATTCCTTTGTTTTTTCCTGATAACAACCAAACTTCCGGCCACTGCCAACAGGCCCAATCCGGCTAACAGGATGCCGGCGCTTTCACCTGTGCGGGCCAGCAATTTAGTCGGTGCCTTAGTGGTTCCAGACGGTGCCGGTTGTCCTCCAGGCTGCTTGCTCGTAGGTGTTGTCGGCTTAGCTGTGCCTTGGCTGCCACCCGGTTGAGTCGGCGCCTGCGGCGTCGTTGGTGTCGCTCCTGGCTGGTCACTCGGTTTTGCACTTGGCGTGGGAGCAGCCGCTGCTTTGACTGTAAAGTTTGCCACAGCAGCCCCACTCTTTGAAACAATCGCTAACCGGTGGTTGCCGACTGACAAACCTTGCAGATAGCTTGGCTTCAAGGTCACCACTGTAGATCCGGCCTTAACCTCATAGTCTTGGTCACGAACCAATTGCTCGTCATCTACCTTCACTGCCATAAAGTCAGCAAATTCAGCATCTGATGTAAAGCTTAAGCCGGCCTTGTCGTCCTTCGTCCAGACCGAGTCCCTACCCTTCATCACACTGGGCACAAAGTCTTTTAGCCCCTCTACAGCGACCTCCAGCTTAGCCTTCATGGCCGTCAGGTCTGTCGACTTGGCAGTAGCTTTTTCTAACAGGGCCTTGGCTTCTGCCACCGCCTCATCCAAAACCTTGACGCTGGCGGCGGTCTTACCGGCCCGCTCTGCTGCCTCTGCCTTGGTGATGGCTTCGGTCAACTCAGCCTTGGCAGCAGCCTTAGCTGTAGCCTCATCGGCTGCAGCCTGCTCAGCTGCTTCCATCTGAGCCCAGGCATCCTTGTCAATCACTGCATAAGCTTCAGCCTGGGGCATGAAGTCATACATGGCTGCCACTTCAAATTCCAGCTCTCTGTGTCTTTGTCCCTTTGGTATCTCATACTCAAAGCTGTGGACATGGTCCTGCTTAAAGGCCTTTAAGCTTTCCGCCATTTCCTCACGGCTAGGTTGGTCTTCTTGCTTGATGAAGGAGCCGTCAAAGCTGCTGGAGGCAAAGCCGTAGTCAAGCAGCTTCTCCCATTGCTCAGGCGTCATAGCATATTTTTTGAGAATAATAGGTTGGTCGGCAGCCATGTCAAAATCGCCCGTCTCATCATTCCAAGTAACCGTCTGTACCTTGCGGACATAGGTCGGCAGGAAGAAAACAGTTTGCGGACCGAAGGCAAGGCGGACAAAGTACTTATCGCCCCGTTTAATTAACTTACCGGCCCGGTCAATCGCTGGATCAGACATGGAAAAGCCTGTCTCATTGGCCAGATTGTCATTTAGTTCGTCCATATCACCATAGCAATCAGCATAGATGCGGACGTCTTTCAAGTCGACTTCCAGGTCAGCCGGCTCAGGCTGGTTGACATCATAGAGTGTAC
>CAMXYS010000012.1 GCA_947253135.1 uncultured Clostridia bacterium
TGAAGGAAAAACTTTTGCCAGCCACCACGACAGTCTGATGTGGCTAAGGGAGCAAGGTTTTCCGGTGGTTGATATTCAGCCTCCGACCACCTCTGATGAGGAGATTTTTGCTGAAATAAATGCTTGGTCCGGGCGCAGGTCAAGCCTGCCCTATGCCATTGACGGGGCGGTTATCAAGACGGACAGCTTAGACCAACGCCTGAAATTAGGTGAAACCGGTAAAGTGCCGCGCTGGGCTGCCGCCTATAAGTATCCGCCGGAAGAGAAGTGGACCCGGTTGGAAGATATCGAAATTCAGGTTGGGCGCACAGGCGTACTGACACCCCTAGCTATTTTAAAAACAGTTGAGGTGGACGGCTCTTTGGTCAGTCGGGCAACCCTACACAATGAAGACTATATTCGAACTAAGGACATCAGAATAGGCGACCTGGTGATGGTCGTAAAAGCAGGTGATGTCATTCCTTCAATCAAGCAGGTCGATTTGACAGCTCGCCCGGCTTCAGCTGAGCCTTTTGCGATGCCTGCGGCCTGTCCTTCCTGTGGCGAACCGGTCAGTCGTCCGTCCGGAGAAGCAGCTATTCGTTGCGATAACCCGGATTGCCCGGCCCAGTTATTTCGTCACCTGCTACACTTTGTAGCCCGCGATTGTATGGATATTCGCGGGCTGGGAGAGGCCAATATCAAGCTGTTTATGGAAGCGGGCCTGCTACACGGCATCGCCGATATTTACCGTTTGAAAGACCATAGAGAAGACCTGCTAAAACTTCCTTCTTTGGGGGAAAAGTCGGTTGATAACCTGTTGCAGGCGATCGCTGACAGCCGGTCCAATGACCTCTATCGACTGATCAACGCCTTGGGCATTCGCCATGTCGGCACCGCCGCAGCTAAAATTTTGGCAGATGCTTATCAAGACCTAAATGACCTGGCCACCTGTGATCAGGAAGCACTTACAGCCTTGCCGGAGATAGGCCCGGCAACTGCCGCTGCTATAACTGATTTTTTTGCCCAAGAAAAGGCCAAAGAACTTTTGGCAGACTTAGCCGCAGCGGGCGTCCATATGAGACGACAACAGCAGCCGGAAAATAAATTGGCTAAGCCGACAGCCTTAACAGGAAAAACGCTAGTTATAACAGGTACCTTGCCAACTCTGAGCCGTCAGGCAGCAACCCGCCTGGCAGAACAGGCCGGCGCTAAAGTTTCAGGTAGCGTCTCAGGCCGGACCGCTTTTCTTTTGTATGGTGAAAAAGCCGGAAGTAAATTAAAACGGGCAGAAGAATTAGGGGTAAAGCTGTTAACAGAAGCGGAGTTTTTGCAGCTGGTTGCCGCTGCACTGGAAGATTAACAGATAATAAGGGTATAGTGTAATAAGTAGGGTAAAAAGAAAGAGTCGATGAGCGAAAAGGAGGCTTAGCAGTGCGCTATTTTTTGTTGCGTTTGGGCCTGGCGCTAATCCTGTCAGTGGCTTTTTTAGTCTTGTTTCTCTATCTGGTTCGCCGCGTAAAAAAAGCCCACCTGAAACACCGGTTAAGTTATTTTTCTCCGGTCATTTTAGCCTTTGTCAGTGCCCTTTTTATCGCCCGACAGTCGGGACCCATGGCTTTGGATCTTTTAAATATTTACCGAGACCAATACCAGGTCAAACAGGTGGAGGTGGAAACAGTCAAAGTTTTTCATCGCTGTTTGATGAGCGATGGTGATTCCTATTTTTATAACGGTTTTAAGATAAAACCGGAAGTTGGTCGCACTTACCAAATCACTTATACAAAATGGAGTCGCTATATTATTGGTATTAGAGAAATTTAAATATTAGAGAAATTTAAAACAGAGGAGAAGATGATGTCCGCTATTAAATTAGTTGTTAGCGACATGGACAATACACTTTTGGGCAAAGATAACCGGATTTCAGCTGCCAATCAGCAGGCTATTGCCGATTTAAAGGCAGCCGGTATACATTTTGCCTTGGCCACCGGCCGCACCCATTTGACTACCCGAGCCTATGCCTGGCAAATTGACAATAATGAACCGGCTATTACTTGTAACGGGGGTATGATTAGCCGCTTGCTCAGCGGGGACTTGCTCTTTCAGGAAGCCTTGCCGGACAATTCCTTGACCCCCTTACTTAATTTCTTATCTCAGCATGACTGCCGCTACCTGATTTATACGGCCAACTCTGTCTACAGCTCTCCCAACAATGAACGTTTTTCTTTTTTTCAGGACTATAATCATTTCGCTCGCAGCTGTGGCCAGCCGGAAGTTGCAGTAAAAATCATCACGACTCAACATCTGAAGAGCCATTGGCAAGAAGACAAGTCTTTTTTGGACGGACCTGCTTTAAAGCTTTTTGCTCTCAGTCAAAATCTTGACCTTCTTTTAAATTTAAGGCAGCTGGTGGAAGCTGATGACCGTCTCTCCTGTGCACAATCGATGCAGGGAAATTTAGATGTTATGCCGGCCGGAGCTTCTAAGGGGACTGCCCTGCTTTCGTTAGCGGACCACTATGGACTTAGCAAGTCGGAAATAGCTGTATTTGGTGACCAGGAGAATGACCTTCCCATGATGGCGGAAGCAGGTCTCGCTTTTGCTATGGCAAATGCCGGTCATGAGGTCAAGGCAGGGGCTGATAGGGTTGCACCGGACCATGATCTGAGCGGCTTTGCTGCCATGGTTTACCGCTATATTTTATAAAGTTGAGGATTAGTGCAACCATCAAGTTAAAAAGCATCTCAATTTGACCTCGATTTTGTTACAAAATCGACACAATTGTTCCTTTTTGGTATTTATTCTATGGCCGAGGCAATGTCTGCCTGTTAGATTTATATTGTCCGATTAAACCATTTCAAGGGAGGGCATTATGAATTTGAATGATCTCTACGATGTTAACCGGGTTGGATTTTATCTTGTTTCAGGGGAAAGAGAATTGCTGAAAAAGATGATCGAACTAATGTCAAAGAAGGGGTACCTGGGCATAACAGATACCGGTGGCCGGGTACACTACCTACTTGACGCCCGGCACAATTTATATCGCACGGCTGACACCGCTGCTCATTTAGCTGAAAAATTGGCCGAAGACCGGTCTCTTTATCAGCATGACGGTGGGCCTGAAGGCGCCCCTGTCCGGCTAAATCCGGCTATGGCAGGGGAACTGGTTGAGGAGGTTTTACTGGCTAGTAACTTTTCTCCCCATTTGCGTGGCTACACCTATCTCAAGTATTTACTGACCTACCTGGCTCAAAAAAAGGAGGCCATTATAAACCCTTTAAAAGAGCTGAAGTTTATGGTGGCAGACCGCTATCAAATTAGTTCAGATCAGGCCGAACGAGTGATGCGGTACGCGGTCAATAAAAGCGGTCTGGCAATATCTTTGGGCAAGGCAATTCAGTATTTAAACAGCAAGGTGAGAGAGCGGACGGACCAACTTAATATAGCTCCTCGGAAGGCATGAAAAAGGTCCGTTGCAAGCACTGCAGAACGGACCTTGACAGAAACTTAATATCTGCTCAACAGCTGGTGAGACCTCAGCGGTTATTCACCTTGTCCTTTAAGCCTTTACCGGCCTTGAAGACAGGTGCTTTTGAAGCAGGAATGCGGATCTGTTCTTTGGTGGCGGGGTTGCGGCCCATGCGTTCGGCCCGGTGTTTTGTTTCAAAGGTGCCAAAGCCGACCAAAACAACCTTGTCTTCGTTTATCAAGGCCTCTGTGACCGTGTCTAAAAAAGCATTGACAGCGGCTTCGCTATCTTTCTTAGTTAGATTTGTCATATTAGCTACGGATTCAACCAGTTCACTTTTGTTCATATAATGCCTCCTTGGATTTTTGATTACGACTTATTATGTCTATTGACTAATTATCTGTCAAGCTGAAAAGGGTAAAATAGATTGAAATTAGGGGATTTATGGGTCTTTTATCAAATATTGGTCGTGCTTTTAGAGCAGAACTTAGGTAGAGGTTATAATAAATAAGAAAGTTCAACAATGCCCTGAATTAAAATTACAAACAAGCATAACAAGGAGTCCTTGCGTGAATATCAATTGGTACCCGGGCCATATGGCCAAATCTTTAAAATTGCTTAAGTCATACCTCAATCAAGTGGATGCGGTCATTGAATTGTGTGACGCCAGGCTGCCACGGGCTAGTCGCACCCCCGCTCTCAGTGAAACTATAGGCGATAAACCACATATACTTTGGCTAAACAAGGCTGACATGGCAGATCCCGATCAAACGACCGCCTGGCTGACTTTTTTTAAGCAGCAAGGATTGGTAGCGGCAGCCGGATCAGCTTTTTCAGGAAGAGACCGGAAAGATTTACTCGAGCGGGCTTTTGCGATGGCCGGCGAGCGTTTGCAAAGAGCTGAACAAAGAGGGATCGGCGGTCAAAATATCAGATTGATGTTGGTGGGGATACCCAATTGTGGAAAATCAACTCTGATCAACCACTTAGCCGGTCGGAAAGCGGCCGGGGTAGAGGACCGTCCCGGAGTGACAAGAGGGGCACAATGGATTCGGACGACAAGCGGCTTTGACCTGTTAGACATGCCGGGAATTCTGCCGACTCACCTGGGCAGCCGGCAAAATCAAATTCTTTTAGCTGCGACCGGGGCGATTAAAGATTCTATCTTGGATTTAGAGGGGGTCGCTTATGAGGCGCTCACTCATCTGATTAAAACTTATCCGGCAGCTGTTTCTGCCCGCTTTGGCTTGACTGATTTGGAGGGAGATCCCTATGACTTATTTTTACAAGCTGCTAAAAATAGAGGGGCGATCCGCAGTGGCGGGCGTCCTGATGAAGGACGTTTTGCCAGGATCTTTTTAAAAGATTTGCGTTCGGGTGCGCTCGGGCGCTTAACCTTGGAAAGTCCTACAGATGAGACGGCAACAAAAAGCGAAGGAAATTAAACATGAAGGTGGAAGAGGCACAGCAAACAACTAAGGCAGATTTGGGGCCGACCTCTGCAGCAAAGAAAGAAAAAGGGGTTCAAGGAAAACCCGGGGCCGGGGCTGATCATAAACGAGAAAGTCCGGCGGAACGCTTTGCGCGGATGGCTGAACCGGAAAGGCAATTACAGGCTAGTGGCTACTGCCGGGTAGCCGGTATAGATGAGGCCGGCCGGGGCCCTCTAGCCGGCCCGGTGTATGCAGCAGCTGTTGTTTTAGACCCGGACAGACCGATTATCGGCTTAAATGATTCCAAAAGGCTAAGCCCTAAAAAACGAGAGCAGCTGGCGGCACTTATCAGGACTGAAGCTTTGGCCTGGGGAATCGGCTTTTCTACAGCTGCCGAAATTGACCGGGATGGAATCTTGCCGGCCACGCTTTCAGCCATGCAGCGCGCCCTGTCGGGCCTGCCGTTGGAGCCTGATTATTTGCTATTTGACTACATTACCGGTTATAAGGCCGATCGTCCGGCTGCCTTTATTAAAAAGGGTGATGCTTTTGCCAATTGTATTGCTGCCGCATCCATTTTGGCCAAGGTCTCCCGAGACCGCTATATGCAGGTGTTGGAAGAAAAATTGCCCGGCTACGGCTTTGCCCAACACAAAGGTTATGGCACCGCTTCTCATTATGAGGCCTTAGACCGCCTGGGTCCCTCCGTTGAACATCGCCATTCCTTTTTAAAAAACTGGCAGAAAGGGGGGCGACATCAGCACAAAAAAGGTTAAAAAGAAAGCCACTCCGACCAATGTTTGTCCTACTAATAAGCGAGAGCAGGGGCATTTGGGTGAGGGGGGCGTCGCTCAAATAATGAGGCAGTCCGGTTTTAGCATCATTGGACGGAATATCATTTTTTACGGCATTACCGAAGTTGACTTACTGTGTAACCGTGCCAATATGCTCTACGCCATAGAGGTTAAAAGCTGTTTTCACGGCAGTGACCAAACTATTTTACAAGTTATGACCGGGCGCAAGCGGCAGCGTTTGCGCAAGGGCGCCAGACTTTTCAATGAATATTATTGCCGCGGGGCTTATGAAATAGAAATGTGGCTGGCCATCTGCTATTTTAGTCCCTCATTAAAATTAGAGAAGGTGAAATTTTTGCCTTTAAAATAGGGGCGAGGAGTAGTCATGACCGCAGCTCAAGTGGTCATGCACAGGCCCTGAAAGCATGATAAAATGTATAGGTATGGAAATTAATAAGCAGAGCCCTGTTCCCTTATATGAACAGGTCAAACAAATTTTAGCCGACCGGATTGCCACCGGCACCTATCCGCCTGAGGGGAAAATCCCTTCGGAGAAACAACTCTGCTCAGAATTAAATGTTTCTCGCCCAACCGTTCGACAGGCAGTGCAAGAGCTCATGGCCGAATCGCTTCTCTATATAAAAAAAGGCAGGGGAACCTTTGTGCGGGAACAAAAACAGCCGACTGTTATTCCCGACTTTTCTCCTTTCACCTTTTCATTTTTGCAGGCGGACAGCTTGGTTGACGACACCTTGCTTCATATCCGCAAGTTGGAACCGGACACTCGGCCGCTGGGAGTGGCCCCGCCGGACTCTCCGCTGTCGGCAGAGGAGTCAAAGAGCTTAAATGAAACCGCGATCAGGGCAAACCAACAACAACCGGTAGCAGGACCACACTGGGAATTAACTCGCTTGAAAAGTGTCGACCGCTTACCCTATGCCTTTATCAGAGCATATATTCCGGTCGCCATGTTTCCACTTTTAAAAGAACAGTTAGAAGCCGGTTTGGATATGTTGACTATAATGGCCAATAAATATCCTTTTTTACCTCACCGTTCAACTTTAAAATTCAAACTTGCAACGGCAGAAAATGATGTCAGTATGTACTTAAATTGTTCACCGGGTGAACCTTTGTTCGACCTGTCCGGCCGACTTTTTGCTCGGGCCGGAGGCCTGTGTGAGTTTTATCAAGCCCTGGTCAGGACTGACCTGATCCACTTTGAATGGGGGAAGGACCTGCGCTGACAACAGCCGGCCATCACCGGAAAACACAGGAGGATTATTCTTGATATATCTGGACCATGCCGCCACTACCCGTCCTTATGCGGCTGTTATTGACTATATTACAAAGCAAGCTGAAGAGGATTTTTTTAATCCGGCAGCAGCCTATCGACCGGCGATAAGAGTAGAAAAACAAATAAACCGTTCGCTGCAGCAAATCGGCAGCACCATTGGGGCTAAAGCTGCGGAGTTAATTGTGACGTCCGGGGCGACGGAAAGCATTAACACTGTTTTTAAAGGTTACTGTCCGTTAAAAAAAAGACAAGGTACACACTTGGTTATTTGTTCCGGCGACCACCCGGCCACCCTGGAAAGTGCAGCCTACATGGAATCGCTTGGCTGGACGGTCCACCGCCTGCCCTTAGCGCCTACCGGAGAGCCTGATTTGGCAGCTCTGGAAGTAGTTTTAAAGCAGGTTGGGGATTCGGTAGTGCTAGTCTCCTTGCCGGCTGTAAACAATGAAACAGGAGCGGTAACACCCTTGTCGGAGGTCAGGGCCCAGCTGGATCATTTGGCTCCGGCGGCGGCTCTTCATGTCGATTGTGTGCAGGCCTGGACGCGGCTGCCACTTGACCTGGGGACAACAGGGATAGATTTTGCCTCCTTTTCAGGGCATAAAATAGGGGGGCCCAAAAGAATCGGCCTCTTATATATGCGGTCGGGCCTGCGCCTGGAACCGCTTTTACACGGCGGCGGGCAGCAAAAGGGCAGACGGAGCGGCACTGAAGCAGCTGTTCCGGTCGCAGCCTTGGCTTTAGCAGCTGAAATTGGCAACCGTGAGCGAGAAGAGGATTTTTTATATGTTCAGGACTTGCGCAAGTCCTTTTTACAGGGCCTAACAGCCGCCGGCCTCGTTTTTCGGGTAAATGCTTCCGAGACCGCCATCCCACATATTTTGAGTGTCAGTTTTCCCGGTATCAGAGGCGAGACCCTCCTGCATATGCTGGAGGACCGGGAGATCTATCTTTCCACGGGTTCTGCCTGTGGAGCCGGAAAAAAAACGGTCAGCCATGTGCTCCGGGCTCTGAATTTATCCCACGAGCTGGCCCTGGGCACGGTGCGGCTCAGCTTTTCCAGGGAGAACACAGCAGCTGAAATTGCTGAGGCCGTCCGCGCCGTCAAAAGCGGGGTAGAAGCCCTCACGGCTTTAAGACAGTGACAGTCATTTATGTATTTAGATTATTTAGAAGAGAAGGACCGACTATGACAGTAAAAGATGAAAAACAATGCCCTGCTTCAGTGCCCTATCAAAGTATTTTGTTGGCGCGCCTGGGAGAAATTGCCTTAAAAGGCTTAAATCGGCGTCGCTTCGAACAGCGTTTAATGAAAAATATTGCTCGCCGCCTCCGCCCTCTAGGTGCCTACAGTGTCAATCAAAGCCAGTCCCGCATTTGGGTTGTGCCCGAGGACCAGGCTGCCGCTCAGCATCTGGAAGAAGCACTGCATGTCTTAACTGATATTTTCGGTTTGGTATCAGCCTCTAAAGTATGGCGTTTTCCCTCGGATTTGACTTCACTTTTAAATCTGGCTGAATGCTATGTCAGAGAAGAGGTGGCGCCGGCAACTGCTGACAGCGAAAAAACCGTCAGCTTTAAGGTCGAAACCCGTCGTGGCAACAAAGCTTTTCCCTTGCAATCAGGCGAAATCAGCGCCGAGGTCGGCGCCCATGTACTGGAGCGTTTTCCTCACTTGCAGGTTGATGTACACCGACCTGACTTCACCCTCTATGTAGAAGTGAGAAATGAAATGTATCTCTACAGTGCGATTGTGCCGGGTCTGCGCGGATTGCCTGTCGGCATGTCCGGCCGTGGATTACTAATGTTGTCCGGTGGTATTGACAGCCCCGTGGCCGGTTTTATGGCGGCTTCCCGAGGTGTAGAGTTGGAGGCAATCTATTTTCACACCTTCCCTTACACCAGCGACCGGGCCAAAGAAAAGGTGGTTGATCTGGCTCGGATTTTAACGAAGTATACAGGTCGTATTAATTTGCATATTGTTGATTTCACAGAAGCTCAATTGACGATCAATCAAAATTGCCCGGCGGACATGCTGACGATTGTGATGCGTCGTATCATGATCCGGGTGGCCGACCGCTTGGCCGTAACCCGCCACTGCGGTGCCATTATTACAGGAGAGAGCCTGGGGCAGGTAGCCAGCCAGACCATGGAAGCTTTAGCCTGTACCAACCGAGTTTCAAACCTGCCTGTTTTCCGCCCTTTGATTGGCATCGACAAGGATGATACCGTCAGTTTGGCCCGTCGGATCGGTACCTTTGAAACTTCAATTTTGCCCTACGAAGATTGTTGTACAGTCTTTGTTGCCAAGCACCCCAAGACCCGGCCAACACTTGACCAGGCTGAGGCGGCAGAAAAACATCTGCAAGTAGATGATTTGGTATCAGCCTGCCTTAAAAAAGTTGAAACCCGCTTGATCAAATTTACGGATGCGGGCGATGATGATTTTTAAGTATATAATGACTAGCAAAAGATAAACAAAGAAAAGAGGAAGCCATGCATGATTTTTCTGCCTTGAGGGCAGTCGACCCCGATGTTTATGAAGCTATTAAAAATGAATTGCGGCGCCAGCAGACCAAACTGGAATTGATCGCCTCCGAAAACTTCGTATCTGAAGCGGTGATGGAAGCCGTCTCCAGTCCTTTGACTAACAAGTATGCTGAAGGTTACCCGGGTAGGCGCTATTATGGGGGCTGTGAATTTGTAGACATAGTAGAAAATTTGGCTATTGAGCGCTGCCGCCAGTTGTTTGGCGTAAACTATGTCAACGTTCAGCCGCACTCCGGTGCCCAAGCCAACAGTGCTGTCTATTTTGCCTTTTTGCAGCCCGGCGACCGCATCCTCGGCTTGGACCTGTCCCATGGCGGCCACCTTTCACACGGCATGGTCAAAAATATTTCCGGCTCTTATTATGAGTCGCACTTTTACCAAGTTGATGACAATGGCCTTTTAGACTATGAGGCGATCCGCAAAAAGGCGCTGAAGGTCCGGCCGCAAATGATCGTTGCCGGTGCCTCCGCCTACCCGCGGACGATTGATTTTGAAAAATTTCGTGCTATTGCTGACGAAGTCGGCGCCTTCCTGTTTGCCGATATTGCCCACATTGCGGGTTTAGTAGCAACCGGATTGCACCCCTCGCCGGTCGGTCTGGCCGATGTGATCACGACGACGACACACAAGACCCTGCGCGGCACCCGGGGCGGCGTTATCATGACCAACAGTGAAGCCTATGCTAAAAAGATCAATTCAGCTGTTTTTCCGGGCACCCAGGGCGGCCCCTTGATGCATATTATTGCCGGCAAGGCAGTCGCTTTTAAAGAAGCCTTGTCGCCCTCTTTTAAAAATTATCAGGAACAGATTCTGAAAAATGCCAAGGCCTTAGCCGGTGCCCTCTTGAAGAAAGGCGTCAACTTGGTTTCCGGTGGCACCGACAACCACCTCTTGCTGCTGAACCTAATCGGCACCGGTGTGACGGGGAAGGACTTGCAACAAAGACTGGATGAAGTTGGGATTACAACCAATAAAAACACGGTGCCACACGACCCTGAATCTCCTTTTGTCACAAGTGGCCTGCGCGTGGGTACACCGGCCGTGACGACCAGGGGCTTAAAAGAAGAAGATATGATTGAACTGGCGGACTTAATCGCAGCAGCTATTTATGACTATTCTGAGAAAGCTCCGGAAATTAGACGCCGAGTCAAGGCTGTCTGTGACCGTTTTCCCCTCTATCCTGACCTGATGAGACCAATCGATCAGGCTGGTGGGGGAACATCAACTGAGGCGTCGGTGTTAGCTGAGGAGTCACTTTAAATGTCTTTGACAGCGGATTCAGCCCGGGCCCCGCTGGCCTGGCGGATGGCCCCCAGGTCGCTGGACGAATTTATCGGGCAGGAACACATTTTAGCTGAAGGCAAGCTCTTGCGGCGGATGATTTTGGCCGACCGGCTGAGCTCAATTATTCTTTTTGGCCCGCCCGGAACCGGGAAAACTTCCTTGGCTAAGGTGATAGCTGCCGCTACTAAAATGCCTTTTCATCGGCTTAACGCTGTCACCGCCGGCATCAAGGACATCAAAGAGATAATTGCAGACACGACCAACCAGCTCCTCAATCCGGTCGGCCGGTCAGTTCTCTTTATAGATGAAATCCACCGCTTTAATAAAAGTCAACAAGATGCGCTTTTGCCTAAAGTGGAAGACGGTACACTGATTCTTATCGGTGCGACCACTGAAAATCCTTACTTTGAAGTCAATAAGGCTTTAATCTCCCGCTCCACTGTCTTTCAACTCTACCCACTGGAAAAAAAAGATATTAGCACCATCATCAAGGCTGCCCTGGTTAATCAGGATCGAGGTCTGGGCAATTTACCACTTGTTTTAGAACCGGAAGCTTTAGACTTTATCGCGACAATGGCTGATGGGGATGCACGCAAGGCTCTCAACGCTCTGGAATTGGCGGCTGTTTCTACACCACCGGATAACAGTGGACAAATTAGGATCGATCGGGCGGTGGCTGAAGATTGTCTGCAAAAGCGCGGTGTGCGCTATGACAAGGACGGAGAGGAACACTACGACACGATTTCAGCCTTTATTAAGTCCATGCGCGGCAGTGACCCGGATGCCGCCGTTTTCTACTTGGCTCGGATGCTGGTGAGCGGTGAAAGTATTGAATTTATCGCCCGCCGTATTATGATTTGCGCAGCTGAGGATGTGGGCATGGCCAATCCGACTGCTCTGCTGGTGGCAGTGGCCGCTTATCAAGGGGCTGTGGCTGTGGGGATGCCGGAAGCTCGTATCCTGCTGTCTGAGGCCGCTGTAACGGTTGCGGTCAGCCCTAAATCAAATGCTTCATATATGGCCATTAACCGGGCTATGGCAGATGTGGAAAAGCGGCAAACAGGGACGATTCCCTTTCACTTGCGCAATGCACCGGCTAAAGGGATGAGTGATTTGGGCTATGGTGTGGGCTATAAATATGCCCATGACTATCCCGGTAATATTGTCGAACAACAATATCTGCCGGACAAGATGTTGGGAACGGTCTACTACCGACCAACTGAAAATGGCAATGAGGGGCGAATCAAAAAATGGCTGGATCAAATTCGCGCCGCAGAAGATCTGCCCTGATCTGCCGACCGGTCAGGCCGGTCAATTCCTTTGCGTGAAGAAGCGATCTAAAGAAGAAGGCAAAATAATTAATCTGTTATTTTCAACATCACCGGCTGACGTTTGATGTAGGCGGTCAAATAGCAGACGCCTAAGCTTTTTAAATAAGCGGTTGTCTCGTTGAATAGCAAACCGACCTGACCCCGGTCATGGGAGTCAGAGGCCAGGCTGATAAACTCACCGCCCAATTCTAAATAGCGGCGAATCAGGTCGGCATCCGGCAGCAGGTCAGCCCGGTCGGATACGTCGCTTTGATAAGCGGCCCGAGTATTGATTTCCAGGCTTTTACCCTTGCTGATCAGCCGCTTAAATAATTCATCAAAATAGTCCGAAAAGTCCCGGTAGCGCAGGGCCTTGTCCCGGTAGGGGGCCTTGCGGGTGACATAGTCATAATGCCCTAAAACTTGAAAGCAAGACAAGGAATCAACAGCTTGAATCAAGGTTTCCAAATAGCGACCATAGCTTTCTGTTTTAGAGCTTTCATAGTACTCAGGATACTGGTAGAGGCTACGATTATCCATCGAATGAACAGAAACAACAATGGAGTCCAGTTCCAGAGGATTAAAATACTCATCGTAAGGGGCAGCTAAGTAGGGCAGGAAACCCAGTTCAACTCCTTTCAATAGTAAAAAGGCATCGCCGGCTGCTTGGAGCTGTTTTATTTTTTCATCCATTAAATTGATATAGGTGGGAAAATTAAAGACCCATTCACCGGGCTCCGGCAATTGTCCGACTGTACTGATACCTGAGTAGATAAATTCGTCGACCATATCTTTATCGTAATGTTCTGTGACTGCAACACCTGCCAAGCCTATCGATTTGGCGTCCTCAATCAGACCGTCAAGTGTCTGAACACCGTCGATCGAAAAATGTCGCGTGTGGTTGTGCACATCTATGTAAGGCCGGTCCACCATGGTTTATCTCACTGCCTCCCTCATAACTGGTCTGCGGTCGGCATTTTACATTAGCATGCCGACACACTGATGCACCTTATTTTAGCATGAAATCAAAATGGGTAAACAGACGGGCGGCAACAACAACTGTCTGCGGAAACATGTTAAAATTAAGCTTGAAAAACTTTAAGGTGTTGGCGGATCCTTTTTTAAGCGATCAGGTTTGCCAAGACAATAGATAATCGGTATTTAGCATTCATCCATAAGGAGAGACTGAGCGTGTCAACAGAAAAGAAAGAAGTCGAACAAAATCGGGGCGAGGATGTCATGCAGGACTGGCCGCAGCCGGATGAGCAGGCCGCAAAAGCTATAAAGAAGGATCTCCAGGCCGAGTTCCCGCTGCTGTGGGACCTGTTTGATGAAGCAGAAGTAGCTGCGGCCTATGATTTTGCTGAATCTTACCGTCAACTCTTAAGCAGGGCTAAGACCGAGCGACTTTTTGTGAACTTGACCATCGACAGGCTACAAGCTGCCGGTTTTAGAGCCCTGCGCGAGTGTGACAGCTTAAAGGCCGGCGACCGGGTTTACCACTCCATCAAGGGAAAGGGCTTGATGGCTGCTGTCATCGGCTCTCAGCCGGCAGAGAAAGGCTACAATTTGCTGGGTGCCCACATTGATTCACCGCGCGCTGACCTCAAACCACAGCCTGTCTATGAAGACGGTGAACTTAGCCTTTTGCAAACTCATTACTACGGGGGCATCAAGAAATATCAATGGACTGCCATCCCTTTGGCTATTCATGGTGTAGCTGTCCGGCAAGATGGCAGCGCTGTGGAAATCCACATCGGCGAGGCTGAAACGGACCCGGTTTTTACCATCCCGGAATTACTGATTCACCTGTCCGACGAGCAATTAAAACGGGTGGGCAACCGCATTGTTCAAGGCGAGGAACTGAATGTGTTACTCGGTAGCCGGCCGCTGGGCAAGACACCCGCAGAAGGGCGGATCAAGCTGGCCATGCTCTATTTGTTAAAACAAAACTATGGTTTGACTGAAAAAGATTTGGCCTCGGCCGAATTGGAAATTACCCCGGCCGGACCTGCTCGCGACATTGGCTTAGACCGGTCTTTCATCGGCGGTTATGGACAGGATGACCGGGTTTGTGCTTATCCGGCTATTAGGGCTTTGCTCCAGCTCGACCAACCGGAAAAGACCTGTATTGTCATGTTGTCTGACAAGGAAGAGATCGGCAGTGACGGCAACACAGGTGCTCAGTCGCGCCTCTATGAAAATGTAATCGCTGAAATTTTTGTCAAACAAAGTGGTGATGATCGCTCCTTTGCCTTCCGTCGTCTGCTCGAAGAGAGTAAAATGTTATCTGCTGATGTCACCAACGGTTTTGATCCGACTTATGCCGATGTTTCCGACCGACAAAATACCGCCTATATGGGCAAGGGTATTTGCTTGAATAAATATACCGGATCGCGCGGTAAGTATGATGCCAGCGATGCCAATGCGGAATTTATGTCCAGTGTGGTAAGGACCTTTAATGAACAACAGATCCCCTGGCAAACCGGCTTGATGGGCAAGGTTGACATCGGCGGCGGCGGTACAATTTGTAAATATATGGCCAACATGGGCATGGAGGTGCTTGATTGCGGTGTTCCGGTCCTGTCGATGCACGCACCGTTTGAGGTCTGTCACAAGCTGGATATCTATGGTACTTACATGGCCTATAAGTGTTTTTTAGAAAATATGTAGGTCAAAAACGCCCCGCCAGCCTTAAATAAAGCTATAAAACCGAAATCAGTAAAATGCAAAGAGGAAGATTATGAAGGATAAGCAGACCTCAAGCCGGTCGCCGCTAGACCGCCGGACTGCCCAGCCCGACTATCGGGACGAGAGGGATAAGGGGAGGGACCAACGGCGGACAGCAGGCCGCTATAAAGTGCAAGATTTTGTCGCGGTTAACCCCCGTGGTCAGAAGGCTTATCCGGCCAGTGTTCGTCCACTGCCAGCAGATTCCGACGCGGACCCCAACCAACCCGGTTTTTCGCTTCCGGCCCGCCCCAAGCGCTCTTTGCGCAAGCGTCTGACGCGCAATGGCAGGGCCAAGGTCTACCGGTTAAAAGGCTACACCTCGGTAGCCGGGGTCAAGCGGATCAGGCGGCGGCAAGAGGCCAATATGAGGCGACTGCGCTTGATCATCGGCCTGGTCGCCCTAGGGGTGCTGATTATTTTGCTGATTATTTGGAACCCCTGGTCAACCATAGCTGAATTATTTCGGGCTATCGGTTTTTAAAGATTTGTGTCAACCATCTTTATTAGGATGGTCTGGTCGCTCTGCCGCCAAGGGGTTATTCTCCACGGCTTGGTGGAGGTCAGCTACATCAATATGGGTGTAAATTTCAGTTGTGGCAACACTTTCGTGACCCAAGATTGCTTGCAGGTGGCGGATATCCACTTTCCCATACTTGTGCATCAGGGTCGCTGCCGTATGCCGTAATTTATGGGTGGAATAGCGCTTGGAGTCCAAGCCGGCCCGCAGCAAATATTTTTTGATTGCCCGTTGGACAGTGGCGGGAGCAATGCGGTTGCCCTGTCGACTGATAAACAAGGCCTCCGGATCTTTTAGACCTTTGTGGGGCCGGACCTCCAGATAGTCGTTGAGAGCAGCTATACAGGCACCGTTCAAATAAGCTGTGCGTTCCTTGTTGCCCTTGCCTAAAACAGTCAAGCTGTCTTCGCGAATATCCTTCAGGTCGATCTGGCACAATTCCGACAAACGTAAACCGCAGTTTAAAAATAGGGTTAAAATACAATAGTCACGGGTGGCGAATTCCCCCTCCGATGTATCGGCGGCCTGCAGGAGCTGGCGGGCCTCTTCAAGATTTAAGTAAGTGGGCAATCTTTTAGCTTGGCGCGGCGCCTCCAGTTCACGCGTCGGATCCTCAGCAATGGCATGGACCTTGCTTTTCAGATATTTAAAAAAACCTTTCAGCGAAGACACCTTGCGGGCGCGGTTGGCAGCTGAAGCCCGGCGGGAGCGCAGCAGATAGTTTAAAAAATTATAAAAATCAGACAACCTGATCCCGTTGAGATAGTCTGGACCTATGTCAGACAAATCGACTTGCTCCGGCTCACAGTCAGCGGCAACTTCTCCACGCTCTTTTCTAATAAAGCGAAAGAAGAGTAAGAGATCATAGCGGTACTCTTTGATGGTGGCAGGAGACCGGCCCAGAATGGCCTCCATATAAGTTAGATAGTCGTCCAGCAGGCGAAAGCTGGCGGCCGGACGGACAGCGTCTTGGTTTGACATACCTGTTTACTCCCTCGGTGCTCTGTCAATTTCTAAGAGCAAACTCCTATAAGCCCTGTGCTTTATGGTAGAATGGGTTGAATTTCATATATTATCATACCTGATATTGACCCTGCTGTAGCTGACGATTTATAAGGCAAAACGGAGGGAGACGATAGCAGACCAAAAGAAAAGGAGCATGCGTATGAGTAAAAAATTAAGGGCGGGCATCATCGGAGCCACGGGTTATGTCGGTCAACGTTTTATTACCTTGCTGCAAAATCATCCTTGGTTTGAACTGACTGCCTTGGCCGCTTCATCCCGGTCGGCCGGCAAGACCTATACGGAGGCCTTGGCCGGGCGCTGGCGCTTGGATGTAGAGATGCCGGCAGCTGTCGGAACAATGCCGGTCTACGATGCAGCTGACACGGAAGCTTTCTGTCGCGATCTGGACTTGGTATTTTGTGCCGTCGACATGGAGAAAAAGGCTCTGGTTGCCTTGGAAGAGCAGGTGGCCAAAACGGAAACACCTTTAATTTCCAACAATTCAGCCAACCGCAACACTCCCGATGTGCCGATGATTATCCCGGAGATCAATCAAGACCACACCCGCCTGATCGAGGCTCAGAAAAGACGCTTGGGCACACGACACGGTTTTATTGCGGCCAAACCGAACTGCTCGATTCAAAGCTATGTCCCGGCTTTAACGCCCCTGCTGGATTTTGGCCCGGAGGCCGTATTTGTGAGCACCTACCAGGCGATTTCCGGCGCCGGCAAGACCTTTGCTGACTGGCCGGAGATGGACCATAATCTCATTCCCTTTATTGGCGGTGAAGAGGCAAAAAGCGAATTGGAACCGCTTAAAATTTGGGGAACCTTTGCCGGTGACCACATAACAGCAGCGGAAAAACCGCTCATTTCAGCCCAATGCTATCGGGTTGCAGTTCAAGAAGGGCATACAGCATCAGTGGCTGTCCGCTTCCAAAAAAAACCTGACCGCGACGAGATTTTATCTCGCTGGGCAAGCTTCAAAGGCCTGCCTCAGGAAGCAAAACTGCCCTCAGCGCCAAAGCAGTTTGTCAGCTATATGAACGAGGACAACCGGCCTCAACCTCGCCTTGATGCTCTGATTGAAGGCGGTATGGGTGTGGCGGTCGGCCGTTTGAGAGAAGATCCTATCTTTGACTATAAATTCTGCTGTCTGTCTCACAATACTTTAAGGGGGGCTGCTGGCGGTGCAGTCCTAATGGCAGAACTCTTGGTTCATCAAGGTTATATAAAAGCCAAGGAATAAAACAGTCAGTAAGCTTGCGAAAGTCAAGGCCGGGTCGAAGTTCTGCTGTATAGAAGCCTTGTAATGGAGGAATGAGGAGAAGATGGAAGTTAAATTAAATTATGCCAAGACTACAGTCAGTCTGGATGTGCCGGAGAAAAATCTGGTAGGCGTTTTAACACCCAATCAGGTGGAAGTCTCTTTGACTGATGCAGATGAGGTGCGCCGCTCTTTGGCCAACCCGATCGGCACTCCACCCTTGCACAAAATTGTAAAGCCCGGCGAGACGGTTTGTATTATTACCTCGGATATTACCCGCCCCGTCCCCAGCTACCGGATTATTCCTGCTGTTTTAGAAGAACTCAACCAAGCCGGTGTACCGGACAGCGATATCTTCATTGTTTTTGGGCTCGGCGCCCACCGTCACCAAACTGAAGCAGAGATGCGAGGCTTGGTTGGCGACGCTGTCTATGACCGGGTCCGCTGTATGGACTCTGATCCGTCCGGCCAAAATGTAACTCCTCTGGGTGTAACAGATAACGGTACCGTCGTCGATATTTTTACACCGGTCGTAGAAGCAGACCGAGTGATTTGTATCGGCAATGTGGAGTTTCACTATTTTGCCGGCTACAGTGGCGGGGGCAAGGCCATTATGCCCGGTGTGGCAACCCACGACTCAATTCAAACCAACCACCGTATGATGGTCCACCCTGATGCAACTGCCGGCCGGATTGAAGGCAACCCCGTCCGCCAGGAGATGGACCGGATTACCGAGTTCGTACCGATCGACTTTATTGTCAATGTCGTATTGAACGAGAAGAAAACCATTATTCACAGCGCAGCCGGCCACCACGTTAAAGCCCACCGCGAAGCCTGCCTGTTTTTAGACCACTTGTATAAAAAGGTCTTATCTGAACGGGTGGATATTGTGGTGGTTTCGCCCGGCGGTTTCCCCAAAGATATCAATGTCTACCAGGCTCAAAAAGCCCTGGATAATGCGAAGTATGCAGTCAAAAAGGACGGTATTATCATCTGGTCAGCAGCCTGTACAGAAGGCCTGGGAGAAGCCAAGTTTGAGGAGTGGATGTTGCAGTATACGCCGCAGCAAAGATTGGCGAAGCTGGATGAACAATTTGTCCTCGGTGGCCACAAGGCAGCTGCTATTTCTTTGGTTCAACAAAATGCACGAATTATTTTGGTGTCAGACTTACCTCAAGATTTTGTTGAAAGTCTGCACTTGGAGCATGCGGCGGATTTGCAGACTGCCTTTGATCAAGCCTTGGCTGAAAAGGGAGCTGATGCCAGTGTTGTCGTGATGCCTTACGGCGGATCAACGCTCCCCTTTGTCGAGTCCTGAAATGAGCAGTGCCAGCAATCATTGAATTGTCTTTCAGAAGGATTTAGAGGAGCTTTATGGACACAAAACAATTGCCGGAAATACCGGTGGCAACCGGGCTGAACAGTGGATCGAAAAAAGGGTCGGACAGACCCTTTACGAGCTTGCAAACGGATCAGGCACCGGCCGCCCTGGGCCCTTATGTTCAGGCTTTGGCAAGTGATCAACTGGTCTTTTTGTCCGGTCAACTGGGCCTTGACCCGGCCACCGGTGAGTTGGCTGAAACAGTCAGCGACCAGGCTAATCAGGCCTTGGCCAATGTAGATGCGATCTTAAAGTCCGCTGGTTTAAGGCGGGAAAACATTATTAAAACCACCTTGTTCTTAACAGCTATAGATGATTTTGAGGCTGTCAACAAAGTCTATGCAGATTTTTTTGGAGACCACCGACCGGCTCGCTCCTGTGTTGCAGTAGCAGCCCTGCCCAAGTCCGCTCGATTTGAAGTTGAATGTATTGCAATTAGAATGGCTGTTTAAAGCTGCTTCAATTTAGGGCGGGCTGCCGGTTGAAAGCGACAATGAAGACTTATGGATATAAAAGAAATATTGGCGGGCGTCAAAGACGGAAGCCTGTCTATTGCCGAAGCAGAATCCTTTTTGGCGTCCTATCCCTATGAAGATCTGGGCTTTGCCAAACTTGACCGCCAGCGCAGGCTGAGAACCGGCTATGGCGAGGTTATCTTCGCTGCCGGAAAAACAGATGAGCAGTTAAAAGAAATATTTATGGCGGCGTCCCGACAAGGAGAACCCCTGCTTGCAACCAGAGTCCGCCCTACATCAGCTGCAGCCCTTCTAAGTGTTTTTCCCGACCTGGTTTGGGATGAACTAGGCAGAACCCTGGTCTTGCCGGCTAATTCTAAACCGTATGACCAAGCGGAAGGTTCAGCGGCCGGCAAGGGAGCAATTGCTATTTGTACAGCCGGTACATCTGACCTCCCTGTCTGTCAAGAAGCCCTGCAAACAGCCCGCTTTTTTGGCAACCGGGTTGAATGTTATCAGGATATAGGCATTGCCGGCATCCACCGCTTATTCAGCCAGTTAGAAGCCATTAGAAAAGCCCATGTGATCATCGCTATAGCCGGTATGGAGGGGGCTTTGCCCTCGGTCCTAGCCGGTCTGGTAGACGTGCCGGTTATTGCCGTCCCCACTTCAGTGGGCTATGGAGCTTCATTTGCCGGTTTGGCCCCCCTTTTAACCATGTTGAACAGCTGCGCAGAAGGGGTGGCGGTCGTCAATATTGACAACGGCTTCGGCGCGGCCTACTTGGCTTCGCAAATTAACCGTCTGGCAGTTAAGGCCAATGCCGGTCTGCCGGCCGCCGGTCAGACAAGGTTGGGAAAAAGTAATAAAACAACAAGCTGATTAAACAAAGGAGACATCATGTCAAAAGAAAGGGCGCTTTATTTCGAATGTGCCACCGGAATTAGTGGCGATATGACAGTAGCT
>CAMXYS010000013.1 GCA_947253135.1 uncultured Clostridia bacterium
ACGACGTTGGAAGTGGCTGTGGCTCGAGCCGGAAAAATTTTAAACGGCGGGCGGGACGCCGGTCGGGCGGACTTGATACTTGACCGGGCCTTGGTAGATGACCTGTGTGCTGTGGCGGCAGGGCAGGAGTTTTTAGCCGCCTACCTAAGTGAGCGCCTGGACTTTTTAAATTTGACCGCCATGGAACGCTGTCTCGCGCGGGGAGTTGCCCCGGCTGATTGTTCGGCGGCCTTCCTGCCGGGGGGATCGATCAGACCGGAGTGCCTGGAGACCTTATATATCAAGGAGCCGGCCGAGCGGCTGAATGGGGTGCGTGAACACTGTGCCACAGAGCCACCGGTGACAGCTTATCAAGCCTATCTTGAACACGGTAAGTTAGCCTTGTTGGAAAGAGACAGAGATCGAGCCGGACTGGCCTTTGCTGCCGAGTGGACCAGGCATACTTATGGACCGGAGGTCTTATTCGCTTATGCTGTTGTAAAAGAAATTGAAATCCAAAATTTAAGATTGATTTTGACCTCTTTAACAAATGGCATTTCCGGCCGAGCCGTAGCAGAAAGGATCAGGTGAGCCATGGAAAAGGTTGCAGTGATCGGAGACCGGTCTTCTGTGCTGGCCTTTCGGATGTTGGGAGTAGATGTGTTTACCCCACAAGATGCAGCGGCCGTGCGAACAGCAGTCGACCGGGCGGCAGACAGTGGTTACGGGGTAATTTTTTTAACTGAACAGTTGGCGGCTTTAATCCCTGAAACGGTTGATCGCTACCGCAGTCAATTAAAACCTGCCATCATTTTGATTCCCAATAATCAAGGAAGCTTGGGCATGGGACTGGAAGACATTAACCGAAATGTTGAAAAAGCGGTCGGCCGCAATATTTTTAAATGAGAAGTGGAGGAGACCCGGTGAGACAGGGAACGATAACGAAGGTGTCCGGTCCGTTGGTGGAGGCCATCGGGATGGATGAGGCCAATATCCATGACGTGGTCGAAGTGGCAGCGGACAAGTTGATCGGTGAAATTATTGAGATGCGGGGGGACCAGGCCTCGATCCAAGTTTATGAAGATACGACAGATGTCGGGCCGGGTGAGCCGGTTGTCAGCACAGGTATGCCGTTGTCGGTTGAATTAGGTCCCGGGATGCTGGGCCGCATTTACGACGGTATACAAAGACCCTTAGAAGATTTGTTTAAGCAATCCGGTGAATTTATCGCCAGGGGCATTACTGCACCGGCCTTAAACCGTGAGAAGCGTTGGCACTTTGAACCGCTCCTCCAGGTCGGGGCTGAAGTTGGGCCCGGCGATTGCCTGGGTACGGTCAAAGAGACGGAGCTGGTCACTTTAAAAATTATGGTGCCGGCCGGCCTTTCCGGCCGACTTGAAAAAATCGAGGCTGGCGACTTCGTCGTGACAGACACAGTGGCGGTGGTCGGTGGCCAACCGGTGACGTTGCTGCAGCGCTGGCCGGTTCGGACCGGGCGCCCCTATGCTTATAAAATTGATCCGGTGGCTCCTCTGGTGACCGGCCAGCGCGTGATCGATACTTTTTTCCCGGTGGCTAAAGGTGGTACGGCCGCTATTCCCGGCCCTTTTGGCTCCGGCAAGACAGTCATCCAACATCAGCTGGCCAAGTGGGCAGACGCCGATGTGATTGTCTATATCGGTTGCGGCGAACGCGGCAACGAGATGACGGACGTCTTAAATGAATTTCCGGCAATCATTGATCCTAAAACAGGCAATTCCCTGATGGAAAAGGTCGTCCTGATCGCCAATACATCCAATATGCCCGTGGCGGCTCGGGAGGCTTCGATCTATACGGGTGTGGCCATTGGTGAATATTACAGAGACATGGGCTATTCCGTAGCCTTGATGGCTGATTCGACTTCACGGTGGGCGGAGGCCTTGCGCGAAATGTCGGGCCGCCTGGAGGAGATGCCGGGCGATGAAGGTTACCCGGCTTATTTAGGTTCACGGGTGGCCGCCTTTTATGAGCGGTCCGGTGTCGTCCGCTGCTTGGGCAAGGATGAACGCGAAGGTTCTTTGACTATTATCGGAGCAGTGTCGCCACCGGGTGGTGACTTGTCGGAACCGGTGACTCAGTCGACTTTACGGATTGTTAAGGTTTTTTGGGGCCTGGATTACGCTTTGTCCTATGCCCGCCATTTTCCGGCGATCAACTGGCTGAGTTCATATTCTTTGTATCAAGACAAAATCGATGCCTATTTAGACCGTGTTGTTGACGCTGATTTCTCCCAGCTCAGACGGCAGGCCATGACTTTATTGCAAGAGGAAGAAAATCTACAAGAAATTGTTCGCCTGGTCGGCCAGGACACCCTGTCTGACCAAGACCAGCTTAAGCTCTTAACCGCCAAGGCCTTGCGCGAAGATTTTTTACAGCAAAATGCTTTTGATGATGTAGACACTTATTGTTCGATGCAAAAGCAACTGTGGATGTTGGATGTTATCTTGAGTTTTCACAGGCAAGCCGAACAGGCACTGCAGCAAGGCGTCTATTTGTCTGAAATCAGTAAACTTGAGGTGAGAAACAAAATTTCCAGAATGCGGTTTATTCCGGAAAATGAGGAAGCTGAGTTTACGGGCATCCGGCAGGCGGTCGAAGCAGAGATCAACCACTTGCTGTTAGATGACCGGCGCTGACTCCAGACCGGAAGAGGTAGGTAAATATGTTAAAAGAGTATCAAACCGTCCAAGCTGTCGCCGGTCCGCTAATGCTGGTAAGGGATGTGGCGGGCGTAAAATACGATGAATTGGTTGAGATCCAAATGCAAAACGGGGAAAGGCGCCGTGGGAAGGTACTGGAAGTCAGTACGGACACGGCCCTGGTTCAGCTGTTTGAAGGATCTGAGGGAATTAACCTTAAACAGACAGCGGTCCGCTTTTTGGGAAAACCGCAAGAGTTGGGCGTCTCCGAAGATATGATCGGCCGGATTTTTGACGGCATGGGACAACCTCTGGATGAGGGACCCGAATTAATTCCGGAGCAGAGGAGAAATATCAACGGGCTGCCGATTAATCCCTATGCCCGGCTGTATCCCTCCGAATTTATTCAGACTGGTGTGTCTGTTATCGATGGGCTCAATACGCTTGTGCGAGGGCAAAAATTGCCGATTTTTTCCGGCAACGGCCTGCCACATAATCAGCTGGCAGCTCAAATTGCCAGGCAGGCACAGGTTTTGGGCGGAGATGAACGGTTTGCTGTTGTCTTTGCTGCCATGGGTATCACCTTTGAAGAAGCTCAATACTTTATAGAGGATTTTAAAGCCAGTGGTTCTCTGGACCGGGCGGTGCTCTTTATTAACCTGGCCAATGATCCTACTATTGAGCGGATTTCAACCCCCCGAATGGCCTTGACTGCCGCCGAGTATCTGGCTTTTGAAAAGAATATGCATGTCCTCGTTATTATGACGGATATGACCAACTATGCAGACGCCTTGCGCGAAGTTTCTTCGGCGCGTAAGGAAGTGCCGGGGCGGCGCGGCTACCCGGGCTATCTCTACACAGACTTGTCCCAGCTCTACGAACGCGCCGGCCGGGTGGAGGGCAGCACCGGCTCCATTACTCAGATTCCGATTTTGACTATGCCGGAGGATGATATCACCCACCCGATTCCTGACTTGACCGGCTATATTACAGAAGGGCAAATTATTCTCGCCCGGGAAATTTATAACAGCAACATCAACCCGCCGATCAATGCGCTCCCCTCCTTGTCGCGGTTAAAGGACAAGGGTATTGGTGCGGGCAAGACTCGCAAAGATCACGCCAATACCATGAATCAAATTTATGCGGGTGTGGCTCGAGGCCGGGAAGCAAAAGAATTGGCCACTATTTTGGGAGAAAGCGCCCTGTCTGATGTGGATCTGGCCTTTGCCAAATTCAGTGATGAATTTGACCGGCGCTATGTCAACCAGGGCTTTTACAAAAATCGGACGATTGAAGAGACCCTGGACTTGGGTTGGGAGCTTTTGCGGATTTTACCGCGTGAAGAACTCAAGCGGATCAGCGAAACCCTGCTGGATGAATATTATTGAAGATCAAGGTGATATTAAGGTAAGCCGGTAACCGCAGGGTCAAAGAGAGCGGAGTGAACGATGGCCAGATTGAATGTCAGCCCGACTCGGATGGTATTGTCCACCTTAAAGGGGCGGTTAGAGACAGCCTCAAGAGGCTATAAACTTTTAAAGGACAAACAAGATGAACTGATGCGCCAATTCATTGACTTGGTGCGGCAAAATATGAACTTGAGGCAACAGTTGGAAGCAGACCTGCAGGCCTCTTTTCGTGACTTTATGCTGGCCGGGGCAGTGATGAGTCCTGAGATGCTGGAGTTAGCGGTTTCTTTTCCGGACCGTCGCTTAGGGGTTGAGATCAAGGTGGCCAACAAGATGAGCGTCAGAGTGCCGGAGCTGACAGTGGTAGAAGCTCCGCTGCTGGGACAGGCTGACGCCACTGCACCGACGCTTGAAATTGCAACTGAGGCCGGCGAGGTCGGTCCACTCGCCGCACCGACCGACGCTGGCTCAGTGGGCCGTGAGGGTGACCGGCAGCCGGTTCTCCCCTATGGGTACCTACAAACTTCGGCCGATCTTGATGCCGCCATTGACCGGCTACGCCAATTGTTCGACCGGCTGATGGAATTGGCTCAAATCGAAAAAACCTGCCAGTTGCTGGCTGATGACATCGAGAGTACCCGGCGTCGAGTTAATGCCTTGGAGTATCGGACGATTCCCGACCTCAAAGAAACGATCCGCTATATCCGTATGAAGCTGGAAGAAAATGAGCGGGCTACAATCACGCGTTTGATGAAGGTCAAGCAGATGATCGCCAAGGATGATGACCTCTAAGTGACTTTATTCTGCAGATCTTTTGTTGAAATGTTGCCGTTTTCTAAGAAAACGGCTTTCTTTTTGTTCGCTTTTTCACCGCATAACAAATGTCTATGGTGTATAATTTTAACATTGCAATCTGACTTGCAAAGCTATAAAAGGAGAAGAAACATGCATAAAAAACTGTTTATTCCGGGACCTGTTGAGGTTCGTGACGATGTGTTGGAGCAGCTGTCTGTTCCCATGATCGGCCACCGCACCAAGGAGGCGACCGCCTTACAACAAGCGATCTCGGACAAGATTCGCCAGCTCATGTATACCAAAAATGAGATTTTGCTTTCCACTTCATCCGGCTCCGGCCTGATGGAAGGCGCTGTGCGATCTTGTACTGCCAAGCGGGCAGCAGTTTTTTCCATCGGTGCCTTCGGGGACCGCTGGTATAAGATGTGTGTGGCCAATAATGTACCGGCCGACAAGTTTAGTGCTGAATTGGGACAGGCGACCGACCCGGCGGAGGTGGACAGAGTCTTGGCCACGGGAAAGTATGATGTCGTCACGATCACCCACAATGAGACTGCTACCGGTGTGGCCAACCCCTTAAATGAATTGGCTGCAGTTATCTCCAAATATCCGGATGTTGTTTGGCTGGTTGATGCGGTGAGTTCACTTGGTGGAGCCAAGATCGAGGTCGATCGGCTGGGGATCGATGTCTGCATCACCTCCACCCAAAAATGTATCGGCCTTCCCCCGGGTATGTCTTTTTGTTCTGTCAGCGAAAAGGCTATCGAGCAGGCCAAGACAGTAAAGCACCGCGGTTTGTACTTCGACTTGGTCGAACTGTACCGCTTTGTCAAGGAAAAACCTTACCAATACCCAAGTACTCCGTCCTTGCCTCATATGACGGCTCTAAATTATCAATTGGACCGAATTTTGGCAGAGGGGTTGGAGGAGCGTTTCGCCCGTCACAGTGAGATGGCTGCTGTGGTCAGGGCCTGGGCCAAGGAACGCTATGCCCTTTATTCCGACCCTGCCCACTTGTCAGAGACGGTGACCTGTATAACTAATACGCGCGGTTTTTCTGTGGCTGCCTTAAACAAGGCCTTGGGCGAAAGAGGCTATATGATTTCTAACGGTTACGGGGCATTAAAAGAGCAAACCTTCCGCATTGCCCATATGGCTGATTGCACGCCGGCTGACCTCCGGGGTTTGCTGGACACAATAGATGAGGTGGTGGAAACCCTATGATGAAAGTTTTAGTACCTGAAAAAATTGCCAAAGAAGCCCTTGATACTTTGCGTGACAAGGGATTTGTAGTGGCTGAGACGGTGGGGCAAAGTCAGGCGGAACTGGCGGCTATAATAGGCGACTATGACGCCCTCATTGTGCGGAGTGCAACCAAGGTCAACCGTGATTTGTTGGCCGGAGCCGACCGCCTTAAGATCGTCGGCCGAGCCGGCACGGGTGTGGATAATATTGATATTCCGGCCTGTACGGAAAAAGGCATAGCAGTGGTCAACACACCGGACGCCAATACCAATGCGGCGGCCGAGCTGGCAATCGGTCTGGCCTTTGCTGTGTACCGCAACATTGCCTTGGCCAATTGGAAGAGCAGGGAGGGTGATTTCCGGCGTAGCATGATGGCAGGCAACGAGCTTCAGGGTCAAACACTGGGCCTGATCGGTTTCGGCCGGATTGCCCAAAATGTAGCCCGTAAGATGCAGGCTTTGGGTATGACGGTTATGGCCTATGATCCCTTTATGACGAAGGAACGGATCGAGGATTTTGGTGTTCGTTATTGCCAAACACTGGCTGAGCTGCTGCCGGAAGTGGATTTACTGAGTTTACACACACCCAAGACAAAGGAAACCATCAATATGATTGGTGAAAAAGAATTGTCTTTGTGCAAAAAGGGGGTGCGCCTCGTCAATGCCGCCCGCGGAGGCTTGGTCGATGAAGAGGCACTTTACCGGGCCCTGGTCAGCGGTCAGGTGGCCGCCGCGGCCATGGATGTCTTAGCCAGCGAACCCAACTTTACTCTGTCGCCGGGGGAGCAGACCTTTTCTCATCCCCTCTTGGAGCTGGATAATTTTGTCTATACGCCACATCTGGGTGCTTCTACGGCAGAAGCCTCGGCCCGGGTGGGCTTTGGTGTCACCGACCTGATTGCCCGCGGGCTGGCAGGTGAAGTTGTTCCCGCCATTAATATGCCGGCGATTTCCGGCAGTGCCGATGAAATGCGCCCCTTTATTAAATTGGCTGAAAAGCTGGGCTCAATCTACTTTCAGACTGAACAGTCCGCTGTTTCTCGGATCGAGACGGTCTTTTCCGGCTCGCTCGCCCAAGCTGAACAGGGTCTGCTAACCCTGTCTGTTCTCAAAGGTTTTCTGCAGCCGATTTCTGAAAATCGGATCAACTTTGTCAATGTCAGTCAAAATGTGAAAGAGATGGGGGTGGTGGTAACCAGTCGGAACGAAAAAAAGTTGGAGCGCTTCGACAATATGATCACTGTCCATTACACGCAAACGGACGGCAAAAAGCTGACGGTTTCAGGTACTGTTTTGGCCTCTGACATCGAAATGCTGGTTGATTTTTTCGGCTACAAGGTCGACTTTCCTCTGCGCCACCACATGTTGGCTATTCAAAATGAAGACGTGCCCGGCGTTATCGGACAGGTGGGTACTGTGCTCGGTAACCACCATATCAACATTGTTAATTTAAATTGGGTCTCTAAGGAAGGCAAACAGAGGGCGCAGGCCTTTATCGCCGTCGAGACGGAAGTTGATGATGCTGTTGTGGCAGAGATTTCCGCCTTGCCGGGTGTGTTGCGGGTCAGCCGGATGGATTTTTAACTTGCTGCCAGTAAGATTAAGCAATAAATAAAGCGCCTGAAACAATTGCTGTTTCAGGCGCTTTTATTCGCTATAATGTACAGTAAATATTAGTAAATCTTACGGGGAGGTGCAGGAGTGAAGCAGGAGTTTTATACGGGCCGGATGTTTGATGCCTACCGTTTTTTCGGCGCCCATGAAGCTGTTGACGAAAAGGGACATCCGGGTATTCGTTTTACCGTTTATGCCCCGGCAGCCAAGGGCGTTGATGTGATCGGCGACTTTAACGAGTGGGTTGCCGGTCGAGACCCGCTGGAACAAGTCGGCCGGTCCGGTGTTTGGACCTGCTTTTGTGGTTTTGCTCGGCCCGGTATGTACTACAAATACGTCATTCACACGGCCGAAGGCTGGTCTTGTGAACATACGGACCCTTATGCCCGCCAAATGGAATTACGGCCCAAATTTGCCGCCGTTATTTCCCCTCAGAGAGACTATGAATTCACTGACAGTGAATGGCTGGCCAAGCGTCGGGTTGAGTTTGATCGACCGACCAATATCTATGAAGTTCACGCCTCCTCTTGGCGCCAAAAAAACATTCCGGCTGACCTGGATTTAACGGAGCCGGACGACGCTTCTGCCCGTTGGCTAAGCTATAGAGAACTGGCTGAAGGCTTAATTCCCTACCTCAAGGAACACTGCTATACCCATGTCGAGTTTATGCCCTTGACTGAGTACCCGGCAGATGAATCCTGGGGCTATCAAGTCAGCGGCTTTTTTGCCCCGACTGCCCGTTACGGCAGCCCGGCCGAACTTAAGGCCATGGTAGATGCCTTTCACCGAGCCGGTATCGGTGTGATTTTAGACTTTGTGCCGGTCCACTTCGCCCTTGACTATTACGGCTTGGCTAAGTTTGATGGCAGCAAGCTGTATGAATACCCCAGCAGCGATACAGGGATCAGTGATTGGGGCTCGAAGAACTTTAATTACTACCGGGGCGAGGTTTGTTCCTTTTTGCAGTCGGCAGCGGATTATTGGCTGACGGAATTTCATTTTGACGGCTTGCGGATAGATGCGCTGGCAAATTTGATCTACTGGCAGGGAGATGTCGGACGGGGTTTAAATGAGGGGGCGGTCCGCTTTGTTCAAACGATGAATGAGGGTTTGAAAAAACGTCACCCCGGTGTTCTTTTGATGGCTGAAGATTCCAGCAGCTACCCTAAGGTGACAGCCCCCGTAGCCTATGACGGTTTAGGCTTTGACTTCAAATGGGATATGGGTTGGATGAATGACACCTTGTCTTTTTTTCAAAGCAGCCCGGCAGAAAGAAAAGAGCGCTACCACCAGTTGTCTTTCTCTATGATGTATTTTTATTCGGAAAATTTCCTGCTCCCCCTGTCCCACGACGAGGTCAGCAACGGCAAGGCCTCTATTTTGCAGAAGATGAATGGCGACTACGAGCAAAAATTCCCTCAAGCCAGGCTGCTCTACAGCTATATGTACACCCATCCCGGGAAAAAATTAAATTTTATGGGCAATGAATGGGGGCACTTGCGCGAATGGCATTACTGGCGAGAAATGGATTGGGGATTATTGAAATATCCGCTTCACGACGGCTTTCGCTGTTACATTAAAAAATTGTCGGAGCTATACATGTCCAGACCGGCCCTGCACAAGGCGGATTATGCAGAAGATTCCTTTCGCTGGCTGGAGGTGGATAGGGCTGATCTAGCGACATATGTATACGAGCGGAAGGCAGAGGACGACAGCTTGATTGTAGTTTTAAACACTTCGGCTGACTGTTTGCAGGGTTTCACCTTCGGCTGTGACAGCAAAGTAACCGGTTTGCAGCTGCTTTTAAACAGCGATGAAAGCCGCTTTGGTGGTCGGGGGCTGCCGGTCAAACAAAATGTAGTCTCGACTGATCGACCTTACCGCGATTGGTCCCATTCCTTGACTTTGGATGTACCCCCCTTAACCGCCTTGATTTATGAGGTCAACCGAGTCGGCAAAACTGCTGCTGATAAGAAAAAAAAGCAGGTGGCTTATGCCGTCAAACAATTACAGCCGCATGATCGCATTCGGCAGGTGGGGGTAAAAAGTAAGATCAAGCAAGTGCGGGGCGAGCATTTATGAAAAGTCAGGCAGTCCGGCAAGCAGATATAGTCCGGGAAACAGTTTTGATAACCGGTGCTTCATCGGGCATCGGACGGGCCATGGCTTTTTGGTTTGCGCGCCACCGGCCGACAGACCTTTTGATTCTAAGTGGTCGCGATGAAGAGCGGCTGGCTGAAGTTGCTGCCGAGTTGCGCACTGCCGGCGGTTGCGAAATTTTATTCTTTGTCGCCGACCTGGCAGAGCGTGGCGGGGCGAAGCACTTATTTGAAGCGGTCAAAAATCAAGGGCTGACTGTTTCCATTCTGATTAATAATGCCGGCGCCAACCGGGCCGGTTTACTGAGACAATTGACACCGGAGACCATCAGCTCCCTGCTGGCTTTAAATGTAGAAGCGCCTACGCTTTTGACCAAACTGTTTTTACCGGATTTGACGGCTCACCGAGGCAAGTTACTGTGGGTGTCATCTACGGGTGCTTACCAGCCGGGCCCCTATACAGCTGTCTATTATGCGGCCAAGGCCTATGCCCAATCATTAGCTGAGGCCTTGCACTATGAAGAAGGGCAGGCGGTCCAGGTCTCAACACTCTGCCCTGGCACTGTCCACTCCAATTTTTCACGCCGGTCAGGAAAGACTGACCTGCCCGGGGGGCTGAGCCCGGAATTTGTGGCTGATTTTGCCTTACCACGTTTTCTAAAAGGGAAAAAAAGAATTATCCCGGGTTTTAAAAATCGCCTGGCAATCTTTTTTTCAAAATTTTTGCCGGCAGGTCTTTTGGCCCGGACCGTGGCCGCTATACAAGCGCCTCTATTACGGGAGATTGTGCAAGGTGACCGGCCGTAATGCACCCCTTTAAACGTCTGCTCTATCGTTTTTTATCGACCCTGCGACCGGATGTTAGGAAAAATTACCGGCTGGTGCGCCGCCTGCAAAAAGCGGTCAACCCGGTCTTGCCTTCTTATCGTTTTCTGGATTACCATGTCATGGTCAATGAACGTGAAATACCGGTCCGGATTTTTGATCCACCTGCCCCGAAGGGTCGGCTCATTCTTTTATTTTTTCACGGTGGAGGTTGGGTCAGCGGGGACATTGACACCTATACGGGTATTTGTCGGCACATGGCTGCTGAAATTGGAGCGGTGGTTATTTCGGTTGACTACAGGTTGGCCCCGGAGCACCCGTTTCCGGCGGGATTGGAGGACTGTTTTGCGGTCTACCGGGCGATTTTGGAGCACCCCTACATTCGGCCTGTCCGCCAATCAAAGATTATTTTGGCAGGTGACAGTGCCGGTGGAAATTTGGCCATTGGTGTCTCTTTACTAGCAGCTAAAAACCACCTTAAACGACCCTTTCGGCAAATTTTACTCTATCCTTCCACTGCGGGGGATCACCGTGATTTGTCCGACTTCCCTTCCTTAAGTGAGAATGCCAGTGGTTTTGGTCTTTCTAGCCAAGATGTTAAGGACTATTTTAATCTTTACATGGGTTCGGCCGCCGGTGGTAAAGCAGATCCTTTGGCGACACCTTTGCTGGCTGACCGGTCCTGGCTCAAGCGGCAACCGCCAACTCTGCTGTTGGTTGCAGAACTCGACCCTCTGCGCGATGAGGGGCTTGCTTTTGCCGACCGCCTCAGGCAAGTAGGTGTGGCGGTGGAAGTCTTTTGCTTGGAGGAGGCGGTCCACGGTTTCCTGGCATTTTCGAAAAAGCACAGAGATGTAGTAAAATGTTACGAGATCATCAATGCATTTTTGGAGGAAGCAGTAGCTGATGTTGAGCGGAAAAGAAAATAACAGGTGGGCGCGCTTGGACAATGCGTCAAATATTTTCCCGTCGACGACGAACCGCCGGGATACGAAGGTATTTCGCTTGACCTGCGAACTGCACGATGACATCAATCCGACACTCCTGCAGCGGGCTTTGGACAAAAGTCTGCTAACTTTCCCCCACTATCGAGCTTCACTGAGAAGAGGTTTTTTCTGGTATTACTTAGATTTACAGGAGCAATCGATCCCGGTTGTGGAGGAGAAACAATCGGTTTGTGCCCCACTGTTTACAACCGATGGGGGCCAACCGTTGATTAGAGTAGTTTATTATCGCCGGCGTTTTTCAGTGGAAATTTTTCACGCCTTAACAGACGGGGTCGGCGGGATGTTATTTTTCCGCCTCTTGATTTTTAATTATTTGCTGCTGGTTAAACCTTCCTACAAAGAGTTAAATTTGCCCTCTCCGGTGTCCGGTTCTTTAAAGGAAAAACTAGCTGACAGTTACCACCGGCTTTCTTCTTTCATCAAGTCAGAAGGCCCTCGGGCGGCAGAGGCCTCCGGTTCCACCGCGGCTGGTGGGCCGACAGGGGCTGCTGCGGCTGCGAGAGCGAGTGCAACAGACCTGCCTGCGAATTTTCCCGCAGAGGAAGCCGCGACACCGCAGGTTACGGTTGAACCCGCTGAGGGGAGAACGGAGGCCACAGCGGAACAGGAGCCAATCGCAGAAGCCGCGACACCGCAGGAGCAGCTGCCGCCCGAGGCTTATTACACGCGCCGCCTCTCTGAGGAAGGTCCGGACAATCGCACCGTTCACACCCCTTGGGGAGATTACCGACTGGCGGATTGGATGGGGCGAACTCGGCTGGCCCACTTAGAACAAAAAAGAGACAAGAAACAAGTGGCGGCGGGGACCGAAGCAGAGGAAGGGGCCGACGAATTTGCGGCTGTGGCAGAACCGCCTGTTGCGGATTCGCCTGTCAGCTCTTCACCTACCCGTTCTTTGCCTACCAGCTCTTCACCGGACGTGGTAGGGCCTGAGACCGGTTTGCCTGCAACCGGAAAGCCTTGGCCCGCCAAGGCCTACCGTATCCGCGGGGAGCGTTCCCCGGCCGGTAGTTTGACCGTGGTGGAAGGCGTTTTTTCGATGCGCAGTCTTAAAGACCATGCACGTCAGTACGATGTGAGTGTAACCGTTTTTTTGACGGCCCTGCTGATCTACTCTGTCGGCTTGGATATGCGGGCCGAGGGCAGTCGTTTTCCCATTGTTGTGACCGTTCCGGTTGACCTGCGGCGGCGCTTTCCTTCGTATACCACCCGGAATTTTTTTACTACGGTAGACATTTCTTACCAGTGGCGGTCAGTACCTATTTTCGAAAGCTTACTCGAAGCTGTAAAAGCACAGTTTGAGCAGGCTTTGCAGCCTGATTTTTTGCGGGACCGCCTGGCCAGGCAGCTTAAGTATGAGAACAAATTATACACCCGACTGGTTCCTACTCCGCTTAAAGATTGGGTCCTGCGCCTGGTTCACCGCTTGACTGACCGCGGGCTGACAACCGGTCTGTCCAATTTGGGGCGGTTGGAGTTACCGGGCCCTATGGAGGAAGCTGTCTACCAGGTCGGCGCTTGTACCAGTGTCCGTCGTCCACAGTTTTGTGCCATGAGCATAGGTGACCGAATGACCATCACTTTTACGTCTCCTTTTGTAGATACGGAGATTCAAAGGCATTTCTTTACCTATCTCGCCCGAGCCGGTATCGATGTCACCATTGCCTCTAATTTAAATCGCCGGCCGGATAAAAGTGCCCTCCACACGATGTCAGCGTCGTTGGCAACCGAGTTGGTTACCTTAAGTCCCGAGTTGGCGCCTCGGTCGGGAGAGGGCCTTGAAACTAATTTAGAAGTCCAATCGACACCCGGAGCGGGGGAGTCCTCAGAGTCGCCGTCATCAAATCGGCGACCGGGAGATAAAGCTGAGTCCGAGGTACCGGAGCCCGGTCGGCCTGAGCAGGAGGCCGGAGCAGCCGTAGAAGCAGCACAGGCCCCAACTGAGCCGGCAGCTGACCGGACTTTGCCGGGAGCAGACTTTCTTGCTGAGGAAGAAATAAGCGCTGTTCGGCTGGTGGAGACAGAAGAAAGCCAGGAAGCGGATAAGCACTTGCCGCCTGACTTACGCAAAGGAGTCGAGGCAGAGGGCGAGACGGAAGAAAACCTCGACACAGACGACTTGTCGGACCTGTCAGACCTGGGCGGTTGATAGGGGGAGACGGAGGAAGAATATGCTTTCATACTGTAATCACTGCAGGGTGACCGTGCGGGGAAAAGACGAGTTTTGCCCACTGTGTCACAATCTTTTGCCGGAAGCAGATGCAGAAGGTTTGGATCTGGCCGGTGTATTAGAAGAAGAAACCTTGTGCCGCGATGTTTTTCCTTATGTTGAGTCGACTCCCAACAACAGCTTTGTTTTTCGCTTATTGGCAGTTATATCGATTGGTGTCACGGTTATTTGTTACCTGATCTATTTCTTTTTTCCCAGTGTAACCAATTGGCCACTTTTAGTTCTATTCGGTCTCATCTGCCTGTGGATTATGTTGCTGACTGTTCTGCGCAAGCGGAAAAATGTGGTCAAAACAATTATTTGGCAATTGGTGATCTGCACCCCGGCTGCTATTTTGTTAGATCTGCTCTTAGGGAAAAAAGGTTGGTCTTTTAACTATGTGATCCCAATTTTATGGGCTGGTGCGATGGTCGCTATGTCAATTGTGGCGCCCTTGGTCAAGCTGGCTAAAAAAGACTATATTATTTACTTGATCCTGGGGGGAGTCATGGGCTTCCTGGCGCCCTTATTTATCAGTTTCGGTTGGACCACAGTGTTGTGGCCTTCAGTGATTTGCACGGCCTTAGCCATTATCTTTTTAGCAGCCGTTGTGATTTTAAATTTCCGGCTTATTTTTGCAGAGACACGAAAGCGGCTTCATTTTTAAAGGGCCCCCACAAGGGGCCCTGCTCAGACTTGCTGTAAAAACATATTGTGCTTTAATTCCCGGGCGGGCGTAGTAGTCGGCCCATGCCCCGGATACAGGGGGAGGTCAGGAGGCAGCTCCTGTAAATACCTTTTCAATTTAACCAGGCTGGTGAGCATCTGGTGGCTGTCACCGCCCGGAAAATCAGTGCGGCCGATGCTGTCACAAAAGAGGGTGTCTCCGGTAAAAATAGCCTCTATTTTTCCATCTGCCCGCAGCAAAAAACAGGCGCTGCCCGGTGTATGGCCGGGTGTCTCCTGCCATTCCAGACTGATCTGATCACCGCAGTCGATGATCTCGCCGTCTGTCACCAGACGGTCAGCCGGTTGGAATTGTCCTTTCCGGCCAAATAGGGGTCCCAGGTTCAGGTTGGGGTCAGTCAGATACGAGGCGTCAGCCCGGCCGATTATGACAGGACAAGTGGGTGAGCGCAGGTCCTCCAAGCAGGCTAAGTGGTCATAATGACCGTGCGTGCAGACAATGGCAGTTGGCTTAAGCCAGTCTGCCGGCAGGGGCTGAGAGGGGTCAATTAATATCCGGCTGGCTCCCCGCTCGATCAGGTAAGAGTTACTGCTCATACCTTTCTCCGGCAGGCGCTTAACGAGGGTCGACATGCTAAAACTCCTTCAGATAATCTAAAACTTTAGTCCTTAACAGCTTAGGTAAGTGACGGTCGTCTTTCAAGTGGCCGTTGCAGGCAAAGAGGACATCAGCTTCTGCTATATAATAGACCAATTGACCATAAATTCCGGCCAGGCAAAAATCGCTGTTGTTGTAGCACCAAGTAAAAAGGCCATAAGTTCTGGTGGGGTTTTCTGCTGCCGGAGCCGGCAGTTGCGGTGTGACCATCAAGTCGACGCTTGCCGGGCTGAGGACAGTTTGTTGTCCCCAGTGCCCACCGGCGGCCAAAAGAAGCCCGATTTTTCCGATATCATCGGTCGTCAGCATGATGCCGGAAGAGCCGAACAGGCGGCCTTGCGGGTCCGTCAGATACTCGGGTGAGGCGATGTTAAGGGGGGTAAAGAGATATTTATTTAAAAAATCCGGCAAGTTTTCAGCATAGGCTCGCTGCTGGATAATCCGTTCACAAATTAAACCGACAATGTAGGGGTAGCTGTTGGTGTAATTTACTGTTTTTCCGGGTGGATCGATGAAGGGCAGCCGGAGGGCGTGGTCCAGCCAATCGGCCTGGGGGTTGTGGCGGCGGTAGTTTTCCATTAGTTGAAAGCTTTCTTGTCCGGCTGACATAGTCAAACAGTTGTACAGGCTGACGTCGGTCCACAAAGCTGCTGTTTGACGGTCACAGAGATCAGTTCGCTTGAGCAGTTGATCCATGTGGTCACTCAAATTTAAATCAGATTTTTCAACCAGCATGAGGGTGGCTAAGGCAATGATTGTCTTAGTAATTGATTTTTGATTGAGGGAAACCGGTGTCACGCGGTCCCAGCCGGCCACCAGTCGGTCCGACCGGTAGATGCGCAAGTGGTCGAGGCCCTTTATTTCCGGATTGAAAATTTTAATTTCATCAGACAAAGTATCCATCTTTGTTCCTTTCTAGCTTCTCGCAACCGCTATTATATACAAATTCGGATGATATTTTGTGATAGGATAAAGAAGGTGTAAAAGAGAAAAATAAAGCTCTTTTCGGGATGGTACAGCTTATGTGGAAAAAATATAGAAAAGGTTCGCTGGTGGCCGTTTTGGCCATTGTCATCGTCGGCCTTATCTTAACGGGTTCATTCTTGGGCTTGCGTCAATCTGAGGCTAAAACTGATGGCAGTTCACAGTCGGATGGAACCGCCGGATCCTCCGGGCAGTCACTAGACTGTTCGCTCTCGGCGACCACAGAGGCGGTCGATCCGGCGGAAACGGTAACTCCGTCCATGTTGGAGGCTCTGGGCAAAAAAACTGAACCGGCGCAGCGTACGTCTCGACCTTTAAGGCCTCTACCGGAATTGGCTGACCTGCGGGCGGAATTACTGCAGCGAGCAGCGACCATTCGGTCGGTCCGAGAGGAAGTGCACCTGACCGGAGCATTACAGCAAAACGGAACGTCTGAAACCTATGACCAATCTTTTTTCATGGACTACTATCCGCAGAAGCGTGAGATGGTGCAGATGTTACAAGATCGGCAAGGTCAGCTTTTTCGTCTGGTTAAAAAGGACGATACTCTTTATACCACTGATGATATGCAGCACTTTCTGCCTTATGATGAGCAGCAAGGCAGCCCGGTTATTTTTCACTACCCTGATTTTTTAGCCTTTTTAAAAGATGATGCCATGGACATGAAAGAAACAGACGGGGGCAGCCTACTCTCCTTTACTTACACCGGTGATCGTGAGCCATATCGGGCAATTTGTGCTCAATTATTTGCTGTGGATGAGCGCGCCTTCGCCCAAAGTGCCGGCATTTATATGGATATCACTCTCAATTTCAGCCGCGATAAGGGAGACCTGGCCTCCGGAGTTATAGACATCAAGACAAAGGGGGAGGCCGAGCAACTTCACTTGCGCTACGATTTCACCTTCAGCCAGTTTAATAACTTGCGGATGCTCCCTGCAAATTTATCCTCAGTCGGCTCAGTCCCTGGCCAAAATAAAATCACCGAGTGACTTGTAAGCGGCTGGGACAGAAAAAGAAATTCAGGTGGGTTTATGTTGTTACATCCGAGTGTCGCTAAACAGAATCTTCATCCTTTGGAGTTTCGCTCCGGATATGGCTTGCGCCCCGGTAATTTTGGCATTAACGGTGCCATTGTTGTCCCGGGTGGTGTCAGTTTTACACTCCGGTCCGAACGGGCGACCGGTTGTGAATTACTTCTATTTAAAAGACAGGCAGAAGAGCCTTATGCGGTTATTCCTTTTCCAGACAGCTATAAAGTCGGCAATGTTTTTTCCATGATCGTTTTTGGTCTGGATATCAGTGAATTTGAATATTGTTTCCGCCTGTCCGGCCCTTATGACCCGGCCGCCGGCTTGCTGTTCGATGCTAAGTGTCCCTTGCTGGATCCCTATGCCAAGGCTGTGACAGGCCAAAGCACCTGGGGAGAAAAAGGACACACAGACCTCTTCCCTTATCGGGCACGGGTTGTCAGCAGTGATTTTGAGTGGCGGGACGAAGTCAACCCCCTCATACCCATGAGTGACTTAATTATTTATGAATTACATGTGCGTGGTTTTACGAAAGATCCTTCTGCCGCTGTGTCGGCACCGGGGACCTTTCGTGGCCTCCAGGAAAAGATCCCTTACTTGAAGCAACTGGGCGTAAATGCCGTAGAATTGATGCCGATTTTTGAATTCGATGAATTGAATGATCTACGCGAATATAAGGGAGAAAAATTAGTTGATTATTGGGGCTACAACCCTGTTTCTTTTTTTGCACCCAATACCGCCTACGCAGCTAGTCGTGAGTTCAACCGGGAGGGAGATGAGTTAAAATCTTTAATTCGGGAGTTACACCACAATGGTATTGAGGTCTTTTTAGATGTTGTCTACAACCACACGGCTGAAGGCGATGAAAATGGACCTGTCATTAATTTTAAGGGTGTTGATAATCAAATTTATTATCTTTTGGGTCCGGACGGGCGCTATCTAAATTTCAGCGGTTGCGGCAACACAGTCAATTGCAATCATCCGATTGTCCGCGAGCTGATTCAGGAAAGTTTGCGCTATTGGGCAACCGAATACCGCGTTGACGGCTTTCGTTTTGACTTGGCCTCTATACTGGCCCGTGGTGAGAACGGTGATCCTCTGCAAAATCCCCCGCTCCTAGAAAGTCTGGCCCGGGATCCGCTTTTGTCCAATGTCAAATTGGTTGCAGAAGCCTGGGATGCAGCCGGCATGTACCAGGTTGGCAATTTCCCTTCATGGAAGCGTTGGTCAGAATGGAATGGCCGTTACCGGGACGATATGCGCTGCTTCTTAAAGGGGGACGGTGGTTATGCGGAGACTGCCACTCGAAGGATTTTAGGTTCAAGCGATATCTATAATAAAGATTTGCGGGGGCGGGATGCCTCGGTCAATTTTTTGACCTGTCACGACGGCTTTACTCTTCATGACCTCTACGCCTATAACGAAAAACACAACTTGGCTAACGGCTGGGACAATACAGACGGTGAAAATAATAACAACAGCTGGAATTGCGGAGCGGAGGGGGAGACGGATGATCCGTTGATTTTGGCCTTGCGGCGGCGTTTACAAAAGAATGCCTTTGCCAGCCTTTTATGCAGCCGGGGAACACCGCTTTTTCTGGCCGGTGATGAATTCGGCAACAGCCAGCAGGGGAACAACAACCCCTACTGTCAAGACAATGAGGTGAGCTGGTTAAATTGGCAGGACCTGGAGACGAATCGAGACTTGTTTGACTTTGTTCGCGCCATGATCCGCCTGCGCAAACACTATTCCTTGTTGCGGCGCAGCAACGGTGTGCCGCATTGCGGTTACCCCGAAAAATCATTACACGGCCACCGTCCCTATGAATTAGATAGCCGGCACGAGAGCCGTTATGCCGGCATTATGTTGGCCGGCCCTCTGGCGGGGAGCGGATTTTCACCAGAGCGCAGCTGTGATGAATTTATATATCTGGGTTTTAATATGCACTGGGAGGAGGCCGACATCGAATTGCCGGTTCTGCCGGACCGTTACATGTGGAAGTTAATGCTCGACACAGCGGCTCCGGCCGGCCGGGAGATCAGTGCAGCTGAGGCTGCAGCGCCCCTGGTAGACGGCCGTTTCAGGGCTGACGATCGCTCTGTTTTTATGCTGGTAGGCAAGCATGAATTGGTTCGCTAGGAGCCTGAAGGGAAAGACCATGTGGTATAACGAAGCTATTATTTATCAAATATACCCCCTGGGTTTGTGTGGCGTTGCCGGACAGAACAATTGTGTGGAGCCGGCTGTGCCCGGCCCGATCAGGCAGGTCGAGCACTGGTTAGCTCACCTGCAGGCTTTGGGGGTTACGACTATTTTATTCAACCCGCTTTTTGACAGTGACGCCCACGGTTACGACACCCGAGATTTTGCCCGCCTGGACCCCCGTCTCGGCACAGAAAAAGACCTGGTGGAACTTTGCCGCGCCATCAAAAAAGCCGGCTTCCACCTTCTTTTTGACGGTGTTTTCAACCATGTCGGGAGGGGCTTTGGGGCTTTTAAAGACGTGCGGGAAAAAAGAGAAAGATCGGCCTATAAGGATTGGTTTCTGCTCAATTTCTCCGGTGACAGCAACTACGGTGACGGCTTTTGGTACGAGGGTTGGGAAGGGCATTTCGACTTAGTTAAACTCAACTTAAAAAATCCGCAAGTGACAGCGTATTTGCTGGATCAGGTGGACCGTTGGCGCCGAGATTACGGGATAGACGGGCTGAGATTGGATGTGGCCTATACATTGGACCGAGATTTTTTGAGTTCCCTGAGGTTACACTGTGATAAAATCGCACCCGACTTTTTTTTGACCGGGGAAATGATCCATGGAAATTACAATGAGATTGTCAACGACAGAGGCTGCCATTCGGCCACTAACTATGAATGCGCCAAGGGTTTGTTGTCTGCCTTTAACAGCAGGAATCTCTTTGAAATAGCCCACTCTCTACAGCGGCAGTTTAACGATGAGCCCTGGGCTCTTTACAAAGGCTGTAACACCTTGCTCTCCTTTGTCGACAACCACGATATCAGCCGAGCGGCCAGCGTGGTGACAGACCCGTGTTACCTGCCTTTGATCTATGCCC
>CAMXYS010000014.1 GCA_947253135.1 uncultured Clostridia bacterium
TGGGACTTCAAGCGAGAAATCGATTGGCCCTGCCTGGCAGACCAGGCCCACCGGCAGACGCACGACTTTGTCAAAGCAGTCAATCATTTTTATTTGCAGTCGCCCGCTTTCTGGGAACAAGATGACAGCTGGTACGGGTTTGAGTGGATGGAGGCCGATGACCGCGACAACAGCGTCTACATCTATGCCAGAGCCGGGAGCTATGACAACCAAGTGGTTTTGGTCATCCTCAATTTGACCCCGGCGGTAGTTGACAACTATGTGATGCGAGCACCGCGTTATGGCCAGTACAGGGTAGCTCTCAATTCAGACGACGCCCGCTTTGGCGGCAGTGCTTACTGGGGAGATGATCAGGAGCGGGTGTTTGTGACCGAGCCGGCCACGGGAAGTGAGGCCGAAGATCGCTACCGCAAACTAAATGAGGCTTTAGAACATAAAAAGGCCTCAATACAAAAAAAGAGAGAGAAGCTGGAGCAATTAAGATTGGAATTGGTCGCAGATTACCGCGACTTATTGTCCAGCGAGGAATATGAGCAGCCGGAAGAATCGGGGCATGCCTTGCGCGGGTTGGAGGTGCCGATTGCAGAATTGCCGGACTTGGTTCCCCAATACCAGGAGCCGACTTTAACCATAGACCTGCCACCCTTGTGTGCCCTCTATCTGGAATTGTTGCCGGAAGAGTAATTCAGGCAGTCCTCAATTTTCTATAGCCTTTGTACAAAACCGCTTTAAAAGCCCGCTTCCTTTAAAATAAGGGGGCGGGCTTTTAGGTTGGGTTGGCTCTAATCCTGATCGATTGGATCATAATTTAGCCATTTATTCGGCCGGTCATTCTGTGACCGGCAGGTTGGGATAGAGGGGGGCATCTTTTGAGTTAGCCCATTCATGCTCGGGAATAAAGGTGGTGACTAATTCTTTTTCGTCGTCGAGACGGATGCACCACAGATACCATTCGGCATAACCGGGAGTGGTTACCTGGGGGTGTCCTTCAGCTTGGCTCATCATGGTCAAAGAGTGTTGACGGACGATTTCAACATCACCGGCCACCTCAGCGTAACCGTAGCCGTTTTCGGGCAAGAATTTATAGAAGTAAATCTCTGTTTCCTTGTGGAAGTGGGGCGGAAAGCTGGACCACTTGCCGGGGGCCATTACGACTTCACCGATAAAGAAATTAGTTTCGGGCCGGTTGCTGCGGTCCATGTAGGTTCTAGCTTCGCGGACAGCGGAGTCATTCATCAGGCCGACAGCCCTGATCTCGGAAGGGTTCAAGAGATCATCAGTGAGCATAATTTCCGGTTCAAAGGAGCGCTTGTTTTCCGTTCCTATGATAAATAATTCAGACCGGTCAGCCAGGCCTTCAATTTCGAATTTTTCGCCATCCGGGACCCGGACCAGGGCGGGTGTGCCGTAAAAGACGTCAGAGCGCTTGAGGACTGCTGAACCGGATTTGATGGTAGCCTTTACCTCACCGGAGCCGATGATACAAAGCACTTCATTTTTGCCACGTGACTGGTAGCGCTCACCCGGACCTAAAACCAGGGCGGCAAAGTCCATATTGCCTTCAGGTTGCTTGGCGGCGGTGAGCAGTTCAGTTAAACCGGCCTCAAAGTGTTGGGGAAATTGAAATTTCATGTAAACCTCCTTTTTCAGATCACTCTTCTTATCATACATGAACTTTTTAGCTTTGAGTTGAAGGAGCTTGCTCTTATCAACTAAAATTGAGGTGTTATCGGAGTGTCAAAAGGGAACAAGGAGATGTTAGATTTGGCAAAAGAAAACAATGATAATCGGTCCGATCCTGCCGAGCAGGCAAGCGGGATGAGGCTCAATAAATACCTCAGCCGAGCCGGTTATTGTTCCCGGCGACGGGCAGATGAGCTGATTGAGCGGGGGCAAGTGCTTGTGAATGGCCGGCCGGCCGGCTTAGGACAAGCGGTTTATCCGGGCGACCGGGTAGAGGCGGAAGGACATCTACTGACAGCGCCATCAGAGGTTCGCGCAACTTACCTGATGCTCAATAAACCCGCCGGCATTGTCACAACTGCCGCCCCCGACGTCAAAGAGAATGTGATCGATTTTGTTGCCTACCCGGAGCGTGTTTATCCGGTAGGTCGACTTGACAAGGACAGTCGCGGCCTCTTGTTGCTGACAAATGACGGTGACTTCAGCTACCACTTAATGCGGGCCGGTGACCACAGCGAAAAAGAATATCATGTTTTGACGGACCGACCGGTGACGGCATCTTTTTTAGAGCAGATGGCGGCCGGTGTTTATATTTTGGGTCAGCGAACGGCTCCCTGCCGGGTGAAAAAATTGGGAGATTGTCGCTTTTCAATCATCCTAATCCAGGGGTTGAACCGGCAAATCAGGCGGATGACAGAAGCTTGTGGACTGCGAGTCAAGGATTTGCAGCGGGTGCGGATCAACGGCTTGCACTTGGGACGCCTGGAAGAAGGCGCCTGGCGTCATTTGAGTCGCCGGGAAGTAGAGGCACTAAAACAGGCCTATTTACAGCCGGCCAAGGGAGGTCGATAGGATGGACATTCTCAAAAATTACTTGCTGCTGGAGTTCCAACAAGAAAACTACACTGTTCGCGTGGGCCTTTTTGCAGACGAGGAAGAGGCGGAAACTTTTTTAAAACAAATCCCCGGCTATATGTACGAACAGCCGGATTCTGACTTTGCCAAAATGCGCTTTCTTGATCCGGACCGGTTGCCCTCCTATCTGGAGGTGCCTTTTGGCGGAGCCCTCTACCCCTTGACTTGCTATATGTTCGAGCCGGGGGTTCGAGTAGACATAGAACTTTACCCTCTGCCCCTCTGGCCGGCTACTGGTCTGCACCGTGAAAATGAACCGGTCACCGGTAGTAATACTGTGGCCGCCGGTTGGCCCGAGCACAGGCCCCTTGTCTCGGGTGCAACCAGGGTAGATGCCTATGTTGTGCCCAACGATGAGCTGGCAGCTTACCTGACCAAAAGAGAACAGGTATACCAGCGACTGGAAGAGAGGGCCGCAAAAAGTGGCATTAAATTGGAGCGGGCTTGGCGCGGATCAGAAGACGGTGAGGCGGTGATGTGGCGGACAGCAGATGGAAATAATCATTTTTTGACCCACATGGATCCTCCTTTTGTAGAGATGGCAGACCTACCTGCGGCAGCATTTGAGACTTGGTGGCAGGAATTGATAGATCCCACTTCAGTCTAGCTTGATTGAATTTAGACATAAAAAGAGGGGCGAAGTTATTTCGCCCCCCCTTTTAGCTGATTGGCGCCCGGGCATTTAGCCGGGCAGTGTTAAGTGTTACTTTTCTTCTTTGCTTACTTCTGTGACCGGATAGGGGCGCATGTTGGCACCGGTAATAGCCAGCGTGCTCCCATTATGTAGGAGTGATATGGTTGTGGCCGTGGTGACATTAAAGGCTGCCAGTCCCAGTAACAAAGAGTTAAAGCCGATGATATTGCGGTAGCTTTGCGCCAGTCTGGTCATCAGTGCCCGGCTGATCGCTCTCAGGCTATTTAAACCGGCTAGGTTAGACCTAAGTAAGCTGACATCGGCGACATTTCTGGCGATATCAGAAGCATCTTGCATCGCCACGGAAACATCGGCTTGGCTCAGGGCGGGGGAGTCGTTTACTCCGTCACCCACCATGACCACCTTATGGCCCTGGGCTTGCAGGTCTTTGATATAGGTCAGCTTGTCCTCCGGTAATAGGTCTCCGGCAAAGTCATCAAAGCCATTGGCTTCAGCCACGCGGCGGGCAGCTCTTTTGCCGTCTCCGGTCAACATTACGATTTTCTTAAAACCTTGTTGGCGCAGGCGTCCAATCACTTCCGGCACTTCCGGCCTGGTCGGCTCTTCAATGCAAATAAAACCGGCCAGCTCGCCCCCTAAGGCTAAATAAATGACTGAATAGCCGGCGCCTTCTTGTTCGATTAAGGCTCGGGCTGTGGGAGTGAGGGGGATGCCGCTGTCTTCAAAGAGGAAGTGGGCAGAGCCGACCAGGGCCTCCATGTCATTGTATTGGGTGGAAAGACCATGGGCGATAATGTAATTGACGCGGGTGTGTTCCTCCTCATGGTTAAGATTTTCCCGCCGCGCCTGCTGGACGATGGCCAGGGCTAAACTGTGGGGATAATGCTCTTCAATACAAGCTGTGGTGCGCAAAATATCATCACGCTCATAACCGGGCATGGGGATAACTTTGACCACATGCGGTTCGGCGGTAGTGATGGTGCCGGTTTTATCAAAGACAATGACATCGGCGGCAGCAAAGTTTTCCAAGGCCCGGCTACCGCGGACGGCGATCTGTTGGTGGCTGCATTGCAACATGGCTGTCATGGTGGCGACCGGCAGGGCCAGGCGCAGGGCACAGGAGTAATCGACCACCAGAACAGAGGCGGCTCGCAACAGGCTGCCTGTTCTCAGCAAGAGCCCGCCAAACAGCAAGAAGCTGTAAGGGACCAACCTGTCAGCCAGTTCACCGGCCCGCCTTTCCACAACGGCTTTGTTGCGCTCTGTGCTTTCCAACAAATTTATAATTTGCTGAATGCGACTTTCCCCATAGGCAGTGCGCACCTTTATATTGATGCTGCCTTCAACTACGGTGGTGCCGCTCATGACGCTACTGCCGACTCGCTTAAAGACAGGCTCTGATTCACCGGTCATGCTGGCTTGGTTGACCAGGGCTTCACCGGTCACAACGGCACCGTCCAGAGGAATAAGCGAGCCTGCATTAATATGAATGACCTGGCCGGGGCGGACATCGGTCAAAGCCACCTGTTTCATGGTCTCGCTGGTCGTTTCAGCCGCAGAGTCAGCTTGGTCAGCTGCCTTATCTGTCACCAGCCAAACTGTGTCGACATCCATAGCCAGGGCATGAGCCAGGGAAACCCGGCTCTTTTGCAGGGTGTAATCCTCCAAGGACTCGGAGACGCTGAGCAGGTACATGATATTGGCCGCCTGACTGTATTGGCCGGTCAGGCAGGAAACACCGATTGCAGCAGCATCCAGGACATTTACGTCCAACTTCCCCCGGGCCAAGGATTTAAAACCTTCCTTGACAAAAGACAGGGCATTTATGACGACCAAGCCGGTTGAGATCGGGGCCGGGACAAAAAATGTCATAAACAGCTTAGTGGTTGTTAAACGGTAGAGGTGGTCAAACAGCCGGTTGCCCAGGCGCTTGTTTTCCAGCCGGCTGTCGTGAATTTCCGAACAATCCAGTTGCTCCAAATCGAGTTCTTGGAAATAAGTTAGAATTTGCCGGCGGTGAGCCGGATCAAACTGCAAGAGGATACCGGCGGTGGCTGCATTCGCTTGGCAGCCTGTCACCCCGGTCAATTGCTCAGCGGCCTCTTCAATGGCGCAAGCCTGCTTCAGATTAAAGTAATAGCGAGGGCAGCGGAGGCGGAGGCGCCCGGCTAGTTCATGTTCAATTTTAAATAACATAGTCAACTCCGTATATAAGATGTAGCGACAGTTCGGGCGAGGATGACCGGTCTGCAAAAAACGCCGGGCAAACCCGGCGCTCTTTGACCAATCAGCTCAATCGACTTGAAATGCCCCACTAGATTGGACTTTACTTTACTCCGCTGCGGTAGCTGCCTTGTCCTCTTGATCTGCCTTAAAATTAGCCGCTTCCTTTTTTGCTTTTTCAGCGACGGCCTCGGCGTAGAGGTCCTGCGATTCTTCTTTAATGGTGTTAATGGTAGACTGGGCCTCATCTTTAATGCTTAAGCCTTTGGCAACCGCTTTAACAGTGGCCTGGTGAACTGCCTCACTCTTTAAGATTTTCTTGCCGATTGCGGCGGCCGCCATGCCGGCAGCAAAAGCTAGACCGTGTTTTTTGCAAAATAATTTAAATCCCATTTTTCTTCCTTTCATGTCCGTGCATGCGGTGACACTGAATTTTATTTGTTCCAAGCGAATAACTTCTGTGCTTAAAGATTAGCAAGTTAGCAAACACTATGCAAGCAAAAAGGCGGTTAGGATAGGCTCAAAGTTATAAGGCGAGCTTAATGACAAAAGGCCGCAATAGCTTGTAAGGTCGACCTTACAAGCTATTGATAAATTATTTTGATAGGAAAGTGAACCGACTGAAGGGGGCGAGTCGGTCATTTTGGTTGAAGTAGAGAAAGTCCAAATCAATTAGTCGCCGAATACTTTTCAAGGTGTAACACATCTCTTAATCAGTTAAGAAAGCCGACCCCGCGGCGGCTGTCATTGCAATTGACAAGTTGATTATCCTGGTGACCTATTTTTTGCCTTCTTTTTGTTTAAGGAAAAATTACCCGTCAGATGTCTGTGCAGCTTGGTGTTAATTACAGCGGGGACAGTTTTATTGGCGCTCCCGTTTTGACAGGGAGACCTTCCCTGATTACCATAGGGAACACGTTTGTTTTCTGAAGGGAGCATAGTAGAATGAGCAAAAGTCGTTTTAATCAATCGCCTTTAAAGATTTTTATCTCTTACTTTAAACCGCATAAAAAGCTGTTCTTTCTGGATATGGTCTGCGCCTTTTCGATTGCTCTCATCGACCTTGCCTTTCCTCTGGTCTCCCGTTGGTGTTTGTATGAATTAATCCCAGATGGACGCTGGCAGCCCTTTTGGACTGTGATGGTCATATTTCTGTTGGCCTATGTCTTGCGGTCTGTTTTTACCTATATAGTGGGCTACTGGGGCCATAGTTTTGGCGTTTTAGTGGAGGCTGATATCAGAAAAGACCTCTTTACCCACGTGCAAAGCCTGGCCTTTGATTATTTTGACCACAACCGCACCGGACATTTGATGAGCCGTCTGACATCAGACCTCTTTGACATCACAGAGCTGGCCCACCACGGTCCGGAAGATATCTTTATTTCCTTAGTCACTATTGGCGGCGCTCTGGCCGTTATGTACGCAGTTTGCTGGCAGCTTGCCCTGGTCATTACTTTGCTGTTGCCACTTTTTATCGTGGTGGTATGGCACCGGCGGCGTAAAATGAGCCGGGTCGGTGTGCAGGTTAAGGAGACAGTGGCCGGTATCAATACGGAAATCGAGTCGGGTATATCGGGGATTAAGACGGCGAAGGCCTTTGCCAATGAAGCCAAAGAACTGCAAAAATTTAATCGCTCGAATGACCGCTTTAAGACGGCCAAGCGGAAGTATCACCACGAAATGGGGGTTTTTGCTGGCTTGATGGAATTTTTCATGTGTGTTTTGTCGCTGGCTGTAATTGCTGTCGGTGGCGCTTTGATCATGGGCAATAAATTAACCACAGTTGACCTGATCACCTTTAGCCTCTATGTCACCACCTTTGTCAACCCCATTCGCAAGCTCTCTAATTTTTCGGAATTGTTTGTCAACGGCACAGCCGGCCTACATCGCTTTATTGAATTGATGCGGGTGGAACCATCATTGCAAGACGCTCCGGATGCGGTTGAGTTGGAGCAGGCCAAGGGGCAGATCAGCTTTGAAGATGTCTCTTTTTCTTATCAGGAACGTCACCCTGTTTTGCACCATGTCAACCTGAATATTCGCCCCGGCGAAACCTTGGCCCTGGTGGGCTCTTCCGGGGGAGGGAAGACCACCTTAAGTCAGTTGATCCCTCGTTTTTATGACGTGACGAGAGGAGTTGTTAGGGTGGACGGTCAGGATGTGCGCAAATTAAAACAAGCTTCTTTGCGTCGCCATGTCGGCGTGGTGCAGCAGGATGTCTTTTTGTTTGCTGATACAGTGGCCGGCAATATCCGCTACGGTCGACCGGATGCGACCATGGAGGAGGTGGCAGAAGCGGCCAAACGAGCTGAGATTTATGAGGATATTATGGCTATGCCGGATGGCTTTGACACCCAAGTGGGAGAACGGGGTGTCATGCTGTCCGGCGGACAAAAACAGCGCATTTCCATTGCCCGAATTTTTCTAAAGAATCCGGCCATTTTAATTTTGGACGAGGCCACATCGGCCTTAGACAGTGTGACCGAGGCCAGAATTCAGCAAACCTTTGAAGCCCTGTCAGCAGGGCGCACCACCATTGTGATCGCCCACCGTCTGTCGACGGTGCGGCGGGCGGACCGGATTGCAGTGGTGGAGGAGGGCAACATTGTTGAACTCGGTAGGCACGAGGACCTGTTGGCGGCACAAGGGGTATACAGTGAATTGGTAAAGGCTCAAAATTGGGACGGCTAGCTGAAAGTTTGCAAGAACCGCTACCAGCTTGAGCGACTAAATATGTTATACTTGTACCATGTATACGGGGTTGCACCGGTTTCGACGGTGTCGTTGCCCTCGTGATAGCGGGTAGTGGGTTCCGTTGGCCACTTTAAAAAACGGAAACAAAAAGTAATTGCAAACGATAATTACGCTTACGCGGCTTAATTAAGCCACGGATGCAGGACGGGTTCTTCCGCCGGCTAGGACTGCATTTAAGATTAGGTGGACCTGACCGCAGGGTGGTTAAAGCGGTGAACGACGGTACCAAAGCTTTGCGGTACTGCTTGTAGTATGAAGCTTACTCTGTTGATAAGCCTGCCGGTCGGCTCGATCACAGAGGAATTCTTTAAAGAGCGGCTGCACCCGGAGAAGTTACCAGGAAGATGGCATCGGACAGGGGTTCGACTCCCCTCAGCTCCAGTGGAAGAAGGCAGTTGTCAGCATCTTACTTGTGTTGATGGCTGTCTTTTTTTATGTTGACCTTTTCCCAAATAGAATGTGATAGAATCTACTTCGCACAAGTTATATCTGTCAAATATTAATTGATTTTTCAATTTAAAAAATGACCCTGCAAATTAAGTTGGTGTAAAAAAGAGAGCCATCTCAACCTTTTGCTATAAAATAGCGTCAAGTTTTCTTTTTTGTTAGAATGAATGTTCGGCTAACAGGCTTAAGGAGGCATTTGATGAGCAAAAAAGACCGCTATGACAATACCAGTATTTCGTCTTTAAAGGGGGCGGACCGCGTGCGGCTTCGTCCTGCTGTTATTTTCGGATCAGATAATATCGAGGGTTGTCAGCATTCTTTTTTTGAAATCCTCTCTAACTCCATCGACGAGGCCAGGGAAGGCTATGGCGACACGATTCATGTCAGACGCTATCAGGATGGCTCCTTGGAGGTGGAAGATTACGGTCGGGGTATCCCGGTTGACTATAACAGCAAAGAAGAGCGCTACAATTGGGAGTTGGTCTACTGCGAACTTTACGCCGGCGGCAAATATAATAATGCAGCCGGCGGCGACTATGAATTCAGCCTGGGTTTAAACGGCCTGGGTGCCTGTGCCACCCAGTATGCCTCCGCCTGGTTTAAGGTGAAGGTTTGGCGCGACGGCTATGAATATAGCCTACAGTTTGAAAAGGGAGAAAATGTCGGTGGCCTGTCCAAGGAGCCTACTAGCCAAAAAAGGACCGGCACGATCCAGCGCTGGCTGCCGGACCGGGAAGTTTTTACCGATGTCGACATACCGCTTGAATTTTTCCACCTGGCTCTCAAACGGCAAGCGGTGGTCAATGCCGGTGTCACCTTTACCTTTTCAGACGAGCAGACAGGGACTGAAGAGAGCTTTTGCTATCCGGAGGGCATCACCGGCTATGTACGCGAATTAAATGCGGATAAGGGGCTTACTGAGCCGGTCAGCTTTTCTGGTGAAGGCGAGGGCCGAGACAGACAAGACCGGGAGGACTACCGGGTTAAGGTTAATGTGGCCTTCTGCTTCAACAATGAAGTCAACCGCCTGGAATATTATCACAACTCCAGTTTCTTAGAATATGGCGGCTCGCCTGACCGGGCGGTTAAGCAGGCCTTTACTTCTATTTTGGACCGGACGGCCAGGGAGCGGGGTAAGTACAAAGGCAATGAAAGCAAAATCTCCTTTGTCGATATCGAAGACAGCCTGCTTTTGGTGATGAACTCTTTTTCGACCAGGACCAGCTACGAAAACCAGACCAAGAAGGCTATTAACAACCGCTTTATTCAGACTTTTACTGGGGAATTGCTGCGCGAAAATTTAAAGGTCTGGACGATTGAAAATTTTGATGAGGCTGACCGGGTCATTGACCAAATTTTAATCAATAAAAGAAGCCGCGAGAGTGCTGAAACGGCCCGGTTAAATATCCGTAAAAAACTGTCCGGCACGGTTGATCTGACGAACCGGGTTAAAAAGTTTGTAGACTGTCGCACAAAAGACTTAAGCCGCCGGGAGCTTTATATTGTTGAGGGGGATTCGGCCTTAGGGTCGACCAAGTTGGGGCGAGATGCGGAGTTTCAGGCAATTATGCCCATCCGTGGCAAGATCTTAAATTGTATGAAGGCCGATATCAACACCATTTTTAAAAGTGAGATTATTACCGACTTAATTAAAGTCTTGGGCTGTGGGGTTGAAATCCCCGGCAAACATAAGGAGATCAGTAATTTTGACTTGGACAACCTGCGCTGGGACAAGATCATTATTTGTACAGATGCGGATGTTGACGGCTTTCAGATCAGAACCCTCGTGCTGGCCATGTTTTACCGCCTGACGCCGACCCTGATTAGGGAGGGCAAGATTTATATAGCCGAATCGCCTTTGTTTGAAATTAGCGAGCACAAGGGGAGAGACAGCAAGACTTATTTTGCTTATTCTGATGCGGAAAGAAATGAAATTGTCAGTTCTTTAGACAGTAAAAAAGTGACCATTCAGCGGTCAAAGGGGCTGGGTGAAAACCAGCCGGAGATGATGTGGCAGACGACCATGAATCCCGCCACTCGGCGGATGATCAAGGTTTTACCGGCTGAAGCAGAGGCCATGCAGGCCAGCTTTGACCTGCTGTTGGGCGACAACCTGGCCGGGCGCAAAGCCCATATCGAAAGTGACGGCCACCTTTATTTGGATATGCTTGATATCAGCTGACTGGCAACTGATTGGTTTTTGAAAGGCAGAGGCTACAAGGCTCCTTGTTCGTTAAAGTAGGAAGAAAATGAGTAAAAAGAAAGATAGTAGACAAGTATTTGAGCCGGCAGTTGCTGATCGTTTCGGGCGAGACGAAGTGATTACTGACACGCTGGAAAAAAACTACATGCCCTACGCCATGAGCGTTATTGTCTCGCGGGCAATTCCGGAAATTGACGGCTTTAAGCCGGCCCACCGCAAGATTCTTTATACCATGTACAAGATGAATTTATTGCGTGGCGACCGGACCAAGTCGGCCAATATCGTCGGGCAAACCATGAAGCTGCACCCCCACGGCGACCAGGCTATCTATGAGACTATGGTCCGCATGACGGCGGGCAACGAAGCACTTTTACATCCCTATGTGGACTCCAAGGGCAACTTCGGCAAGCAGTACAGCCGCGATATGCAGTGCGCCGCCCCGCGTTATACCGAGGCCGCCTTGCAACCGATTTGCCGCGAGTTATTTGCTGCTGTCGACAAAGATGCAGTCGATCTGGTGGACAATTACGACGGCACACTGAAGGAGCCGACCCTATTTCCGGTGACTTTTCCTTCTATTTTAGTCAATTCCAACCAAGGTATAGCAGTTGGCATGGCCAGCAATATTTGCTCTTTTAACTTAAAAGAAGTTTGTGCGGCTACCGCTGCCTATATAGATGATGCTGAGGCTGATATCACAGACTATATGCCGGCCCCTGATTTTTCGGGCGGGGGAGAATTGATTTACGACCGGGAGCAAATCAAGCAAATTTATCAAACGGGTCGGGGCAGTTTTAAAATCAGGGCTCGTTACCGCTATGACAAAAAGAACCGGGTGATTGAAGTTTACGAAATTCCTTACACAACCACGGTGGAACAGATCATCGATGACTTGGCCAAGCAGGTTAAGGCCGGCCAGCTTAAAGATATCAATGATGTTCGCGATGAAACCGATAAAGACGGCCTCAAGTTGGCGATTGAAATCAAGCGACAGGCCGATCCGGAGGCCTTGATGCAACGCCTTTACGGGCTGACTGCCCTGGAGAGCAGCTTTGCCTGTAACTTTAACCTTTTGGTTAAGGGACAGCCGGTCGTGCTCGGAGTTAAAGATATCATTCATGAGTGGCTGTCCTTCCGCCGGTCTTGCCTTAAAAGAGAAATCGGTTTTGATCTAGCTGCAGCCAGAGACCGTTTACACTTGCTGAGCGGTTTGGAAAAGATTCTTTTAGATATCGACAGGGCGATTAAAATTATCCGCGAGACAGAGGCAGAAGAAGAGGTTGTCCCCAATCTGTGTGCCGGTTTTGAGATCGACCGGGTGCAAGCTGAATACGTGGCGGAGATAAAGCTGCGCCACTTAAATCGACAATACATTTTGCGGCGGACTGCTGACTTGGCGACATTGCGTGAAGAGATCGGCCGGCTGGAAAAGAAATTAAACAGCTCCAAGTTAATCGACGGGGATATCAAAGCCGACCTAAAAAGAGTAGCCGATCTGTATGGCCAGCCCAGACGCACCAGTCTGGTTAAAGTAGCAGAAATCGAACCGGTGACCAAAGAAGACCTGATTGATGACTTCCGTTTGAAGGCTTTTTTGACACGCGACGGCTATTTGAAAAAGCTGGCCTTGACCTCGCTTCGCAGTGCAGGTGAGCTGCGCACTAAAGAAGAAGATGTCATCATCCAGGAAGTGGAGACGGGCAATGCCATGGAGGTTATTTTTCTGACCGACAGACACAACGCCTACAAGTCATATTTCTATGAATTTGAAAACCAAAAGCCTTCCGAGCTGGGGGCCTACCTGCCTAATGTTTTAGATATGGAACCCGATGAGCGGATTTTAAAAATGATTGTGCCGGGTGAAGATTATGCAGGCAGTGTTCTCTTTGCCTTTGAAAACGGCAAAGTGGCCCGTATTCCCTTGTCAACTTACCAAACCAAAAATAAGCGCAGCCGCCTGGTCAATGCCTACAGTGACAGTTCGCCTCTGGCGGGTATGGTGGTCCTGCAGCCGGCTGAAGGAGAGACAGTTGTTCCGGAAGCAGATTGCTTAATCATCTCGGACACGGACAAGGCCGCTTTATTTACTTCTGACTTAGTCGGCGAAAAACAGACCCGGACGACGGTCGGTGTCCAGGTCTTGTCCGGCAAAAGGAGGGGGAAGGTGACAGGCTTCTCCTTGCTGTCTGAAGTCTCCTTGCAAGACCCGGAATACTATCGGATTCGCAAAATCCCCAGTGTCGGCTACTATTTAAAAGAGGGCGTGGGTGAGCAGTTAAGTTTAGACCAGCTACAAGAGGGCTAAGTAGGTTGCGCGCCGGGGCAAAAATAAAGGCCGTCGATTGACGGCCTCAATGTTTATCCTGATTTTTTGGCGAGTCCTACCACTACGCCAACAACAATATACACGACAGCGGCAACAACGCCCAAAATTCCCAATAACAATTTTTTCATACGGTTACCCCTTTTTGTTAAATTACCCCTTTTGTTAATTTTATCCTTAATCGACCAGCTGTCAAGGCCACATCATTCGTCGGTGTTGGAGAGAACCGAGAATTGCAAGGGCAAAAGGAGGGGGAAGGTGACAGGCTTCTCCTTGCTGTCTGAGGTCTCTTTGCAAGACCCGGAATACTATCGGATTCGCAAAATCCCCAGTGTCGGCTACTATTTAAAAGAGGGCGTGGGTGAGCAGTTCAGTTTAGACCAGCTACAAGAGGGCTAAGTGGGTTGAGCGCCGGGGCAAAAATAAAGGCCATCGATTGACGGCCTCAATGTTTATTTCTTTTCCATAGCGAGTTCGAAAATAGCGCCAAACACAATATATACGACAGCGGCAACAACGCCCAAAATTCCCAATAATAATTTTTTCATACGGCTACCCCTTTTTGTTAGATTACCCCTTTTCGTTAATTTTACCCTTAATCGACCAGCTGTCAAGGGCATATCATTCGTCGGAGAGAACAGGCTGTCAGAGAGCAGGAAAAGGCTTATAATAGCCACTGCAAATGTTGCTGTATATTGCTTATGAAACTAAATCACTCTAAATTCGGCTAATATTTACCTGTAAACGTGAATTAAATAAAGCCTTATCAATCTTTCAAGACTAAGCAAAACCCCTGAAACGGTTGTGTTTCAGGGGTTTTATACGGAGAGCAAGAGATTCGAACTCTCGAGACGCTATCAACGCCTACACGATTTCCAGTCGTGCGCCTTCAGCCAGCTCAGCCAACTCTCCAGGTCCTGTCGCTTAAAAGCAACATAAAGTATGATAGGGTAAAAGTGACTTTGTGTCAACATTTACAAGAGGGAGCGGAAGAGTTGAATAAATAGTCCGGCCCCCCAAAGCAGAGGTTTTTGACGAAGATTTTGCTGTAGAGGGGCAACTCCTTCTATATTGTCACTATCGCCGGCGATATTTCCGGAGTTGGCGGCCGCAATTAAGTAGGAACCATCCGGTTTGACCGGCAAACTGTTTTGGTTAAGTGCTGCCAGCTGCTCGCCAATCGATTCATTTATTTCCGGGCTATCAATAACTAAGACGCTTTCGGTGTTGAGGTAAGTATCGGCCAAGGTCCAATCGTAGCTGCCCAGTACAGTCAGGTGGTCATCCAGTAATAGGGCTTTTCCCCGGAAGCCATTTTCTTCTTGGTATTCTGACAGACGGACACCGGTGTCGAGAATTTGTCCTCGATTGTAGGTGTAGTCAGCAGCCCGCAAAAAAGAAGGGGAGGCGGCAGCAGCGTTAGTAATCACTTGCACATTAAGGCCGGATTGATTAACGGCCTGCTCCAAGTCCTTTTGCATATCCGGCGACAGCATCAGGTAGGGTGTACATAAATTGACCTTGTTTTTAGCCGTCCCCATCAGCTGCGACAACTGAAACCAGATGTAAGGTTCCTTATTCAGGTCGTTGACCGGATTTTTTAAGAGGCTGATGTGACTTACCGGTTGGGTTTCAAGTCTGTAGTTATTGAGGGCGGATTGCAAGGCCCTATTGTTTAGGCGCGCCGACAGCCAACTTTTTACCTCCTGATCTGATCTTTGAGTACTTTGGCTATCGGACAATTGTTTTTCAGAGGGTTGAACCGGTCTACTGCGCTCAGCTGTCCAAAGGGCGGTGAAATAATTACTTAATTCACTCAAAACACTGTCAGCAGAACTTCTTGAATCAGCCTGGCTGTTGTAGATCAAAACATTCCAGTCAAAGCTGTTTGCTGTTTCTAGCTCGTGATCGGTGGCGACAGCGTTGTCAGTTGCAGTGTCCGTTTCCACTGTTTTAATCACATTTTCACTGTCACTCGGATAATCGTGGTCAGAAGAGCCGGCCGAGCTGAACCAGGCCAGACGGTCATCAGCCAACAAAAATTGGTCTTTGAGGCGGCTGTTGTAGGTCCAGGGCTTAAAGAGTGACACAGGAGCGTATTCCCGGATTGAAATTTGGGGTGAGGTAGCCAGGTGCCGAAAGCAATTCTTTTGTTTGGCCTTTAATTTACCATCTACTAAAATCTCAATCTTGACACCCCGGTTGGCAGCAGTCAGCAGGGCACCGATGCTGAGGTCGGATAACTCACCGCAAGTTTCTTTGTGTAAAACCAATTTTAGATTGCCGGCAGCACTGTCAATTGCATTTAGAAAAGTATAGTAGTTTTCTTTTTGATCATTAAGCAGGCGGATGCGGTCCGGACCAACTCGGCGGTCTGTTTGAAATTCATTAATAGAAAAGCGCTTTTGCCAAAAGTTGTTGACCTGCTTGTCGCCGATGTAAGGGCCGATGAAGCCGTAGATAAAATAGGCTGTGAGGGCAAACAACAGCAGCAAGACAGCGGTCCGGATGGCTTTCCGCTTCGTCTGACCGGGGCCGGGATTGCAGTCGGAAGGGTTTGATTTTGGTATGGGCATATCCGGTTTACTCCTGATTTTTATTTTCTCTTGAATTATACATGATTATGTCTAATTTACCCTTCATGAATAAAAAACCCGGAAGTTAAAGACTTCCGGGTAAATTGAGCAGCAAGCTTTAAAAGTGACTTAGTTGTCGTCGCAGCCCCAGTATTTCGGGTTGTCGAGCAGCCATTCGTGAGCGGGATCATCAATCCGGGTTTTTTCCCAAGGATTGCCGTCTAAGTGGCGGATGCCCCAGATGTAGTTACAGGCATAGCCGGGTGCCATGACCTGAGAGTGGGTGCCTTCCGTAATAATGCTACAACCGTAGTGACCCAGTTCGTGCACTTCGCCATTGGACCAACCGGCGCCGAAGCCTTGCTCTTTTTCAAAGTAGTAGAAATAAACTTCCGGCTGCGGGTGAGCGTGGGGCGGATAGCTGGACCAACGGCCCGGCAGGTTGACCACTTCGCCCAAGACCATATTGGAGAAGGGGGCATTTTCGTAGTCATAGCAAGTGCGAACATCGCGTTTCATCAAGTTATTGAGTTCGCCGTCAGCACCGCGACGCCAAGTGTCGGTGTCGTCGGGAGTATAGAGAACAGATGTGTATTTTTTGTCATTGTAGGTTGCCTGAACGTAAAATTCGCTGTGCTCAATAGCTGTTAACTTGCAGCTGTCGCCGGCGGACATTAGGAGGCACCAGGGATTGTAGTCAAAGGGGTTGGGGCGTTCCATCTCGGTCTTTTTGCCGTTTATCTCCAGCTCGGCCTTGCCGACCATCATCAGCCAGGAAATCTCCTTGCGGTCGTCACCAAATTCGTAGGTGTCGCCCGGCTCGAGAATCAGATAGCCGACATCCATCAAGCTACCTTCACCGTCGCGCACATCAATATTGACATATTCAGTATAACCGCGTTTAGGCTCTTTTTGCAGATACATTATATTCCTCCCATTTACCATTCTTCGAGATCCCGTTTGAGGGGATGAAGCTTTTAAGTCCTCACTCCGCATTGTATGATAGAACGAGTGACAAATCAAACCGAAAGGGCAGTGTCAGGGCTTTATTTATTCGGCAGAAAAGATATTCGCCTGCGCCGACAAGGCATTCCAATTCAGCAGGAAAAGCAGCTGTTATTTGCTCTTACTTACTATTTTGAAAGTGATGACAAGCGGATGAAAAAGATTGATCAGAGGATACTGAAAGAGTGGCAGCAGGCTGAAGACCAACAGATTCAAATTTTGAAAAAAAGGTCAGCGACTATTTCGACCGGCCGCTTTTTTATCTTCGTCGCCTTTTTGGCGGGCATTGTGGCAGCAGCCTTAACCGGCCACTACCTGTATTGGTTGCCGGTTTTACTTGCCCTGGCTTTATTTGTTGCACTAGTCAATTATCACGGCAAAATTAAAAAAAACTTGCTTTTTCACAACCGGCGTTCTTTTTTTATTGACCACTATCTAAAGCTGGCGGACGGGCGTTTTTATGAGCAAGCGGAACGGAGCGGGCAGGCAGGGTCAGGGGCGGAAGCTGCTGTCGGATTGATGTTAAAAGCCAGACAGAAAGAGGAGCTGGCCGTGGACTTAGACTTAGTGGGAGACTTTTCGCTGGCTGAGTTTTTGGGGGCCGGCCGGTCGCCCGATGCTCGGTTGCAAATGCTGATTTGGTTAACTGAGGCCGGTCCTGCCGGAGTGACTGCCGAGGGCCGCGAGGAAGACCGGCAAAAGGCCGCACAAAAGCGCAGGGAGGCTGTCTTTCAATTGATTAACGAGCCCGACTTTTGCTTGGACTGTTCTGCCGTTTTGGCCGGCGAGAGAAGACGGTTTTGTGAGCGCTTGACACCGGCAGAGGCGGCCAGGACACTCAATTTGCATGAGTCGGCAACAGACCGGCCGGCAGAATTTACCCGCAGCAAGGGCTGGCTGTCCTTTATTTCCTTTGCCTTGCCTTTGGTCACAGGGGCGGCAACCCTGTGCTTTGTCTTTAAACTTTTCCTGCCCTTGACCGGCTGGCTGACTGCTGCGGGTTTTGTCTTACAGCTGTTGTTATTCGCCTTGACCGGTCAGAAGACTTCGCGGGGCAAGGCTTATTTAGCTAATTTGCGCACCGGCCTGACCGACTTGGAAGAGCTGGTTGCCTTACTGAAAAGGACACCGGCTGAGGCTTTTTCAAGACCTGACGGCGGTTCGCTTTTAGCTGAGCTCAAGGCCTTGCTGATCGGCGCGGAAGCCGAGGTCAAGTCCGCGCAGAAAAATGAGCCTCCATCTGCGGCCGCAGCTTTAAAGCAGCTTAGCGGTTTGCAAAAAAAGATGCTGCTGGCAGCTAATCCTGCCCTGGGACTTTTGCTAAACGGTTTTTTGATGTGGGATTTTCACTTGAGTGCAGCCATTGAACGCTGGGCTGAGGCCAATAGCCTTTTTGTCGACCGCTGGTTTGGAGCTGCCGGCGCTTTGGAAGCACTGCTGGCTCTGACGACGCCTTTCTTTACCGGACGGCAGGTGTGTCGGCCGGAGATCTCTGACCGGCCGGTTCAGGCGGTTGGCTTGAGTCATCCGCTG
>CAMXYS010000015.1 GCA_947253135.1 uncultured Clostridia bacterium
CCACTTATTTTTGCGCTTTTTGTCCTTGGCAGTGGCTGCCTGCCCTCGGTGAGTGTTTGCCTGGGAGGCGCTTGACCGGTAGTCGTCAGCGTTATTTTGGTAGAAATGATTTTTTTTCACAACTGCCTCTTCTTTATTTTTTCGGTTAGTAGCAGATCCTAGCCGGTTTACCGGTGGTACTGCTTGGATTTACTTTGTCAGTGCATAGTATAGTATATAGTTTTTAAAAATAGTTTTGGGAATAAAACGTGAAGGTGGTGACCATGAATCCGGAGGATAAAGAGATTTGTCGAAAACTGCTTAGACAAAGGCGGCTGGCTATCTCGGCGGCAGAGCGGGCTCGCCGGGCGGAAGGTATTTGCCGTTTGCTTGTGGCCCGGGCCTGCCAACTGCGTTTGCGAAGAGGGCGCAGTAAGGCGCCGGGGCGAGGCGCCTTTAAGCTGGCCATTTTTTTACCTTTGCCGGAAGAACCAAATTTGTGGCCGGCTTGGTCGACGTTAAACAGTCTGGGCTTTTCTTTATATGCCCCTCGGGTTTTGCCGGCCGGACAGCTGGGCTGGGCTCCCTTGCCGAGTCAATTGTTTAAGTCCTTTTTTAGGGCGAAGTTGGCCCGGTCTGAAACAGCAGCAGTAAAAGTTGAGGGCGGAGTGCCTATAAGTTCGAATAAGCAGCTCTTATTTAGGGATCCAACCGGCTTGCTTTTAGAAAAAAAACTTAAGGCAAGTGGCTGGGCGGTCAGCTCTTATGGAATTTTAGAACCGCCGGAGACGGCTTGCTGTACCTCGGTGCAGCCGCATTTAATTTTTTTGCCTTGCTTGGGCGTGGACCTCAATGGTGTGAGAATGGGTTATGGGGGTGGCTATTATGACCGCTTTTTAAGTCAGATAAAGGCCAGAGAAAAGCAGAAAAAGGGAACTGCAAGGGCGGTTAAAGTGGCGGTTTGTTACCGAGAACAGGTGGTGGAAGTTTTGCCGAAGGCCCCTTGGGACGAAAGTGTTGATGCTGTTATTAGCGGCTGAATCAAGCCCTTTGATCAGCTGAAAAACGTTTTATCACATCGATCGGTTAAGTACGGTCAAGCTCATTACTGGCTGTTTCCATCCGGTCGAAGTTTTGTGTCTCGTCCAAATAGTTTTCTAAAGCTTGGTAGAGGGGGGCGTCAGTGATGTGCTCCAATTTGTGGGCATACTTGTGGGCTGCCTCCATCGGCAACCCCAACCGGTCGATCAAAAAAACCTCCCAGACAGAATGGGCTGCCGCAATTTCAGCAGCATAAGCCTCGCCCTTACCGGTCAAGGAAATGCGATTTTCATCAAATATAATAAAGTCATCTGCCTGCAGTTTGCGCAGCATCTCGCTGACGGAGGGGCGGGAGACACCCAGTTTATTGGCTAAGGCTACACTGCTTGTGCTGACTTGCTTGCGGGTCAGGCGGTAGATGCTATGGATATAGTCTTCGCGACTGGAACTGATCATCCTGGTCACCTTTTTCTGTGAATTTTTTAACATAGTTAGTATACGTTAACCAAGCCTTGATTTCAACTCTCCGAAAAGGCTTGACAAGGCTTGTTTGGCAGCCGCCAGTGCCAACCGATGTCACCCTGCCCTGGCCTGTGTGCTAAGATATGATTCAAAAAGAAAAAACGGTTTTAAGCAACCAAAGGAGTGCTGAGAAGATGAGTCAAAAAGCCAAGTATAATAATGTAATTTCAGTATTAGGCCAAGATCGGACCGGTATTATTGCCGGCATAACCCGGGTTTTAGCCGAGTGTGGTGTCAATATATCGGATATTTCGCAAACAATTTTACAAGACATGTTCACGATGATTATGCTGGTGGATACAACTGATATGACGGTCGGATATGATGACTTAAAAACTCGTTTACAGGCAGTGGGAGCAGACCTCCAAGTGACCGTGACCGTACAACACAAGGATATTTTTAACGCAATGCAGAGGATTTAAGACAGCCTGCAGGACGAGGGGAAACCATGTTTGAAAATTTTGAAATCATCGAAACAATAGAGATGTTTAAAGAACAGCATTTGGATGTCCGCACGGTGACAATGGGCATCTCCCTGCTGGACTGTGCAGCTGAGCGGGCCGATGATGCAGCTGAGCGCATCTACCGCAAAATTACTGAAAAGGCGGCCCGACTGGTTCCAGTTTGTGAGGAGATAACAGCCCGCTACGGTGTGCCGATTATTAACAAACGTATTTCAGTGACTCCTATTTCCTTAGTTGCTGCGGCCTCGCGCACGGAGGATTATACAATTTTCGCCGAGGCCTTGGACCGGGCGGCTGAGGCTGTGGGTGTCAATTTTATCGGCGGTTTTTCAGCTCTTTGTCCCAAGGGCTACACAGAGAGCGACCGTAAGTTGATCCGGTCCTTGCCGCAGGCACTGGCGGAGACTGAGCGCGTTTGTGCCTCGATTAACCTAGCCAGCACCCGGGCGGGGATCAATATGGATGCCGTTCGTGACATGGGCGACATTATCTTACAGACAGCAGCATTGACGGCTGACACTGATGCCTACGGTTGTGCCAAGCTGGTGGTTTTTGCCAATGCCCCGGAAGACAATCCCTTTATGGCCGGCGCCTTTACCGGGCCGGGTGAGCCGGAGTGTGTGATCAATGTCGGTGTCAGCGGTCCCGGGGTGGTACTTGCTTCACTCAAAGAAGTCAAAGGTAAGCCCCTGGATGTCGTGGCCGACACCATCAAAAAGACGGCCTTTAAAATTACCCGCGTGGGACAGCTGGTGGCCACGGAGGCTGCTAAAGCGCTTGACATGCCCTTTGGCTCCATTGACCTTTCCTTGGCACCGACGCCGGTGGTGGGCGATTCGATTGCTAGGATCGTCGAAGAAATAGGCCTCTCTTCTTGTGGTGCTTGGGGCACAACGACGGCCATTGCCATGTTGAATGATGCCGTCAAAAAGGGCGGCGTGATGGCTTCATCACATGTGGGGGGGCTGTCTGGTGCCTTTATCCCGGTCAGTGAGGATGAGGGGATGATCGAGGCGGCTGAAAAGGGCTTTTTGACCTTGGAGAAACTGGAAGCGATGACTTGCGTCTGCTCAGTCGGCATTGATATGGTAGCGATCCCGGGCGATACGCCGGCTACGACTATATCCGGCATTATAGCTGATGAGATGGCAGTCGGCACTTTTAACAACAAGACGACAGCGGTCCGCGTGATCCCGGTTCCGGGCAAGCAGGTCGGTGATAAGGTTCACTATGGCGGTCTGTGGGGCGATGCCCCGATTATGGCGGTCAACCAAGCATCTTCGGCAGACCTGATCAACCGTGGTGGCCGCATTCCGGCCCCCATCCACAGTATGAGAAATTAAATTCACTTTAACAGCTGTTTTATAAAAGTTCTATAGCGGTCTCTGCTCAAATCCTCTTGTCGGTATTTCAAACAAGGGGATTTTTTCTGTGTCAGCCGTCGTTTTTTTTCCGGAGCGGTCGTTGTTTTTGTCTGATTGGAGCTAAGTTGATATTTTAGGCCTTTTTTCAGTCGTTTAACCGTATATAATCTACTTGTTAGCAATTGCAAACAGATTTTAAAATAAGAGGTTTGAGCACAACACCTTAAAGATTGGACGATGCCGATAGGAGGAGGCCATGACGAACTCAACAGAGCATGAGTTTTTGTATGTCAAAGATGACATCAGTCTTCATGTGGACCAGTTTAATTTAACCTATGCAGGCGAAACCGAGGGCTGGGCTACCTACCGCCACCAAAATATCGATGCGGCCAGGAATTATATTGCCACTCTATTTCCCGGTGTCTTTGCTGTTTTAACTGACTATCACAACCAATGTGCTTTTTCGGTACCCAACAGTGAAGGGGCTTACATCCCCATGTTGTCGATCTGCTACGCTTTTGCGGGCCGCATGGAATGGAATATCTCCAGCGTCAACCGTCACGCCTATTTTCCCCCGGAAAATTTGTTGCTCTACTCATATGCAAGACACGAGACCTATGCGGACTTTCCGGACCGCTATTTTCGCTGCCTGGAGCTGAACTTGTGCCTACCTTTGCCCGCCGAGACAGTGGACTTATTTGCTGACTTCGGTATTGATTGGGAGCTGATTTCCAGCCGGTATGCGAAGGAACAAGTCGTTTTGATCAGGGGCACAGAAGCTATCCAGCAATTCTTGGCAAACTACGATCCGGCCGAGCTCAAAAGGCCGGCCGCTTTTCGCCTGTTATGCCTTTACTTATTGAATTTTTTGGAAAACTATGACGGTTCGCTCGACGGCCCGGTCGCCTATTTGCCGGGGGAGCGGGTCAGGCAACTGGCCCAAGTGGCGGCCGGCTTAAAGGCTAATTTAAGAGCCAGTCCGACTTTAGCGGACTTGGCTTCTCAGACAGGCATTTCCAGAACCTACCTGCAGCAGCAGTTCAAAACGGTTTACGGCATGTCCATCCACGCCTACCATAAGCGCTTGCGCCTGCAGGAGGCCGCCCGCTTGTTGAGCGAAACTAACCAGTCCATAGCCTCTATCGCAGAGGCTATAGGCTACAGCCACCAGGGCAAATTTGCTGTCGCTTTTAAAAAACAATTTGGCAGCTCGCCACAAATTTACCGACAGACAGCGGACCGAAATAGAAAGGTATAATAATGAAAATTTATCGCCGCCTTAAACAGTACAGCGGAGCTAAGATCGGCTACGCCTATGCCTCCATTACCTTGGCCGTCTTAGCGACCATCGCCATGATCTTGCCATATTATTGGCTATATCAGTGTTTGGATGACCTTATTTTGCGAGCCGACTTCCGTGCAGCGGGAGCCAAGGCTATCGGTATCACAATTTCTCTCATCCTGTATGGGGCCTTCTACATGGCTTCAGCCATGTGCTCTCATGCCTTAGGTTTTCGCTTCGAAACAGACCTCAAAAAGACAGGCCTCAAAAAAATAATGACCGCCCCTTTTAGTTTTTTTGACCGACACAGCTCTGGTCAGATTAGAAAGATCTTGGATGACAATGCCAGCCTCACCCATGCCAGCATTGCCCACCTGATCCCCGACCAGACGGTGGCCGCCCTCATGCCAATCCTTATTTTAGCCACCAATTTCTTAGTTGATTGGCGCATCGGTCTACTCACCTTAGTCATCATTGTGCTGGCCTTTATTCTAGTTCGCTTTATGACTGGTGAACAAAGCTTTATGGACCTTTACATGAAGCTGCAAGAAGAGATGAATGCCCGGGCCGTGGAGTATGTGCGGGGCATGCCGGTGGTTAAGATCTTTAAGGCCGATGTCCACTCCATCAAGGCCTTTTATCAGTCGATTGCAGCCTACAGCAAGGCCGCTTATCAATATTCGATGAGCTGTCGTGGTGTCTATGTTCCCTTTCAATTGCTTTTGGGCGGAGCCTTTCTGCTCTTGATCCCTCTGGGCTTTTGGCTTTTTAACGAGGGAGAGGTCCCGGCTTTCTTCTTGTCTAAGGCCATCTTTTTTGTCGTCTTTTTTGGCCTGATTAACTTCTTTTTGATGGGGATTATGTATGTCGGTATGCATCATTTTTTGGCGAACAATGCAGTCGATAAAATCGAGGCCTTGGTCCGAGAAATTGACGAGGCGCAACCGGAGCGAGGCCGGGTCGAGCGGCTGGCCGGCACAGATATCTGCTTTGACAAGGTGACGTTTAGCTATGGCGACCACCCCGTCATAGAGGACTTGTCTTTTCACCTGGAGGGCGGTAAGACCTATGCACTAGTGGGGCCGTCTGGCGGGGGGAAGTCGACGATTGCTAAATTAATCTCTGGTTTTTATAGCCTGTCAGCCGGCCAAATTTTAATCGGTGGTCTGCCCCTGTCTGCCTATTCAGAAGCTTGTTTGACCAAAAATATTGCCTTTGTTTTTCAACAGTCCGGTTTGTTTAAGGTGAGCTTGTATGAAAATGTTAGGATGGGGCGGCCTGACGCCGGTCGGGAGGAGGTTTTGGCCGCAATGACGGCAGCTCAATGTGATCCGATCTTGGCTAAGTTCCCGGAGCGGGAGAACACCTTGATCGGCTCTCACGGTGTCCACTTGTCCGGTGGCGAAATTCAACGCATTGCCATTGCCCGGGCTATTTTAAAAGATGCCCCCATTGTCGTTTTAGATGAGGCGAGCGCGGCGGCCGATCCGGATAATGAATTTGAGATTCAGCAAGCCCTTACCCGGCTGATGCAGGGGAAGACAGTCGTCATGATTGCCCACCGTTTGAGCTCCATCCAAGGGGCGGACGAGGTCCTGGTGGTAGAGGCCGGTCAAATAGTAGAACGCGGTCGGCATGACGGCTTGATGGCCGGAGACGGCCGCTATGCTACACTCCAGCGTTTATTTAGCCAAGCTAACGATTGGCAACTGGCTCAAGGAGGAAGATAAGCAATGAAAGTTTTAAGACATTGGTTTGCCCTGACCGAAACGGGCGTTAAAAGCACCTTAAAGGCGGCTGTGATGAGCTTTTTCTCTAATCTGGGCCGCATGGCTATGGTCATGGTCTTTATGTTCTTTGCCGCTGACATTTTGGGCGAAGTCAAGGGGCGACCGCTAACTTATCTGCTGGCGATTCTGGGCACGGTTATCTTCACCTTGATTTTTTTGACCCTGGAGTATAACAACACCTACAATGCCACTTATCGAGAGGCTAAGAATCTGCGGGTTGAGATAGCTGAAGCCTTGAAAAAATTGCCCTTATCTTATTATTCCAAGCATGACCTGGCTGACTTGTCTCAGACCGTCATGCAGGATGTCTTGGACTTGGAGCATGCCTGGTCGCATGCCTTGCCTCAGCTCCTGGGACTGTCGGCCTTTTTGCTCTTGGTGATCGTCTTGATGATGGTCTCTGATTGGCGCTTAGGACTGGCGGTTTTGCTGCCCATTTTGCTGGGGGTAGTATTGACGATTTTGTCGCGCAACATGCAGCGCCGGACCACGACCGAATATTACCGGGAACTGCGGCAAAATTCAGACTACATCCAAGAATCAATTGAGCGCCAGCAAGAGATTAAAAGTTACGGCTTGGGGACGGTACGAGCCGCTGGAATCGCTGACCGCCTTGATGAATCAGAGCGCATCCGCTTTAGAGGTGAATTCAAGCAGGCGGCAGTTGTCAGTCTGGCCGGGACCCTGTCTCGCTTGACGATGGCAACGGTGCTCGTTACCGGTGTCAGTTTATATGCCGCCGGACAGATCAGTATCCTCTATATCATTGGCTTTTTATTGGCTGCCGCGAGTTTGAGTGATGCCGTTGTGGGTATTTTTATGAATATTGCAGAGATCTTGACCTTCGAGTCCCGCTCCAAGCGCATCAATGAAATTAGAGACCATGAGAACCAAACCGGAACTGAGAAAAAACTAAGCCACTTTGATGTGGAAGTAAAAGACGTGAGTTTCTCCTATCAAGCGGATACACCGGTGATCCAGGATTGCAGTTTTACGGCTAGGCAGGGTGAAGTGACTGCCCTAGTCGGTCCCTCAGGTTGTGGCAAAACAACGCTGCTTCGGCTGATTTCACGCCTGTTTGATTATGATCAAGGTGAAATTTTAATTGGCGGTGAAGATATTCAAAAGATTTCTACAGACAGCTTGTTTGATGCTGTTTCGATGGTTTTTCAAGAGGTCTTGCTGTTTGATGATTCGGTTTTAGAAAATATCCGCATCGGCCGCCGAGAGGCTACCGATGAAGAGGTTTTAGCCGCTGCCCGTTTGGCTAACTGTGATGACTTTGTGAATCTTCTACCGGAGGGCTATCAGACTGCAATTGGGGAGAATGGCAGTAAGCTTTCCGGTGGCGAGCGGCAAAGAATCTCTATTGCCCGGGCCTTTTTAAAGGATGCGCCGATCCTCTTGCTAGATGAGATCAGCTCGGCTCTGGATGTGGAGAATGAAATGAAGGTGCAGGGCAGCCTCAACCGTCTGATTGAGGGGCGGACAGTCATTATTGTCTCTCACCGCCTGAAGTCAATTGAGGGGGCTGATCAAATTGTAGTCCTAAAAGATGGGGCCGTTGAGGCGGCCGGCAGCCATGTTGACTTGCTTGAGCGGTCGCCTTTGTATAGACGTTTACTGGAGCGGTCTAGGTTGACCGAGACCCACCAATATTTTCAGCCGGCCGCTGACGCAGCCACAAAAGGCTAATGCCAAGCCCCAAACCGGCCGGTATTAGCCAGCCAAAACCTTGGTCAAAGAGGGGGAGGTAGACTGTCAGCTTAGCTAAACAATTTTTCCAGAAAGGTGTTGCTGCCAAGAGCGACACCTTTTTTAAAGCTTCCGGCAAAGCGACCAGGCCGGTCAAGATTAAGGTCAATTGAAAGGCCTGCGGGCGCAAGGGGATGAGGCAATGGAGCAGGTGAAAGCAAATTAAGACAATGGTCAAGGGATAAAGAAAGAGCAGGACCGGTTCTGAAAAAACTAAGATTTTATCTAAACCAAAATTGGCGATGGCAAAGGAAAGAAGGGCAAATAAGGCGACCCAGCGCCTGTAGGTCCAGCCTTTCAGTCGAGGAAATAAGCCCCGAAACATATCTGCCACAGAGGCAATGAGGCCAATGGCTGTCTTTAAGCAGGCCACGGTGATGATGGCAGCCAAGAGGACATGGCCGGGCCAACCAAAGTAGTGGCGGCTGACCAGGGCCAAAATTTGCCCACCATTGGCAGTGGGTGCGGCTACCAGGCCGGCGGTTGTGGCTCCCAGATAGCTAAGGGAACTGTAGATGACAGACATGGTGACTAACATAATCAGACCTGATTTTAGTGTTTCGACCGCCCGCCGACCGGGCTCGTGGACGCCCAAGGCCTTGAGATTAGTGATGACTAGGCTGCCAAAGGTCAGCGAGGCTAGGGCATCCATGGTGTCGTAGCCGCTGGTTAAACCGGCTAAAAAGGGCCCGGAGCTGATAGATGCCTGGGCCGGGACCAGCCCTACAGGGTTGGCCGGGAAAAGAAAGACCGTCACTAGAAGCAGGCTGATGAGGACTAAAAAAAGCGGGGTGAGCAACTTGCCGATGATGGGCATCAACTTGGCCGGTTTGAGGGCCAGGTAGAGGGCCAGGGCGAAAAAGGCCAGCGAAAACAAGAAGAGGGGCAGAGGTCTTCTTGCGGCCGGCAGTTCGGGGAAGGTCAGCTCAAAAGCGACGGTGGCGGTGCGGGGAATGGCAAAGAGGGGGCCGATTGTGAGAAAGAGGGCGACCGAATAAGCTAAGGCAAAGGGGCGGCCGACCACACCGGCGTAGCCGGGGAGGTCACCGGTTTGAGCCAAAGCAAAGCTGATTACACCCAAGAGGGGGAGGCCGATGCCGGTCAAGAGAAAGCCCAGGACGGCAGGCAGCAAGTCAGGGCCGGCGGCAAAGCCCAGACGGACGGGAAAAATGGTGTTGCCGGCCCCGAAGAAAAGGCCGAACAGCATCAGGCCTAAGACCAGGCACTGGCGGCGGTTTAAACGGCCGGAAAGGCCTTTAGCTAAGGCGGATCGGTTGGACTTGTTTAGTTGTGGCTGACCTGTTGGCGACTTCATAGACTTGCACTTTCTTTTGATATCAACAGCCGGATTCGAATGGGCTTTTTTGAACATATGTCTTTCCGTTAACTGCTTTATTCCCTTGACCGTTCCTTTATATATTACTTCAATAAACGGGCCACAGATTGCAAATTTCTTGCCGTGAAATCTACCAAAGGACAGGCTTGGCCCAGTCGGTAATGAGGAAAACAGTTTTACTGGTTTTTCTTAAAAAATTTGATAATCTTTCTAAATAGATTGCACAACTTGACTAATAAATGTGCTATATTAATCTCATAAATGGTTATGGCTGCACAAAAACTTTAAAAAGAAATTTTCCCTTTCAGAAGCTTAAAGAAAGGCGAAACACGGTCAAGTCTTAGGACATATTAGCATGACCTAAGTAAGAGAACAGGAGTTATTATGTTGTATCCTATTTTTTCAGAGAGCAGAACCGTGCAATCTCTAGACGGAATTTGGAAGTTCAAACTGGAAGATGAAAGCAAGCCGACTGACTTCAGCAAGGCCTTGGAAACGGATCGTCACATGGCTGTTCCGGGCTCTTTTAATGATCAGGGCGCCATCCGCGAAATCAGGATGCACTCCGGCTATGTTATCTATGAACGCGAATTTAGGGTAGCTAAAAATCTTTTAGATGACCGGGTGATTTTACGTTTTGACGCGGCCACTCACCAGGCAGAAGTTTATGTCAATGGCAATAAAGTTATGGAGCACAAAGGCGGCTTTGTCCCCTTCGAGGCTGAAATTAACGATTTTCTAAAGACCGGTAACAACCGGGTGACCGTCAAACTGTCCAATTTAATCGACTACACCTCGCTGCCGGTCGGAAATTACAGCCAAAGTAAGGACGCGGACGGCAATGTCAAACACAAGGTTTCCGAAAATTTCGACTTCTTTAACTACGCCGGTTTAAACCGCTATGTCAAAATCTATACCACTCCCAAGACTTATCTGGCAGACCTGGCCATCACCTACGATGTTGACCTTAAGGCCCTGACGGCTAAAACTCATTTTGCTGTCAAAACAGAAGGTCCGGTCGACGCAGTGCAAGTTAAGGTTCTAGACCGTGAAGGTAATTTGGCCGCTGAGGGGAAGGCCGCAGCCGAAGCGGTCACAGTTGAGCTTAAAGACTTAAAATTGTGGCAGCCCCTCAAGGCTTATCTCTATGAAGCTGAAGTGAGTCTGATTAAAGATGGCGAAGTCATAGACGTCTATGTACAGCCGTTTGGCGTCAGGACTGTTGAAGTCAAAGATAACAAGTTCTTAATCAACGGCAAGGCCTTTTACTTTAAGGGGGCCGGCAAGCACGAAGACAGCTACATTAACGGCCGGGGCATTAACGAGGCTTTGAACGTAGCCGACCTTAATATTATGCGCTGGATGGGGGCCAACTCTTTTAGAACTTCCCACTATCCTTACTCTGAAGAAATGATGCGTCTCTGTGACCGAGAAGGTTTTGTGGTCATAGATGAATGTGCGGCCGTTGGTATGTTTGAAGGCTTCAGTGTCGATTCGGGGACCGGCATGAGTGCCAAGTCTACTTGGACAACCCTGGACACAAAAGAAGCTCACGAGCAGGGGATGCGGGAGCTGATCGCCCGCGACAAAAACTATGCCTGCGTGGTGATGTGGTCCGTTATGAATGAACCGGATTCAGCCGGCCCGGGCTCTAGGCAGTATTTTGAACATATCTTCGATTATTCGCGTCAGTTGGACCCTCAGAGCAGGCCCTTCGCCTATGTTAACTTCCAAATTTGCGGCATTGACAAGGATGTTTGCATGGATCTTTCCGATGTTGTTCTTTTAAACCGCTACTTCGGCTGGTATTGGAACACGGCTGACCTGGCTTCTGCCGAGCAAGAGCTGCGCGAAGACTTGGCCGCCTGGCATAAAAAGTATCCGGATAAGCCGATTATGTTCTGCGAATATGGGGCGGATACAGTGGCCGGGCTTCACGCCATCGACGATATCCCCTTTACGGAGGATTACCAAGTCGCCTACTACGAGGTTAATTCCAAGATCTTTGATGAATGCGACTACTTTATCGGCGAGCATGTTTGGAACTTTGCCGACTTCGAGACCAAAACCGGCATCAACCGGGTGCAAGGGAATAAGAAAGGCATTTTCACGAGAGGTCGAGAACCCAAGGCGGCTGCCCGTTGGTTGAAAAAACGCTGGACTTCTATACCTGATTTCGACTACAAAAAGTAAGCCGGTTTAATTGCCTGTCGACGCGAGCAAGGGGCTGTCCCGCGGCTCCTTGCTCAAATCTTATTTAATTGGATAAGGAGCATCCTATGACTGCTGCAAAAGAAAAAAAGGCTGAAAAAAGTCGGCTGAGCCTGGGCTTGTCAAAGCTGTTTGACACGATCGGCGGCATCTTTAAGCCTATTTTGATTGTTATTATTGGGGCCGGCGTTTTACAAGCTCTGCGGGATATTCTCCTGATGTCCGGGGCCATCTCCAGGGTCAGTTCGTCCTATATTTTACTGGATGCCTTAGGGCAGGCAGTCTTTTATTTTCTGCCCATTTTTCTGGCCATATCCAGTGCTCAAGTATTTGGCGCAACTCCCTTTTTGGCAGCCGCCGTGGCCGCCTTTTTGCTCTACCCCAACATCGTTGACTTGTTTGAATGGGCCAATTCAGTGGGCTGGAATCTAACCCTCTTCGGCGCTATTCCGGTCACTTATGCCAAATACCCCTCCAGTGTTTTACCGATTATACTGATAATTTGGTTCCAGTCTAAGCTTGAACCATTGTTGAAAAAAATCATACCGAACCTGCTCAAGGCGATTCTGATCCCGGTTTTGACCCTGTTTATTACCTGTATCATTGGTCTGGTTATCATCGGTCCTATTGGCACCTGGGTCGGTGACGGCCTGGCCTTGGGGATCGGCTGGCTGAATTCGATCGCGGCTTGGCTGGTGCCTACTATCGTCGGTGCTTTAAGTCCCTTCTTGGTGATGACAGGTTCCCACTATTCGCTGTTTCCGGTCGCCACGCAAAACCTGGCCCAGCTGGGCTATGACACGGTTTTACTGCCCGGCATGCTGTTTTCCAACCTGGCACTGGCCGGAGCCTCTTTTGCCATTGCCTTGAGAGCTAAACAAGCCAAGTACAAAAGTTACAGCGCTTCAGCCGGTTTGACTTCTTTATTCGGGATTAGCCAGTCGTCTCTTTATGGGCAGGCCATCCCGCTCAAAACACCCTTAATCGCCTCCATCATCGGTGGTGGTGCGGCCGGTTTTTATGCCGGTATTACGGGGGTCCAGTGCACCGGCTTTATGCCGCCGGGGCTCTTGTCACTGGTGGCCTATCTCAATCCGACCGCTAACCTGATCAATACTTTAATCGCCATTGTGATCGCCTTTGCCGGTACCCTGGTGCTGACCTTTGTCATGGGTTTCAAGGAGCCTGATGCAGCGGCGGTTGAAGAGCTGACCGGTGAGTCTACAGCAGAAGCTGAGGACGCAGCGGAGGCCTTGGAGCAGGCTGAGAATATACAGGCGGTGGCACGGACGGCGGCGACAGCAGCAGGTGAGGCCAGTTTTGAGCAGATACGAGTGGAAGTTGAAGCCGGCGTGCCCGGGAATACCAGGACGTTTACTACAACAGCAAAAAGCGCACAAGAACTCGAAGCTATAGCGGAGCGAGTAGAAGCAAAGGCTGCGGAGGCTGTCAAGGAAGCAAAAGTAGCTCGAGCCGCAGCAGAGGCGGCCAAAAAAGCAGAGGATCAAGCCCCGGATAACCAGGCCGATCAGTAAGGAAGAGAGGCGTTTTATGAATCAGTTAAAACGTTTTTTCGCCGGCTTTCTGGTCAGCCTTTGCGGGCTGAGTTTAGTAGCTTGCGGAAAGAGCAGCGCAGGTAAAAATTATCACTCCTATCTGCCGCCGGAGCAGGCTGAAATGGGAGAGCGGGTGCAAGTGGATGCGCAAACGGCACTGACGGTACAAACTTTTAAAATTGTTCAGAAGACCAAAGACCAGGACATTTTAATCCTGTCTTATGATTGGGAAAACTTGTCCGAGAAACCGCTCGTCAGCCAAGAGGCCTATTTAGTCACGGTTAAACAAAAGGGGACGACCTTGTCACCTGACCTCAGCCAGGTGGAAGATAAGACCAAGCTGGTCACACAAAATCCTGCCGGTGAGACCATGAGGGAGATTGAACAAGGCTATGTTTTACAGGACCATAGTCCGGTGGAAATAGCTCTGTCCGGCCAAGCGAAAACTGTTTTTGATCAAGCCGGTAAACCGATGTTTTCCTATCCGGTCAAGATCAATCTGAATTTAAAATAACTGGACTTAATTTACTCACCGGTCAGCAAAGCAGCTCAAGACCTGGCTGAAGACCTGAAAAATGCTGATTTTGAGCAGATCTTCAAAGGCGATTTTTCCAAGCTGGATCAGCAAGCCGGATCGGGTACAACTCAGACGACTGCAAAAGCCTTTCTTGAGTCTAAGACAGACAAGTCGGATCAGGCGCCGACCGGTCCCTCACAGTCCTCAACTGCTAAGATAAATGGCCCGACTACTTTAGCCGGAACAGGTCGGGCCAAAACACTGGCACGAAGTCTGCTCTTATGGGCCGGTGCCGCTTTAGCTGCTTTGGCTATTTATCTGAGAAAATTAGAGAAGCAGTCCTGATGCTGTAAATTAGCCTGTCGACTGAAAAGTCTAATTAAAAGCGCCCCTTGCTATTCAGGCGAAGGGGCGCTCTTTTTATTTTACTGCCTCTTTTTAGTTTAATAAGGCCTGCAAGCGATCACGAGCCTGTGCCAGAGCTACTTTTACAGTAGTAGGAGCGGGGCCCCCGACCACAGTCCGCCGGCTGACACAGTTTTCCAGGCGAATGGCCTCGTAGACGTCCTCCTCAAAGAGGGGGGAGGCCTCTTTCAAAACAGATAAGGGCAGGGATTCCAAATCTGTTTCTTCTTCAATGGCCAGGTGGACTAATTTGCCGGAGACCCCGTGGGCACTCCGGAAGGGGAGGCCCTTGTTGACTAGGTAATCAGCCAAGTCAGTTGCATTGGTAAAACCGCCGGCAGCAGCCTTTCTCATTTTATCCTGGTTGACCGTCAAGGTCTGCATCATGCCGGTAAAGGCAGGTAGGCACAAGTTGACTGTGTCAAAACTGTCAAAAATGGCCTCCTTATCCTCTTGCATATCCTTGTTATAGGCCAGGGGGAGGTTTTTCATCATGGTCAAAAGACTCATCAGGTTGCCGACCACCCGGCCGGTTTTGCCCCGAGACAGTTCAGCCACATCCGGATTCTTTTTTTGAGGCATGATACTGCTGCCGGTCGCATAGGCATCATCTAATTCAATAAATTGAAATTCTTGGCTGGACCATAAAATAATCTCTTCACTTAAGCGGGAGAGGTGGACCATAAAAATTGCTAGGTTAGAGGCCAATTCCAGGCAGTAGTCTCGGTCTGAGACACCGTCCATGGCATTTTGTGTAATGGCAGCAAAGCCCAAAAGGTCAGCTGTCATCTTGCGGTCAAGGGGATAGGTGGTGCCGGCCAAAGCGCCCGACCCCAAGGGTGAAACATCAAGCCGACAGATAGCATCTTGAAGTCTGTCCAAGTCGCGCAAAAACATCTCCACGTAGGCGGATAAGTGAAAGGCAAGGGTGATGGGCTGAGCCCTTTGCAGGTGGGTGTAGCCGGGCATGACTGTTTCCGTGTGGTCTGTAGCTAAGTCCAGCAAGACCGTGACCAGCCGGCCGACCGCTTGGCTGAGATCAAGAGCAGCTTCCTTTAGCCACAATTTGAGATCGGTGGCAACCTGGTCGTTTCTGGACCGACCGGTGTGAAGCTTTTTGCCGGCCTCACCGATGCGATCGGTCAAAATGGCTTCCACAAACATATGGATATCTTCAGCTGCAGGGTCAAAAGCTAAGTGGCCGTTCGCAAGATCTGCGGCGATGCCGGTCAAGCCCTCTTGGATGGCCTTGTTTTCGGCCGGGGTCAATATCCCGATAGCAGCCAACATGGCAGCGTGGGCCTGACTGCCCTTAATATCCTGCTCCGCCAGCCGGCAATCGAAGCGGATGGAAGAATTATAGTCGTTGACAGCTGCAGCCGTAGCCTTGGCAAAGCGCCCGTCCCACATTTTTTTAGTCATTGTCAGCCTTCCCTTACTTGTCTTCTAATTACGAAAGCAGTCCCTGGGCAACTTGCTATCAGTCCTCCAGCAGTCCGTTTTTTTGCTTCATTTCCGCAACTACCTTCATGGGCAAACCGAAAAGGTTAATGAAGCCACTGGCATCTTTCTGGTCATATACGTCATCTTCTCCAAAAGTTGAAAGAGACTCCGAATAAAGAGAGAAGGGTGAGGTTGTTCCGGCTGGGAAAACATTACCCTTGTAGAGCTTCAACTTGACAGTGCCGGTCAGACGTTCGTTGCAGCTGTCAACAAAGGCCGTCAAAGCTTCTCTCAGAGGGTGAAACCACTGGCCATTGTAGACGATTTCGGCGAAGCGCTGGGAGACTAAATCCTTGTAGTGCAGGGTATCACGGTCCAAGCAAAGTAGCTCCAACTCCCGGTGGGCAGCATAATAAACGGTTCCGCCGGGAGTCTCATAAACGCCTCTGGACTTCATACCGACCAGCCGATTTTCTACGATGTCATCAATACCGACCCCGTTTGCTCCGGCCACCTGATTGGCATATTCCAGCATGGCCACATCGCCGGTCACATTGTCAATCCGCACCGGCACACCGGCTTTAAACTCAATTTCCATATAGGTCGGTTGGTCAGGTGCCTGCTCAGGGGTCTTCATGAGTTCTAAAATCTTCTCATATTGCGGCTCATTGGCCGGATCCTCCAAGTCCATGCCTTCATGGCTCAAATGCCAAATGTTCTGGTCCTTGGAGTAGTTGTCCTCCTTGGTGACCGGGATGGGGATATTTCTGGCCTTAGCATAGTCGATTTCTTGGTCTCTGGACTTGATTTCCCACAGCCTCCAGGGAGCGATAATTTTCATCTCCGGGGCTAAGGCCTTGATGCTCAGCTCAAAGCGTACCTGGTCATTGCCCTTGCCGGTACAACCGTGTGCAATTGCTGTGCAATTTTCTTTCCGAGCGATCTCGACCATCCGTTTGGCGATGCAGGGTCTGGCAGTAGAGGTACCAAGCAAGTATTTTCCCTCATAGACGGCCTGGGCCTTTAGCGTGGGGTAGATATAGTCAGTGACATATTCTGCCGTCAGATCTTCAATGTAAATTTTTTCTGCTCCGCATTTCAGAGCTTTTTCGCGCAAGAATTTTTCATCGACGCCGATACCGACTTCACCGGCCATGGCGATGACATCGCAATCATAGTTTTCCTTAAGCCAGGGGATGATAATAGACGTGTCGAGTCCGCCTGAATAAGCAAGTAAAATTCTTTCTTTTGCCATAAAAGCCTCTTTTCTGTTGTCGCTGCCTCCACCAGTCCGGCAGCCGGATATTTAAGCTGATTGGATCATTATACATCTTTTTGAATTTAAAAATATAGTTTAGCCATTGAACGCATAAAAACCCACAAAAAGTAGATAAAAAACTAAAAATAATGCATAAAATTGTTGGCTATGAACGCTTGAAGAATTTCATTTGCGCCGGCTGTGAAAGTTGCAAGGTTTTTTATATCTGACTCTTGACTGTCCGGAACAGCTAACTGTTACAAATGTAAATAGAATGTCAAGGTATGTCAAAAAAGACTAAGTTCGGTTATAATACACTTTGTTGTACAGTCCGCCACACGGCACATTTAGCCTTGGTCGGCGGCTGGCAGAGGAAGGAGTTGCAATGGCATATCCGATTTTAGATGCTTGGATAGGTGATGTAGTTTTTCACCGTTGTTTTTTAACCGAGGGTGAGCAGGAGCAGTCGAGCGCAGCATCTGTTTATCTGCAAAAGGGCAGCCAGGCTTGGCAGGGCTTACTCAAAGCCCAGGATGAGCGCCTCTTTTACGAGGTGATCCGCCTACAGTCCGGTATTCCGCTGTTTTGGGATGACCACCTCGCCCGCTTGAAAAATACCTTGACTGCGGCCGGGCTTTCGACCGACCGGTGGGGAGAGCCTTTGGGGCGGCTGGTTGAACATGCGGTGGTCAACTACCTGTCACATCCCCTGACCTTGTCTTGCCTGCGCCTGCAAAAGGGGGAGGCAAATCTAAAAATAGTGGTTTCAGGTTCCGGTTTGACTATTTATTTGACGGCCGGTTATTATCCGACAGCAGCACAGTTCCGAAGCGGTGTGCCGGCGGAGGTTATGACCTGGGAACGTTGCGCTCCCCATGTCAAAGAGGTAAGGGCCGACTATAAAGAAGCGGTCGCCGAGGCTTTTGCGGCCTATGGATCAAAGCCGCCCTTTGAAATCCTCTTAGCCAACCGTTCCGGTCAGTTGACCGAGGGCAGCCGGTCCAATCTTTTTCTGGTTAAGGATAAGACCGTCATCAGTCCGCCGGAAAAATTGATCCTAAAAGGCATTACCCGGAAATATGTTTTACAGGCAATCGCAGAGGCAGGCTTCAATTTAAGAGAAGGCTTGCTGACGGAGGAGGACTTAAGCGCGAAGGGGGTGGACGGGGCCTTTATATCTGCTTCACCGATTGATATTTTGCCCTTAAACCGAATCGGCCAAACAAGCTTCAGCCGGGAGGGTATGAAGCTTGTTTGGCCGATTCGGTTTAAGGGCAAAATATCAATCGGTGAAGCAGA
>CAMXYS010000016.1 GCA_947253135.1 uncultured Clostridia bacterium
TACACCGGTGGCGAATCGTCGGCAGCGTCAGATGTGTATAAGAGACAGCCTTTAAGGCTTTGCCTTATTTGCTAATTATATTCGCGGTCACCCTACTGGTGTTTGACAGTTTACTCAACCACTGTTTGGTGGGCTTAAGAAAGAGACGAGCCGACCGTTAAATGCTGCCGGCTCACAGCATCGGCATGCCCTCCTAAGTGCACTTGCTGCGACTTGACTGGTCGCAGCACCATCCTACAAAATTTTTCTCTATAATGCCCTCTGTTTTTTTAGATAATCCCCCTCGTCAGATAGCTTGTTTTAAGGTACATTGTTAAAGTCTGGTAAATTTATAATATAAAGACATTAAGAATTTTTAAACCGATGTTAATCTTAGGGAGTTTAGCAGATATGGACATCTTTAATATCTTGACTTTACTTGGCGGCCTGGCTCTGTTTTTGTATGGTATGGAAACCATGGGCAACGGCTTGACAACCGTGGCGGGCGGCCGACTGGAAGGCTTCTTGGAGAAGCTGACCGGCAACCTGGTAAAGGGGGTCCTGCTGGGGGCCGCTGTCACCGCCATTATCCAATCGTCTTCGGCCACTACTGTTATGGTTGTCGCCCTCGTCAATGCCGGCGTGATGAAGCTGGAGCAGGCTGTCGGCGTCATCATGGGTGCCAACATCGGCACGACGGTCACTTCCTGGCTGCTCAGTCTGACCGGCATCGAGAGCGGCAATGTCTATATTCAATTATTCAAGCCCTCTTCCTTTACACCGATCCTTGCGCTTATCGCTGTCATTATTCTCTTCACTTCTAAAAATGAAGGTAAAAAGGGCTTTGCCTCTATCTTGATCGGCTTTGCAGTCTTAATGTTCGGCATGGATACTATGACAGCAGCAGTTGCCCCCTTACAAGATGTCCCCGCCTTTGCCAACCTCTTCTTGCTTTTTTCCAACCCTTTAATCGGGATGTTAGTCGGTGCCTTGCTAACTGCCATTATTCAATCTTCTTCCGCCTCTGTCGGTATCCTCCAGGCCTTATGTGGTACGGGAGCCGTCACCTATGGCGCAGCGATTCCTATTATCATGGGACAAAATATCGGCACCTGTGTAACTGCCCTGTTATCCAGTATCGGCGCCAGCAAAAATGCCAAAAGAGCAGCTACCATCCACTTATCTTTTAATGTTATCAGCACGCTCTTCTACATGATCGCATTTTATACGGTCAACGCCTTCCATCCTTTTTCCTTTTTGAATCAAGCAGCTGAGCCTTTTAGCATCGCGATCATCCACTCCATTTTTAACGTAGCCGCCACCCTTCTCCTGCTGCCCTTCTCCAAGGCCCTGGTCAAACTGGTCAAGCTGATTATCCGCGACGATCCGGCCGACCACGACCTGGCTCTGGACCCTGTGGAAGAAGACCTCAAGCGTCTCAATCCCAACTTTTTAGAGCAAGCCGGTTTTGCGGTTGAACAAGCTCACACTACCGCTGTTTCGATGGCTAAAAAGGCTTATAATTCCCTGGATGCTGCCCTCCACCTCTTGTCCGATTTTAACGTTGACCGGTTTGACTATGTCGTCCGCCTGGAACAGCAAATTGACCGCTACGAGGATGCCTTGGACAATTATCTGATGCAAATATCGACTGCCGGGGCCCTGAATGACCGCGACAACCGCAATTTGACCATTATGATTCACTCAGTCAATGACCTGGAACGAATTTCCGACCACGCTATCAATATCGCTGAGCATGCGGCCAAAAAACACGAGAGTAACGGCGACTTTTCTGAGGAAGCGATGGCCGATGTCCAAGTGTATGCCGCCGCCCTGAGAGATATCGTCGCCCGAACAGTCAAAGCCTTTGCCGACAGCGATGTGGCCTACGCCCACACCATTGAACCGCTGGAACAGCGGATTGACGAGCTGGATACCGAGTTCAGCAACCGCCATATTCGCCGCTTGCGCGAAGGTAAATGCACAATGGAATTGGGGCTGATTATTTCAGACCTCTACAACAATATGGAAAGAGTAGCCGACCACTGCTCCAACATCGGCGTTTGTATGATTCAATATTCTGATAAGCTCTACACTTCCCACCAATATCTCAACCAGCTAAACCGCGACCGCGGCGACTTTGCCAAGGCCTACAAAAGCTTCACGGAGCAATACCGCATCCCCTAATAAAAAGCCCTCGCAGTTCATAACTTGTGAGGGCTTCTGATATTGCTTCCACACCTGCGGCCCCCCGCTAAAGAGCCGATTCGGTCAACTCGCTTTTTTCTTTACTTAAGTTTAAAGTCAAAACTGGTCCTCTGCTGCGTGAACATCAACCATGCTATGTTAAATTAAATACAGCGAAACGCCCCTAGTAGCCAGCCGGCCTACTAGGGGCGTTCTATAAAACTAATCCTGTCAATTTCTATATTTAGGAGGATATATGGCCAGTTTTATCTTTGCGCTCTCTGCTATCACGCCTCTTTTAATCTACCTTCTGATCGGCTATACGCTCAAGGCTCGCAGCCTCCTCAGTCAGCTGACCGCCAAAGAACTAAACAGCCTGTGCTACCGCTTATTTTTACCGGCCAGCTTGCTTCTCAACAGCTACCGTTCAGACCTGTCTTTTAAAGCTGCCGGTTCAGTTGTTTTATTTGCTCTTGCCGGTGTTACGGCTGTCTTTCTCTTAGCCTGGTTAATCTACCGCAGGACTGAGCCGAACGATGGTCGCAAGGCAAGCCTGATCCAAAATGCCTTTCGCAGCAACACTGCCTTGTTCGGCCTCCCTTTGAGTCAATTGATTTTAGGTGGAAAAGATAATGGAATAACTGCCCTGCTCGTCACCGCCGTCATTCCGCTGTATAACATATTAGCTGTAGTAGTGCTGAGTTCATACAGTGATAAAAGTAAAAGTTTTAGCCACATCATTCGAGGCATTGTGACAAATCCCTTGATTATCGGGACACTGGCAGGCTTTACCTTGAAGAAGCTCCCCTGCTTAAACCTGCCGGAAGCCTTGCTGAAACCGCTTGGCGGACTGGCCGGCCTGGCCACACCGCTGGCCTTAATTGTTCTCGGTGCTCAATTTGAATTTAAGGAAAGCCAATCGATCAAAAAACAATTGGTAGGCGGAGTCATAACCCGGCTGGTCTTGGTCCCCGGTCTCCTTTTAGGCCTGGCCGTGCTCATTGGTTTTCGTCAAGAATCCTTGGTTGGTCTCCTGGTCACCTTTGCATCACCAACAGCCGTTTCCGCCTACACCATGGCCCGAGAAATGGGGGCTGACCACAAGTTAATGGGGCAGCTCTTAGTCTACACAACAGTCTTTTCTTGCCTAAGTCTGTTCGGTTTTATTTTTGCCTTGCGAGCTCTAGGCTTGATCAGTTGAACATTTACAGCCAGTCAGCTGTCATAATCATAGCCAATACCACTGCTGACCACCCTTGCGCCCCTCTAGGCAAATTAAGCCGTCGCGCTCCATCCTCACCGGCTTTCTAGAAAGAGGAGGGCGCGGCCGGGTCAGCAACTGGCCACGATTTCTTTAGAGGGTTTCGGTACGGGACGGTGGTCAAACCTTGTCCTTGTATTTCAGCTGCTGCATAATCCGGCAGCTCGCATGTTATCTTCCAATCTTCTTCTCGACCGCCCGTTACTTTCTCAATCGTCGGTATGTTGTTTAAGACGGCACTGTCTCCCGTAATGCTGTTAAATGTCTGCTCGCCGGCTTTTTGAGGATCAGCATCACGGGCCGGTTCTTCCGGTGTTAAAAACAATTTCAACTTACCAAAGCGTATTTGCGCCCGCCTCTCACCTGTATGATTGAACACAGTAAGATAGGTTAAGAGGAGAAGGTCAGGCTGTCCTTTTTCCCGTCGTAGCCAAATTCGGTCTGCTCAAAAATGGCTTGTATATCGTCGCTGTAAGACTCCGGATCAATGGTGGCCGGGCTGTAATGCGTCAACCACAAACGCTTGGCGCCGGCCTTTTGGGCCAACTCGGCGGCGTCCTGCATCATCATATGTTTCTTTGGATAGAGGGATGCTCTTTTGTCTTCATCGCCATACATGCCTTCACAGATGAACAAGTCTGCTCCGGCTGCAAAATTCGCCACCTCCGGAAAGGGTAGGCTGTCTGTGCAATAGGTCAATTTTAAGCCCCGGCGAGGGGGGCCGGTCACCAGCTCCGGCATGATGGTGCGGCCATCTTCAAGTAAGACGGTATGCCCGTGCTGCAGGGGCTTCCAAACAGCAACCGGAACGTCCAGTTGGCGCGCCTGCTGAGGTAAAAACTCGGGCAAGCGGGGCAGTTCAATATTATAGCCATAACAAGTGACCCTGTGCTTTAAAACAAAAGGGGTGACCTCCATTTGACCCAATTGCAAGGCCGGGGCCTGTAACTGCCGCACCTCAGCTTCCGTCCACTCGATCATTTCCAAGGGAAAAGGCAGACCTGCAATCAGGCAAAGAAAATGGCCGAGTGCCGCTTTTAGCGGGGCCGGACCGGCTATAGTAATCGGGTCAGTCCGGTCGGTTGCAGCTATCGACATCAAAAGGCCCGGCAAACCGAAAATATGGTCACCGTGCAGGTGGGTAATTAAAAGTAGGTCGATCCGCCGCAGGTTGACTCCCGCCTTTTTTAAGGCAACTTGGGTCCCTTCGCCACAATCGACTAAAATTCCGGCCCCTTCACAGTGGACTGTCAAACAGGCAGTATGGCGTCCCGGCAAAGGCATCATCCCACCGGTACCCGGCAGACAGACATCAAGCACCGCCTTCGCCCTCCTTGGCTAAAGTGCCCCGACCCAACTGTTGGACCGCTCGCTTAAAATGGTTACCTCGCTCTTCAAAATTCTTGTAGATATTGTAACTGGATGCCGCCGGTGACAAGAGGCAGCTAGCTCCCGCCTCAGTGTGGCGGTAGGCCAAGGCAACAGCTTCATCCATATCAGCTGCCTTTAAAACTAAGAGCGGGTGCCCTCCTCCGGCAGTGGCTGCGGTGGCCAAAGATTCTGCTTTTTCTACTTTTCCTTCTTTTTCTCTTTGCCCTAAGGCTGCTGCTACCTGCTCGCAAATCTGATAACCCGTGTCGGGCAAGCCGATCAGACAAGCTAATTTTGAATCGAGCAGATGGTTGATAAAATCACCATAGTGCAGGCCGCGGTTCATGCCACCGACGATCAGGGTCCGGACGCAAGGCAAGGTGGCCATGGCCAGCTCAGTTGCCGCCGGAATGGTGGCAATTGAATCATTATAAAAGCGGATACCGGCAAATTGACCGACAAATTCACTGCGGTGCGGCAGGCCGGAAAAATTAGCTACTGCAGCTGCTAAGGCCGTATCCGGCACCAGGCCCTTGACGGCCGCCGCTGCCAGGGCCACATCACAGAGGTGGTGGCTGCCGGGCAGGGCCGGGTGGTCAGCTGCAACATTTAACAAGGGGGTCCGGGCCAAAACGCAGCCGGCTTCCGCCACTTCAATCCGCTCAATTGACCGCCCTGCGTAAGTGTACAAAGCCGTTAAATGCTGAGTTAAGAAGGCCGCAGTCAGCCGCCCGGGCAACCGACTTGCCAAGTCCTCATAAAAATCTCCCACACCGCTGTTTAGCTCTTCCTTTGTTAAATGCCCGTGCCTGACTAAAATCAAGCGACCTCGGACTTCCGGCAGAGCCCGGAGCAGCAACTCTGCAGAGTCGGCACACAGAACTGCCGTATCAGTTGCCGCTTGAAAGCGCAGAATATTGAGTTTGGCATCTAGATATTCATCATACGACCGATAATGGTCGAGGTGTTCTTCATAAAAGTTCGTAATGACGGCCACTTTGGGCGAAGCGGCTGTAAATTGCAACTGGTGAGAAGACAGCTCCAAGGCCACAGCTGTATCTGCCGTCCAGCCATCGTAAGCTGACAAGACCGGCAGGCCGATATTGCCCGCCAAGGCTGCCTTGCGGCCACCAGCTTGCAGCAGGTCAGCAATTAAGGCGGTGGTGGTCGACTTGCCCTTGGTCCCGGTCACACCGACGATGTCTTGTGGCAGGCCAGCCTGCAACAACAAATCCGTCTGACCACTGATTACAGCCTTGCCGAAGGCCTTATAAGTGCGATTACCGGTCGGCTCACCGGTGTAGTCTTTAAAAGAAATACCGGGACTTTTTAAAATCAACTCATAGGCCGGCAGGGCGTTTAAGTAGTCAGCCCCGCTATAAACGGTAACTTCCAAGCCGCCGCGCAGGCGGTCGACCAAACCTTGGTCAGGGCACTTTAGGTCAGCCAGACCCACTGATGTCAGGCCCAATTCGCCGGCATGGACCGCCAACCAATTCAAGGCGGCCTGTCCTTCTCTGCCAAAGCCCAGAACCAGGATTTTTTGCCCGCTCAAAAGCTGGCTGATTTCCGACCGGTTCATGCCCTCCAGCAGGGGAAGTAAATCAGCCGGCACATCGTTGTTTCGGTGAAAGGTAAGCAGGGGGTCAGGGGCGCCGGGGAGGTTAAAGGGAAAGCCGGCAGAATCCAGGCCGAGGTCGGAAAACAAGCCGGCCCGGCACTGTTCAAGGTAATGGGCCAAGAGGGCGGGCAGCGCCGGTTGCCGCACGGCAGAAGCGCTCTTTTCTCCCCCACCTTTGCCGGCACCGGGGAACTGCACACCGGCAAGAGCTTGCCGCAAGGGATGGAATTGCAAGAGCAAACGATTTAGGGCGAAGCGCACTTCACTGACGGTACCGACACATTCAAAGGCTTTGACTGCCCGGGCACCCGTCAGTTCGTCAAGTATTTCTGTCAGGCCGGTATCAGCAAAAATATCTCGGCCCAATATTTGACGCAGTCGGTCGAGACCCACAAAGGGGGCCAGCATAATGGCAATAAATAGGCACTTGGCGCAGCGGCCGCACCAGACATTTTGTTTGCTGCCCACATTGCAAGAGCGAAAAGCCTTGAAAAAGGCCGGGTAAGAGGCAAATTCTCGGGCTATGCAGAGTTCGTTAAAAGGGCGCAGCAGGCTAAAATAATGGATCGGCAAACCCAGGCGGTCTTGCACATAAGAGCGAAAAGCCTGCTCAAACGCAGTCGTCTTGCTGAATTGGTGGTTGATCTCCGTGCCGGGGACACTGGCTTCATCGGCCGAAGCTTCATTTGACAAGATGATCCTGTCCGCCCCGATCAGGTAAGCTGTAAAAAGCGCATTAAAGGCCACAATGGCCGAAAAAGGTGTGTGTCCATTTAAAAAGCCACGCCGGTTTAAAGCCAGCATTTCCGGAGCCAAATGGCGTTTCAATAAGACCTGCCGTTCGGCCGAAAAGCCGGCTATTTCCATGCAAGCGACCGCTGCCGGGGTAGGGTTGATGCCAAAGGTAAAGCAGCGATTGCGGTGGGGCGCCAAACGCATCAAGCTGACCACCGAGTCCTTGCCACCTCCCACCGGGATTAGATAGAGGCCTTTACTTTTAAAAGGGGTTGGTTTGGCCGGCTCAGTCTCGACCGACGTTGCCCCGGCAAGTGTTGTCCCGGCCGGATCTAGCCCGGCAGGCTCGGTGTCAACTCCGGGCAAGGCCGACAGGCTCATAAAATCAGACCGGTCGGGTGAAATCTCGTTCAAAAAGAAAAACTCTCCCAAACCGCCGAAATAAAGGTCTTTCCACCATTCTATTTCAAGCTTGGTCAAGCTGCCCGCCCGCACTTCAACAGCCGGCGAACAGGTGATCTTCCAGTAGCTCACTAATTCCGCCATCCCCAGCAAAAAGGCCAGGCGTTGGGCCAAAGGACTGTCCGGTTGATTACAGAGTTGCCGGTCCGACAAATCTAGTGAAATGGTGGGGTAGAAGTGATCCAAGCCAACAATTTCAAAGTGCCAGCCCAGCTTCACACTCCCGGCCTCCACAGTTAAGTTATAGCTATGGTATATAAAATTAGGGTATTCTTGCCGTAAATCGGCATAAGTTTTTTTTTCAGCGGTGCCGCTCTCATGAAAGCTCATACAAAGGCCCTCTTTATCTTGGCATAAATTGCTTTTCCAATCGTGCTAAAAGTAGGTCTACTATCACAGCCATCAAGGCACAGGGCAGGGCCCCTGCCAAAATAATAGCGGTACCACCTGCCACGTTGATTCCCCGAGTGATAATGTCTCCCAGACCGCCGGCGCCGATGAAGGTGCCGACCGCGGTAATGCCGATTGCGACCACTAAAGCATTTCTGATTCCCGCCATGATGACCGACATGGCCAGTGGGATTTCGGTCAGACGAATTCTTTGTAATTTAGTCATCCCCATACCGTCAGCCGCATCTAGGAGGTCTGCCGGAATATTGCGAATGCCCGTCACGGTATTTTTTAAGATCGGCAAAAAGGAATAGAGTGCCACTGTGGCTATAACCGTCGTATGGCCCAAGCCCAGGCCCACCATCAAGATCGACATCAGGGCTAAAGAAGGGATGGTCTGAATGACATTGGCAATGCCGACAAGCGTGTTTGAGAGCTTCTTTTTGCGGGCAATCAATAAGCCCAAAGGAATAGCGATGACGGCGGCAATTAAAACGCCATAAACGGAGATTAAAAAATGTCGCCAAAATTGTAGCCAGATTTCAGCGCCGTTTAAGCGGTAGTAGCGAATCAGCTGACTAAACACACCGGCCTTAAGGGGAAGCAAGCCGGAGCTGGCGATTAGGTTGGTCAAAGCAGTCATTTGAGCTTCCCTCCCTTCATCCGATCGACAAAATAGTGGTGTTCTTCTAAAAATTCGGTAGCGACAAAGCGCGGTTCAATCTGGTCTTCATCACCCTTTTTATTTAAAGCCTGCATGGTTTCTGTGTTGACAGCACCGACCAGGGTTTCCAAAACTGCATCCAACTCGGGGCAGTGGGCCAGCACTGCTTCAGTGGCTACGGGGCTGCAATCATAGGCCGGAAACAGGTGCAGGTCATCTTCTAAAACAACTAAATCATAGGTGTTGATGCGGCCATCAGTTGTGTAGCCCAAGGCCACATCCATTTCACCGTTTTCCAGGGCATTGTAAACCAGGCCGACTTCCATGGGAAAGAGCCTGTGAAAATTAATCCCGTAAAGGTTGACAAAGGCCTCATAGCCGTCCCCTTCTCGCTCCATCCAGGAAGTGTCCACGCCGGCCCGCAGCTGCGGGGCAAGCGGACCCAAGTCACTGACTGTTTTAAGATTGTGTTCTTCCGCAAAACTGCGCTTGACCATAAAGGCATAGGTGTTGGCAAAACCGAAAGAATCGTACCACTTCCGCTGAAAACGCTCACGGTAGCCTTTTTGCACCGTTGCCATAGCCAAGGCCGGGTCTGCAATCGGCTCCAAGCCTAATTCTCCGGTCAATGAAGTCCCGGTATACATAGCCGCTACGTTCACATCACCCCGCATAATCGCTTGGTGGATTAAAGTTGTCGAGCCCAAATTATTGATATAAGAAACATCTTCTTCGGGCAGATAATGGTTGACCATCTGCCCCATCATTTCTGCTAAGATTTGCCGTTCTGTCGTGCTGCCCCCGGCAATGACAATCCCCTTTTTAGCCGAAGCACCGCCCAATCCCGGAAACCAACAAGCCGTTGTCAACCCCAAGAGACAAGTGGTCAGCAACAGGGCTAAAACGACGCGGAAGCGGGGCCAAAGGCCGGCCGACTCAAAGGATCGCTCCACCACCCTGCAGGCGGCATTGCAGTCAGAACAGGCAGGCAAACTGTTTTTTAGCCGGTGCTGTTTTGCTCTGGTTTGCTCGCTCATGCCGTCTGCCTCCTTCCAGTGCCGGGTGTCAAGATTTTTTCTAAGAGCCCTAAAAGAAGGTCCAATAAAATGGCCATCAGCGTAATCGGGATTGTTCCCGCTATGATCATCGGCGGAATGTAGTTGTTTAAACCGGTAAAGATATAGTCACCCAAGCCGCCGGCGCCGATATAAGAAGCCAGAGTTGCCCAGGCCACAACATAGACAGCCGACAAGCGAATACCCGCCATAATCACCGGCATGGCCAGGGGCAACTCCACTTTGAAAAGCCGCTGTGCCCCGGTCATCCCCATACCTTTAGCCGCATCGACCAAGTTGGAACTGACGCCGGTAATGCCCAGGTAAGTGTTCCTGAGGATAGGCAACAAAGAATAGATAAACAGGGCTGCTATCGACGGAGGTTTACCCACGCCGAAAAGTGGAATCATAAAGGCCAACAGTGCCAAAGAGGGAATCGTCTGTAAAAGCGAAACCAAGGCAATCACTGGCTTGGCCGCCCTGGGCAAACGGGTCAACAAAATGCCTACAGGCAAGGCTACCAGAGTGCCGAACAAAAGGGCCAGCAGCGATATATAGAGGTGCTCTCCCGATTTTTGGAGGAGTTCGGACAGATTTTCGCGTATAAAAGGGATCATGCTTGACCCGCCTTATCTCGGCTGTCATTCGCCTCAGCACGCTTGGCCTCATCCGTTTGCTCAAAGTCGTCTGTCGCGGCTAGTTCCACCTGTTCTGCTTGTTCTTCTTTTAAAACTTGCTCCAGCTCCGGCGGCAGCTCGTGGTCTTCACCGGTGCTTTGAACAATGACCTCCAGTGACTGCGGCTCCTCCTCAGCATCGCCTTCCCAGACGCTGTTGTAAACGCTCTCAACAATAGCCGCTCTGGTCACCAGACCGGTCAGACGACCCTTTTTATCTACCACCGGCAGGTTGCGGTAACCCAATCTCATAATTGAATAGGTTGCATCGCGAATGAGAGTATCCTCACTGATATAAACACATTCCTTCATGATCTCTGCCACTGGAATATTATGTCGGCGAATCCGGTCGATATCAAAAATATCAATGAGACCTTGAATCAAACCGTCATCATCAATCACAAAGAGCGTATCGACCCGGTTATCTCTCATCACCGTGAGGGCTTCCATACTCATTCGGTCCGCCTTGATCGTAACAGGATATCGATACATGATTTGATTAACTGTTTGCGCTGATGACCGAGCTTGGCCCAGGCGGTCTTCACCCAGCAGCTGTTCAACAAACTCATTGGCCGGATGCAGCAATATATTATCGGGTGTGTCAAATTGAATCAGCTTACCACCGTCCAGAATCGCTATTTTATCAGCTAACGCCAGTGCCTCATCCATATCGTGGGTGACAAAAACCACCGTTCGCCCCATCTCCTGCTGCAACCTTTTAACCAGTTGCTGCAGGGCATCCCTTGTTATAGGATCCAGTGCGCCGAAGGGCTCGTCCATCAAAATAATCTCCTGGTCGGCTGCCAAAGCCCTGATAACGCCGATCCGCTGCTGTTGCCCCCCGGATAATTCTGAGGGATAGCGATCCAAGTAGCTCGCCGGCAAATCCACCTTGGCCAGCAGATCTTTAGCCAGGGATTCCAGTTTGCTTTTATCCCACTTAAGCAATTTCGGCACCATGACAATATTTTCATAAATTGTCATGTGAGGCATCAGGCCCACCTGCTGAATCACATAACCGATCCGGCGGCGCAAGGCGACCGGGTCCATTTTAGCCACATCCTCACCGTTGATGGTCACACGGCCGGAGCTGGGTCGAATCATGCTGTTGATCATCCGCATGCAGGTTGTCTTCCCACTGCCGCTAGTTCCAATAAAAACAACAAATTCCCCGCTGTCAAAGGCCATATTTATGTCTTCCACTGCCACTTGATTGCCGGGGTAGATCTTGCTTACATGTTCAAATTCAATCATGTTGTGAGCTTGCTCCTCTCGACTGTTTTCGCATTTGTAAGTCTCTACCATAATAACATAGGCATTTTGTCGAGCAGTATTTTTCAAGTATTTTGACTTCCGGGTTATTTTTTACAGAACCCTTTTTGCCGTTTATTTACTCTTTAGCAGCAATTGTTTTTATTACATCTTAGTGCAATAATAGACGCTAAGTTTGTATACTCAAAGAATCGGTAGAATGGTCGGTTTGTCTGAAGGAGGAACTACATGAATTACTGTCCCGAGATCGCAGCAGGTCTTTATTATATAGGTGCCAATGACCGCCGCTTGTCGCGCTTTGAAAATATGTTCGAGTTAGCCACAGGGGTTTCCTATAATTCTTATCTTTTGAAGGGTGAAAAAACAGTTGTCTTTGACGGCATTGATTCTGCCGTAAGCGAACTGCACTTTGATGCGATCAACCAAGTCTTGGCCGGCCGGCCGCTCGACTACCTGGTTGTCCACCACGTTGAGCCCGACCACTGTGCCTCCATCACGGCTATTTTGAGATATTTCCCGGAGGCGACCATGGTCATCAGCAAGCGCGGCCTCTCCTTCCTACAGCAGTTTTACCCCAATACAGCAGATGAAGGCTTGAACTTTGAGGCTCGGGCACAGATAGTAGGCGAAGGTGACGAACTGGACCTGGGTGACAGAAAGCTAAGTTTTATCGATGCCCCCAATGTTCATTGGCCGGAAGTTATCATGAGTTACGACAACAAGAGTAAAACCCTCTTTTCAGCCGACGCCTTCGGCTCTTTTAAAGCAATTGACGGCCACCTGTTTGCCGACCAGGTCGATTACGACCGCGATTGGTTGGACGAGGCCCGGCGTTACTACATCAATATTGTCGGCCGCCAGGGTGCAGCTGTACAAAAGGTCCTAAAAAAAGCGGGCGGGCTGGACATCAAGATGATCTGCCCCCTGCACGGTTTAATTTTCCGGACACCGGAGTCTATCCAAACAATCATCAATAAATACGACATCTGGTCCTCTTACCGACCTGAAATCAAGGGGGCTTTGATTTGCTACAGTTCCATGTATGGCAACACGGCCTTAGTAGCTGACAAGTTGGCCGGTGCCTTGTCCCAAGCCGGCGTCAAACATATCCGGGTGCACGATGTTGCTGAAACTGAAATCTCGGAAATTATCAGCGATATGTTCTGCTACTCTCACATTATTCTCTCCGCCATGAACTACAATACAGAGTTATTCCCCAAGATGGACGCTCTCTTGCGCGAGGTCAAAATGCTGAACTTCGGCAACCGGCGAATCGCCTTTATGAACTCCATGAGTTGGGGAGGACGCAGCCTGCCGATCGCCCGCGAAATCCTTTCCGGTTGCAAAGATATAACTGAGATAACCGACCCCTTTGTCATTAAAAGTGCCCTGGACAGCTCTCAATTAGAGGATCTGGGACACTTTGCCGCCGACATCGCCGCTGATCTTGAAGCATATGAACTTTGCTGAAGTCTGTACTCGCAGTGAGTTACCGCCGGAAGCGGTCCGCTATTATGTTGAGTCCAAGTTGTTGGCCCCCCTCTACCCCAGGCGCAACAGCCCGGAGGAGGGGGAGTATGCGGAAAGCGACGTGGTCCTCTTGAAGGCCATCGGCAATATGAGACGGCTGGGTCTCTCCATCGACGATGTCCGCCTGATCCTGCTTGACCACACCAAGTTAGAAGAAGTTAAATTGCAAAACATCGACTTGCTTAAACAGAGGCGAGCCAATACAAACAGCCGCCTGCAGCAACTGCAAGATGTCGGTGGAGAGTGTTTTTTAAGCATCGACGCCCTAATTCAATATTTTTCCGACTTGCCGGTTGACAGCTCTCTGCCACAGCGGGATATCGACCTGGACGAAGGGCACAAGATTCGTTTTCAAATGCAGGAGCGGCAGCGAGAAAATGAAGAATTATTGACTGAAATTAATGCCCACCGCAGCCGAGAAAAAAGATTGCGGGCGACTTTGATCATCACCGGTATCCTGCTGTTGCTGGCCCTGGGATGGATTATCGCCCCCATCTGGATGCTCTATTTACCTAAGCCCTGATGGCTCCGAATTGTAAGTTGCGGAGGTTAGCCTATGAAGTCTCTCAAAAACAAGTTGGAGAAACGGACTTGCAAACTTGTGGTAACGGGTTTATTGACCGCGGTGCAACTGATCATCAGCACAGCTTGCGCCGCCAGGCCAAAAGAACCTGCCGCGGACCCTGCTCAAAGTTCCCCAACTAATGCCACAACAGCAGCACCGGACGTGGTCAACCCGCTAAATGAAATTCATTTTAGTTCACAAGCTCTTGATCCTGCTGCCAACACTCCGCAAGCCGTCGAAAACTGGTCGCGCTGGCCCTCCGTGTCAACCGCTCCCTTCCGGCAGCACATCAATATGGACCTCTACCGGCAACCGGGTCGCCTGCCCCTCCCTTTAACCGGGGTGACGGTCGTTGTCGATGCCGGCCATGGCGGCAAGGATCCCGGTGCCATCGGGACAGCAGCTGACGGCAGCCCGGTTTATGAAAAAGTTTTGAATCTGCAAATTGCAGAGCAAATCCGCCCGCGATTAGAAGCCCTGGGAGCTACTGTCTTGATGACCAGGACAGATGACAGCTGGGTCTCCCTTTACCGGCGGGTCGCAATTGGTGCTGATGCTTCACTGCGCCAGTGGCTCTCTGCGGGCCAGGCCGCAGGTTTAGACACTAATTTCATCAATCCCCTAATCGAACAACTGCAGACCGTCTACAACATCAACGATGATGAAGTGGAAGTCGGTGGTCGGGGCATGTTTCAAGGTTTGGGCGTGAACTCGGATGTCCGCCTGCTCTTAGACTTGGAAAGACAAACGGAGAATATTATATTCCTTTCCGTCCACTGTAACAGCACATCTGAGAGTAGCTCCGGACCAAGTGGCTGCCTAGTTTATTACTGTACCAATGATTCCATTTTCAATGATGAATTGATGACTTTAAACAGTGGCTTAGCAGCAGATATTGAACCGCTTAACCCCAACTACACCGGCTATGACGACGCCAGCCGAATCCGTTTGGCTACGGCTATTCAAGCTGGAGTTGTAGCGGCTGTTCCCGAACTGAACAACCCGGACATGTCGCCGATTCACACTGGTAACTTTGCTTTTATCAGAGAAACAAATCTGACGTCTGTCTTACTCGAGTGCGGCTATATGTCTCACTCTGACGACTTAGCCCTCCTCTGTGACCAGGCTGTTCAGGCCCGCATCGCCGAGGGAGCAACACAAGGGATTTTAGCCTATTTTACCGAACAACCTAAGGGCAACACAGGAAATGTGGCCGGACAGCCGGAGACAACAGAAACCGGCGGGCAGCCGGACATAACAGAAACCGGCTGCGGACAGCCGACTGAAAGCCTGCCTGCTACACCGGCTGATATTCCTACCGGCTGACCGCAGCTAAAGATAAACCGATCCCTAAGCAACCTATCCGGTGAAAATTATGAAATTTACAAAAAAAAGTATTCGTACGATTTTACTGATCATTACTTTTACTATTGCCCTCAGCTGGGCTTTTCACGGCATCCACCTATTGCCTGCCACAATCAGCACTGTCCTTTCCTTCTTTCAACCGGTCCTCTTGGGGCTGGCTCTAGCCTATGTGCTCAATATTCCCACTCGGTTTTTGGAAAATTTACTGTTCAAAAAGCCTTGGAAGAAGCTGGACGGCGTCCGGCAAAAAATAGGACGACCGCTGACACTTTTTATCTCTTTAGTGATTATCTTAGGTATTATTATCGGAGCCTTTCTGCTGGTTTTACCCACCCTGGTTGAGACCATCCACCAATTGATCGTCGCCATACCTGATACCGCCCACCGAGCTCAAGTTTGGTTTGAGAAACTCCAAGAGAACTTTCCCCGGCTGGGTGAGTTTGCGCAGTCGTCCGGGTTAGATGTGAGATCAATTGGCAATAAGGCCATCGTTTGGTTGAGCGGTCTCGGCAGCCAATTACTCAATTCGACTGTCAGCTTTTCAGTCGGCTTGGCCGGCTTCTTGGTGAATTTTATTGTCGCCTTGATGATCTCTTTTTATATTATCCTGCAAAAAGAAAAAATTTCTTACTGGGCCAGTTCTCTAATGTATGCCGTTATGCCTCGCCGGGGAGCTGCAAAACTGTCGGCCTTCCTGCAATTATCTGACCGGTGCTTCCACAATTTTTTGACCGGGCAAATTGTTGAGGCCGCCATTTTTGGCAGTTTGGTCACCTTGGTCCTGTCCATCGGCGGCTTTCGCTATGCTGTATTAATCGGCGTTTTTTCCGGAATTACGGCCATTATCCCTGTTTTAGGAGCTTGGATCGGCGGTATTATCGGGACCATTTTACAATTGACTGTGTCCCCCAAGATGGCCTTGATCTTCCTGATTATCTTTTTGGTCATCCAGCAAGTTGAAGGTAACTTGATCTACCCCCGGGTTGTCGGCAAAAGGGTCGGCTTACCTGCAGTGCTTGTCTTAGTCGGTGTGGTGCTCGGCGGCAGCTTCGGCGGCATCGCGGGCTCTTTTATCAGCATCCCCTTGCTCTCCATCGCCTATGAATTAGTGAATCTGTTCATCAACCAAAGACTAAAAGACGACCCTGCCAAGCAGAAAGCCCTAGAAAAACGAGCCCGCTTGGTCACCGCTGATATGAAAATAAATAAGCGACAAAAACGCTCTTTGGCCAATCTCTTTTTCCGGCACAAAAGTGACCGAAAAACAGAACCTACCGACGGTGATAAGCACAATGAAGTTAACGTGATTAAAATTATTCCAACTGCTGAAACAAAGGTAGAGCTTTTGAAAGAAGAAGGATCCGGTGAAATCAATCCGTCAAAGTCCGCTTCGCCCAAGGAAGATACTGGTGATGTAGCTCCCCCTACTGCCGACAAGGGGGACAGCAAGACTGATTTACAGCCGCTTACAGGGGTGGTAGACGATCCCGGCACCCGACCGGATAAACCGTCTGCCAGCAAAGCCAACCCCGATTTCAGCAAGAGCAAAAGGGCAGCCGACAAGAAGGCAAAGGAGCCTAAAGAAAAGTGATTCTGCCGCTTGCTTTTAATAGAAAATATGCTATTATGGTTCTTGTTCTTAAACAAGGACACCATAGCGTAAGCGGGAATGGCGGAATTGGCAGACGCGCTAGTTTCAGGTATTAGTGAGTGTACTCTCATGCAGGTTCAAGTCCTGTTTCCCGCATTAAAAAACCGGAGCAATATCGCTCCGGTTTTTTCTTGTTTTCCTCTCGAACTTGAACACGTATAAAGAAAATAAAAAGGTGCCGCCGGTTGCGCTTGTAACCCGACGACACCCTATCTTAAAACTGTGACCCTCCTCCGTCCGGGTTGTTGCTTTTATTAACCGCCACCACCTACACTAAGAAAGAAAATCAAGTTTTGCTAGAATCTAAGCTCAATCTGTCCTCCGTTTTTTCACGAAGGCTAAGGTTGCTGCCAGTCCCAGCCCCAAGAAAGGCATTGCCAAAGCTATACTACTGCCCGTTTCACCTGTCCTGGGGACCGGTTTATGTTGGTGACCGGGTGTAGTGGTCGGACAGCCCTTAGGAGCTGTTGTCGGGTAGCTTTGAGGCTGTGTAGGCGGGCACGTCGGCGTTGTCGTCGGGCACGTCGGCGTTGTCGTCGGGCACGTCGGCGTTGTCGTCGGAGTTGGCTCGGGCGTCCTACTATTGGTGATGGTATAACCCGTCGCAGCATCTCCGGTCACGACCCTACTGTAGCCATTGCCCACATTGACCTCTTCAATGGTATAGACAATTTTTTGGCCGTTTTTATAGGCCTTGAGGTCCTCAAAAGCACCTTTCCATTGATTAGCAGCGGATAAAACCAGAGTTTTACCGGTATCGACGCCGTCAGCCAAAAGCTTAACAGTTACAGCGTCCGGCCGCTTACCATCTTGATTGTTACCATCCTGCCAGACCTTGGTAACAGCTATATCAACAAGCTTGCTGTTTTTAACCTTAATCTCGAAACGCTGATTACCTTCCGGTGCGATTTTAATGTCTTTAACCTGAAGGACAGGCTCCTGATCAGGGTTAACCGGTGCTTGTCTTTTTTCCGGATCCGGGCCTGG
>CAMXYS010000017.1 GCA_947253135.1 uncultured Clostridia bacterium
AGAAGCATTGGCAGGCCTGCAGAAGTTAGTGGATAAATCTAAGTTGGAGGCCAAGCTGACAGAGGCCAAGGCCTTGGCAGAGGCCGATTATACGGAAGCCAGCTGGCAGGTCTTGCAGCAAGCTGTTGCCAAGGCGGAGGGAGTCAAGCAGGATGCCGCTGCCACCGCCGATGAGGTCGCTCAGGCAGTGGCAGCTTTGGAGCAGGCGATAACCGCCTTGAAGGAAAAATCGACGCTGATCCAGCCGACCTTGGTTTCGGTTGACCATGCACCTACGAAATGGACCCTCAATGTCCCGGGACAAAATTTTGTCTTGAAGGTCAATTCCGACTTGGCAAACTTGGTCTCAGTAAAAGTTAATGGACAAATTTTGGCAGCGGCTGCATACACAGCGGCAAGTGGTAGTACCGTTATCACTTTGCAGCCGGTTTATTTAAATAGCTTGGCACCGGGGCCATATACCTTAACAATGACCTATAAAGAAGGCGGAGACTTCGCCGCCGGTGAAGTCGAGCATGCCTTTACGGTCTTGCCCGAGCCGGTTGACAAGTCTGCCTTAGTTGCCAAAATTAATGAGGCTAAGGCTTTGGTAGAGGCAGATTATACTGAGGCCAGCTGGCAGGCCTTACAGACTGCTTTGGTCAAGGCTGAGGCGGTTAACCAAGCTGCCGACGTAACAGCAGACCAGGTGGCAGCAGAAGTAAGTGGTCTGGATCGGGCCATTAAGAGCTTGGTACAAAAAACGGCTCCGGCTCCCGGTACTACGACCACGACGACGACTGCCACAACGGCCGGTACAAGTCAGCCGACCACGACAACGACTGCCACAACGGCCGGCACCGGTCAGCCGACCACGACGACGACTGCCACGACGGCCGGTACAAGTCAGCCGACCACGACGACGACTGCCACAACGGCCGGCACCGGTCAGCCGACCGCGACAACGACTGCTACAAAGGCCGGCACCGGTCAGCCGACCGCGACGACCAAGCCCGGTGGCCCAACGTCACAGGGGCCGTCTGCCACTAAACCGGGGCCCAAGGCACCTGAGGCCAACAAACCGGGTAAGCCCGGCTTGGCCAGAACCGGTCAAGCGATGACATCCGTCTACCTTGTATGCGGTTTGACTGTCTTGGCAGTTGGTGCTTTTGCCCTGAAAAAACGGCGCCAAGACTAATAAATGAGCTGTCGCTTGAGCCGGCTTAATTGAGCCAAGCCAAGCGGCACCAAGACAAGAGAGACTGTCTCCCGGTGAGGCGGTCTCTTTTTTGTGGGCAAAAGTCCCTCTTTTTACGATAAAAGCCCCCTTTTTTCAAAATTTTCCAGCCACACAGACAATTTAAAAATTTTTTCAAAAAAAATGAACCTTTTGCAAGCCTCAATCGTCTAAGCAGTAGACCAAAGGGAAAGGAGGACAAAAACAACGAAGTGAGAGGGCATTTGTCATCCGGAGAAGCAATTACTAAGAACCGCGCTTGACCGCGCAAATCAATGATATTGGGGGTTAATATGAAATTTATTCATCACGTCAAAACAAGAGTACTGGCCGGTCTCAACATAAGAGAAGTTTTGAGAGACTATGCAATTTTACTGGGAGCAGTTATTCTGGTCCTTCTTATCGGGGCTAAAACAGGCAATTACTTATTTGCCGAATATTTCCAAAATCCTTTGACCGGCACTTTTTTCGGCCTTTATTTACTGATTAGCTTTCTGCTTTATCCATTGGCCTGCATGTGGTTTCGCTCGGTCGTGAACTTCTTTTTGGGCGGCTTCACCATAGTCGGTACCTTTCTCTTTTGGGCAATTGTTGCCGTTGTGCAGATTCCCCTCTTATTTATATTCGCTATTTTCCTAGGCCCCTTGGGCTTGGTCAGCTCTTACCTGCGTGGCCGCTCCAGATTAAAACAGGTGGAGCCCAAAGATGTTTATGAAAGCAGGGAGGACCGATAAATGAGGGATAATGAGCACACACTTGAACCCATACCTGACTATGAGGACCATTTGAAGGATGCTTTTTTTGACCGGGCGCAATCTTATTTTAATCACCTGACGGATGAAGCGCAGATAAATCCGACAGAAAATCGCCCTTTGGTCAGTGCCTACCGTGAGGCCCTTGCCGCCCAAAATAGCTACGAAAAATCTTGGCGCAGATATCGGTTGGCTAAAAGGCTTGTTTTGATCGGCCTTGTGCTTTCCGGCCTTGCCCTGGGCCTTCATTTTCTGGTCAACCGGACCGTCACCTACACGGAGTCATAGTAAATGAACTGGAGTGGTCGGTTGCAAAGATTAATCATCTTGGAAACGAGGCACCTAGATTATTTATTAAAATTCCTTTTAATGTTGATGATCACCATGGACCTTATCCTGATGGTTATCTTCTCACATATGCAATTGAGAATGGCCGGTTGATTGAGGCGGGAGCTTGCTCAGTCGGCAATAAAGGTACAGTGTTGAGTAATGGCAGTGATCTTTTGCTGTATAGCAATACTGAAAGAACAATTTCAGGTAAATTCGATTCTAATTTCTTGTCACTTTCGAGCTACGACTTTGATAGCTTTTCTGCGCTAAGTGGCTTATTAGAAGATGAAAACAAGCCTGTTATACCTGTAAAATTATATTGTGCGTATAAACCAGAACATAATTACTCTGCAGTTATTGCTGGAAATGACGTGTTTGCTACATACATCAGGAGTGGAGCATGCACGCTATTTAAACAATCTGTTGACGGTAGGGAAGAAGCTTTTTGGGTTGAGAAAGATAATGTTAAAGAGTTTAAAGAAATTTATTCTGCCGTTATGGATAAAAGATACAAGGCGGTTGATTTTTTACCAATATCTGAAAAAAACAACCAGCTAAAACAGATTTTGGCCAATAAAACCTCTATGCTACTTGATGCAAAAGACAGTCCCAGTTTTACTAATTTGACAGCTGCTGGCCAAGTCGCTTTTCCCGAGGTCAAGCCGGAGCAAGATCCTTTAGACTAGGCTTGTTGTCCCCGGGTTGAGTTGCTCTTGCTCTCAGCTGCCCCTTATATTTTGGTAAAATGACAGTCAGGTTCAGAATTTTATAGGTGGTCGGCAGACGGCGATTCGTTAAACAAGGGTCACGACACGCCAACCGGCGAGACGAAAAGGCGAAAAATAAAGCTTATGGACAAGCTAAGTAAAACATGGCAAATCATTATCGTCAGCTTTGTGGGCTATTTAGGTGTTCATTACTTTCTATCTAAAAATCTCAAGCGTGGCTTGCTGTACCTTTTTACAGCCGGCGGTCTTGGCTTCGGTTGGCTTTATGACATCTACCGGGCGGCGGTCGGCCGAGGCAGTGAATTTTCCGGCGGCTTTGCCGGCAAAATCGGAACTTTAAAGCACGAGCCCTTTATGGCAGAACTTCGCTCCGGCCGGCTGCCTGATATCAGGGAGACCGGTTTGCGTCTGCTCAGCGGCGAGCGGTGTGTTTATTACGACAAGGCCTACACGACGCACACTCAAATTGTGACTACTGGCTATAAGCACTCAACCGGCGGCATCGGTTTTAAAGTGAGTCAAAATGTCATGGTTGGTGGCACTTCCGGTGAGAGCAAGGCCGTTCGGCAAAGACAAAATACCTATTATCCCGGAAAGCTTTGTCTGACTACCCAACGGATCGTCTATACGTCCACGGACCAAAGCATTGTCGAGCCACTGGACCGGATTGTAGCAGTTGAAAAAAGCCCAAGTGGTTTACTTTTGCAAGTCGATCAAGCGGTTTATGCCCTTTCACTTCAAACAGCTGATGAATTTCTCCGGGCCCTAAAGTTGCTGGGTATGCTCTGAGCTGACTCCATTTTCCTCATGGAAAGACTGGAATTTGGGTGGCATAGGGCAGTTCAAATATCAGTCCCCCAAAATATCTTTTAAAAGAGACGAAAAATGTGATACACTTACGCCTGAGTTAGCCTTAGCTTATAAAGATAAGCCAAGGCTAAACATAAGACCGTACAAGGAGCACTTATGGAGTGACTATAAGGCGACCTGGAATGGCAAGAATCAGCACAGAAAAAGCAACAAAGTATACAACTAGAAAGAAGGAAAGACAAATGCGTAAAAAGCTACTATCTGCTTTATTAACGCTGGCCCTGTTGGTGACCCTGTTGCCCTTGTCCGCAGCAAGCTCAACGGTGGGTGATCTGCCGCCTTTTGACGAGGCTAAGTCACATGAAGTAGATGCCATGCTGCTAAAAGGTAACTACAAGGAGCCGGACAATTATGACCCGACAGAGACTGATGAGGACCGGGAGGACTATGTTTCCAATCATCCTTTTGACAAGACGGCCCTCTACCAGTACTTTGCCGACACAGACCAAACTGTCTACGAAATTGGCTTTGGCACCCACAGGACGGGCGCAGGTGAGGATATCATCTCAGTCAATGACGTGTGGGTGACGGTTGGCGGGACAGAAGTCAAAGCCGAAAAAACACCTTACATGGCTGATAACATGTTCCACTTCCGCTTTGCCATTGCCGGCAAGCCACAGCAGGAAGTGCCGCTTAAATTGCACTGGTGGCCTTCTCGCGACAACCCGGACTACGCCTACCGCAATGTTTTCTTAAAGTTGGCTGAACTGGTGGAAGAACCGGGTGCAGGTGAAGATCCGGGAACCGGTACACAGCCCGGCACAGGAGAAGCCCCGGGGACCGGCGAACAGCCCGGAACGGGTGGGCAAACTGATCCCAGTGTGGTTCCCGATGGCGTATATGAACGCCATGTCGACTTGTGGAACTACTACGAGGACCGCCCCTCCATGGGTAACCAGGCCATTCTTTCGCCGGCCAAGATTACCGTCACAGGCGGCCGGGCCAAAATGGAATTATCTGTTAAACCCATCACTTTTATGTCCATGTTTGGTGGCGTGACAGACTTATTTATTCTTGATGGTCAGTATAAGTACAATGACAAATCAAATCGCACTGCTGCCGTCGGCTCAGATGCAGCCAAATTCGGCGAAAAGCAAAAAGAGTATTTTCAAAAGTTTACCTTTGACGTTTCACCTGATGTAGTCAAAGCAACAGACAAGACCCCGATCAGTGTTGTAGTCTGGGTTGATGCTATGGATTCACTCAATGGCACGGGCCAAAGAGGCTCCGGTGAACAACCGGCTAAGCTCAGAATTTATCCTGAAGGACAAAAGCCGGAAGTCAGAGAAGAAGACCAGATTCCCAATTTGCCGGACGCTGCTCCACCGGTCGATGTGCCGGAGTTAGTCAATCCGAAGACTGCTCAAGGAATGGTGGAACGCTTTACCGAGCCGGGTGCTCCCTCCATGGCCAATTCGACTATGGACCACACTGTCCGCTACCAGGAGTTGGACGGCAAGACCCGCTATGAAGTCACTTTTAAAGAATACAAGGATGCAGAGTACAATTCCGGCAAGTCCGATATCAGCGCAGCGCGCCTGTGGTTTTGGGATGGCGATGTAGCCAAAGAGGCAAAACTGGTTAAAACAGTGGGTAAGGATAACACCTTCCGCTTTGAGGTGGCCGGCGGCTTAAAGGACAAAATCTCCATTGCCCTCTGGATCGTCCCCATGCAAAAGGTCTTGGGCGATGGAGCCGCTGTTCAGAAGGCAACCCTCCTCCTATCTACAGCAGGTGAGATGGAAGGCACGATGGTTGATACTCGTTATGAGATCATTCCTTACACTGTGGTGATGACAGAGGATGCGAGCTTGTCTGCTGATGCAGTAGTTGTAGACCAGGCCGGTAAGGATGGATTGAAGCGTGTCAACCGGACCTATAAGGCCATCAATGGTGTCAGTACCGGTGAGTTGCTGGGCACGGATGCGGAAGTGCTCAAAGAGGCGGTCAATAAAGAAGTGCGGGTAGGTTCTCTGGCAACTTATCAGGCCAACAAAAAACAGTTTGAAGAAAAGGCTAATGTACCGGCAACAGACGGCAGTAAAAGCTATCCGGCACGTTTGGTTGTCCCGGACAAGCAGGAAGTCGACATGTATGTCAGCCCCTACTTTGAGCCCTCTGTACAAGTTAAAACGGAGGCCGGTCAAACCACTTATAAGCTTCACTTCAAACCGCTGAGCCCCTTTGCACCGTCTGTTAAACGGGTCTACTTGGTGGTGGACGGACAAGAGGTTCCCACGACAGCCCTGGGCACAGAGACTAAGACCGGGGGCAATGGAGAGACTTGGAAACAAAATAAAGACAAGAGTACAGACTTTAGCTTTAACTTGCCGGGGGATGTCCAAACAGAGGTGCTTTTGCATATTGAGTACCAGGAGAAAAAACCGGGTGCTTTGCTGAAATTGGATACGACTAAGGAGTCGATTATTAGCTGGGAGCCGGCCAAGAGCACTGTTGAAAAGATTGCCTTTGCAACGACTTATGTGGATGCCCCTGACCTGGACCGGGGTGTAGAGCAAGTTCAAACCGAAGGTGTCGACGGCGAGCGGGTGAAAACTGAATTTATTCGCACCTTAAATGGCAGACCGACCGGCGAAGCCTCCAGCGAGGTGCTGGTAGCAACTGCTAAGCCTGCTGTTGACAAGGTCATCCGCCGTGGCACTCGGGCAGCCGGCGGAACAGATTTGATCGTGCCGGCAAAAGATCTGTCGGTTGTAACTCCGGCGGAATGGACGCTGAACGGTCCGGGCCAAACATTTGTGATGAAGGTCAATTCTGATTTAGCTAACTTGGTTGAAGTCTCAGTTGACGGCAAGCAGTTAACCTCGGATCAATATACAGCTGAGTCCGGCAGCACAGTGATTACTTTAAAGCCGGCTTACTTAAATAGCCTGCCTGCCGGTTCACATAGTTTACTGGCTCGCTTTAAAGCAGGCGGTCAGTTTGCTGCAGGTGATGTAATGCATATCTTTACGGTGAAGGCAGCAAGCTCGACTCCCGGTTCTGAGACGGCAACAACTACCACAGCTTCAGTTCCGAGTACGACGGCAACAAGTGCTACAGCCGTGACCCCGGGGGCAACAACCACAACCGCGGCACAGCCTTCCGGAAGCAAGTCCGGACAGCAGCCGGGACAGCAGGCGACTAAGCCTACGGACCAATCGAAGGGGGCACAGCTGGCCAGAACCGGTGAACGCAATATAGCAATTGCAGGTGTCGTTTGTCTGTTAGCTGCCGGTGTTATCACCGTTATCGTCAGAGGGCGTAAAAATCATTTGCATGACTGATGACGAGCGCTTTGCCAATTAAAACATCCGTTGGAAGAGAAGCAGTACCTCGCTGAACGAACTGACAAGCCGGTGTCACCATTAGTGGCGCCGGCTTTTCGCTACCTGGCGCGAGTCTTGCCATTTGCTCCGCACAAGTTTACCCTGAATACAGATACACGGGAATGAAGTGCTCCCGAGACGGTTTATTAAGACAGTTTCGCCGCCTCCCTCTTCCGTTTAACCCGGAGTGAGGGGAGAGGTTTTGCAACTGATCTGACAACCGCTAAACCGCCTGTTCAGGCTGATGACTTCTGCAAGGAACATTCATTGCAGGGTCGTCAGCTTTTTTATGCTAAATTAGCCGACGAAAGCCTGCCGGAAAGGAAAGCTTTATGTTAATGGATATCGCCTTAGTTCTCTTGTCCGGTTTACTGGTCGGTCAACTTTGTCGCCTGCTTCGGTTGCCGGGCTTAGTGGGCATGTTGGGGGCGGGCATCTTGCTGGGTCCCTCTGTCTTAAATCTTTTGTCACCTGCTATTTTGCAAATCAGTGGGGAAATTCGCCTGTTAGCGCTGCTGGTTATCCTGATCCGGGCAGGCCTAAAACTGGATTTTACAGACCTCAAAAAAGTGGGACGCCCCGCCTTGCTGATGTGTTTTTTGCCGGCCACTTGCGAAATTGTCGGCATCTGGCTGTTGGCACCTCCGCTATTGGGTTTTGCTTCGGCTGAGGCACTGGTTTTAGGGGCAGTTTTAGCGGCTGTGTCGCCGGCGGTGGTCGTGCCGCGGATGGTGCGGCTCATGGACCAAGGCTACGGTGTCAAAAAAGGGATACCGCAAATGATTTTGGCCGGTTCGTCTGCGGATGATGTCTATGTGTTGGTCTTATTTACAGGTTTTTTAGATATGGCAAAAGGCGGTCGTTTTTCCTGGTCAGCGCTGGGGGCCATCCCTCTTTCCCTGGGCTTGGGTGTCCTGGCAGGCTTCCTGGTCGGACTTGCTCTAGCTTATTTTTTTAAAACCGCCGCAAGTCACAAGTTGCCAACCTTGGACCAGGCTCTGCTGCTTTTAAGCATCGGCTGCTTGCTTTATAGTCTGGAACAGGCTTCGTGGATGCCGCCTTTTGCTTCGCTTATAGCGGTTATCACCATGGGGATGGTCTTGGCCGGTCGCTCGCTGGAACAGGCTGACCGCTTGGCCGGCTGCTTTGACCGGCTCTGGATGCCGGCGGAGATGTTTTTGTTTGTCCTGGTGGGGGCTTCAGTAGCCATTAAAGACATACAACATGTCGGTTTTCCGGCTTTAGTCTTGCTGGTGGGCGGCTTGTTATTTCGCCTGGTCGGTGTGCGCTTGGCCTTACTGCAAACAGCTTTAAATCGGCGTGAAATTCTTTTTGCTATGTTGGCCTATTTACCCAAGGCGACTGTTCAAGCGGCTATTGGCGGCCTGCCCTTGGCCATGGGACTTGCGGCCGGACACAGTATTCTGGCTGTTTCTGTCATTGCCATTTTGCTGACCGCACCGCTGGGCGCCTTCTTAACAGACCGGCTGGCTCCCCTGCTTTTAAGTAAGGAATAGGTAAAAAACTAACAGCCGGCTGCCTGCATAGCAGCTTCAACCTCTTTCGGGTCCGGCACCGAAGTAATACCGCCATGCCGTTCAGTGGACAGGGAGGCCGTTAAATTAGCTTGTCGGCCGATTGCAGTTAATTCCTCTCCGGTTAAAAGACCGGGAGTAAAAGCAGAGGTTGTTTTCTTTGCGAGTTGGAGGATGATGCCTATTGCAGTGCCGCCAAAAATATCCCCGGCACCGGTTGTATCGACGGTTTTAGGGGAAGGAGTACCGGGGGCAAAACCCCGGGCAAAGTCTCCGGTCTCACCGTTGCGGGCGATTAAAAGTGCGCCCTCTACACCCAGGGTAATCATAGCTAGCTGTAATGGCCTGTCAGCAAACAATTGCTTGACCAGGGGGTGGTCAGGGTTGAGTTCGTCCGCTTGAGCCGGTCCGCTACCCGGATAGATGAAAATGAGTTCATCCAGACCGATTTTCAGGCTGTCGGCAAAATCTAAGCCGGTTAAAATAGCTTGTCGGGCCCTATCTTCGTCCGACCAAATCGGCGCCCGGTAATTGGGATCAAAATTAATCCAGGTGCCGGCTGTCCGGGCCAGTTTTAAGGCTGTAGTGACGGCCTCGCTACCTGTGGCGGAGGCCAACGAAAAGGAGCCGAAATGTAAAAGTCGGCTGTTTTTAATTTGCTCCTTGACCTGCGGGGTGAGCTCAAAAAACTCATCAGCCCCGGGTTTTTTAACAAAACTGAACTCCCGGTCACCGGTCTCATCTAAGGTGACCATAGCCATGGTGGTAAAGGCCTGATCCGTCACTTGCAGATTTTGTATATCGATGTCGTAGTCGGACAAGGTTTTGGCGAGCAGGCGACCGAACCGGTCATTGCCCACGGCGCCGGCAAAGGCGGCCTTTAGTCCCAGGCGACCGGCGGCCACTAAAAAATTAGCGGGAGCACCGCCGGGGTAGGCGCTGATAATGGGGTAGCCGCAGTCATTTAGGCCGGCCGGGGCAAAGTCAATCAATAGTTCGCCGATTGCTAACAGGTCGTTTGTGCGTCCAATCTGCGGAATCACCTTCATATTATATTAGACCTCTTTTCCAGTTATGGGGCGGCCGGCCTTGCGGCTTTATAGTTCATCGGCACGTTGAAATTTTAACATACACAAGACTTCTTGATTTATGGCAAGATAGAGGTCGTATATGCAAAACGACAGTGAGTGTATCATCCTGCCTTTCCATTCGGGAAGCACTAAAGCAGGTGGTTGTGGCGGATGAGTATCCGGTCAGCCAACCGGGTTGAACATAAGCGTTGGGGGAAAAAGCGCATGAAAGAAATTGTCATCTTGGATGGTTACACCATCAATCCGGGAGATCTTTCCTGGAAACCGCTAGAGACCTTTGCAAAGTTGACGGTCTATGACCGCACTTTGCAGGAAGAAGCCGTCAGCCGAATCGGGTCGGCAGATGCTGTTTTGACCAGTAAAATTTTAATGACAGCTGAGTTGATGGCGGCCTGTCCTAATTTAAAATATATTGGTGTCCTGGCCACAGGGACGAACACCGTTGACCTTCAGGCTGCTGCCGAGCGCGGGATTACGGTGACCAATGTGCCGGCCTACAGCACCCGGGCGGTGGCACAATTTGTCTTTGCCTTGCTCTTGGAAGTCTGCAACCAGGTGGGACACCATAATCAAGCCGTGCAGGCCGGCCGCTGGGCTGCCAGTCAAGACTTTTGTTTTTGGGAGAAACCGCTGCTCGAACTATCGGGCAAAACGATGGGCATTATCGGTTTTGGTGCTATCGGCCAAGCAGTGGCAGGCATTGCCCGGGCCATGGGAATGAAGGTCCTGGCCTTTTCCAGGACTAAAAAGAATGTGCCGGCGGATTTGGCAGACCAGACTGATCTGGACCGCCTCCTGAAAGAGGCGGATGTCTTGAGCCTTCATCTCCCCCTGACCGCCGCAACAGAGGGTTTTATAGATGCTGATCGGTTGGCTCAGGTCAAACCCGGTGTCATTATGATTAACACGGCCAGGGGGCCGATCGTTGATGAAAACGCTATGGCCCGGGCTTTGGCTGAAGACAAGGTCTACTATTATGCCACTGATGTGGTCAGTGTTGAGCCGATCCGCCGGGACAATCCTTTGCTGACAGCCCCGCGCTGCATCATGACCCCTCATATTGCCTGGGCACCACAAGAGACGCGCTCGCGCTTACTGGACATTGTAGTTGAAAATGTTCGCTGTTATGCACTGGGAAAACCGATCAATGTTGTTTCGTAAAAGTCTTGTTTTGCGCCGGCATAGTGGCGCGGTTGGGCCCGCCCTAGCGGCCTGATGTTTACTTTAAGTTAAAAGGAGTAGTCATGTTTAAAGAACGTGTTCAGCAGCAGTGGTTGGGGAATGTCAAAAAAGATATTTTCGGCGGGCTCGTTACTTCTGTGACCTTGATCCCGGAAGTGATCGGCTTTGCCATTATAGCCGGTATTCACCCCATGTTGGCCCTGTTTGCTTCAGTGATCAGCTTGTTAGTAACTTCTTTTGCCGGCGGTCGGCCGGCCATGGTGACGGCGGCGGCCGGTTCTATGGCGGTGGTGATGGCCCCCCTTATAAAAGATCACGGCATCCCCTATATGGTAGCGGCTACGCTCTTAACCGGAGTCATTCAAATTCTGTTAGGTTTTGCCGGTGTCCACAAGTTGATGCGCTTTGTCTCACCTTGTGTTTTGGCCGGTTTTGTCAATGGATTGGCGATTATTATCTTTATGTCCCAAGCCGGCCAGCTACCCGGTCTGCCGGTCCTTGAGCTGGCCATTGTGGCCGGCACAGTCTTTTTAATGGTGGTCTTGCCGCGGCTGATTAAAAGTGTGCCGCCGGCTTTGATTTGCATTGTGATCGGCACCTTGCTGTCGGCCTTGTCGGGGCTTGACTTAAAAACAGTCGGACACCTGGGCGATATGAGTGGCAGCCTGCCCCTGCCCCAGTTACCGGCTGTCCCTTTTAATTGGACAACTTTCTATATTATTGCTCCGGTGGCTGTGGCCCTTTCAGTAGTGGGCCTGGCGGAGACCCTGGTGACCCTGCCCCTTATTGATGACCTGACCGACAGTCAGGGGGACCAACCCAGAGAGGTTAAGGGTCAGGGGCTGGCCAATTTAGTTAGCGGCGTCTTTGGTTGTCAGGCCGGCTGTGCTATGATCGGCCAGGCCGTTATGAACGTAAAATCCGGAGGTCGCAAGCGTTTTTCGACTTTGACTGCCGGGCTGGTGTTGCTGCTGATGATTGTGGCCTTAAAGGATGTCGTTTTGAACCACATTCCCACAGCAGCCCTGATTGGCATTATGATTATAGTGGCCTTTGAGACTTTCAATTGGCAGAGCGTCCGCAAAATTAAAGGGGGACCGGTGACAGAGAGCATCACTATGGTGGTGACGACTGCCGTAACAGCTATCACCTCAAATTTAGCCATCGGTATTGTGGTTGGGATTGCCTTAGACAAATTCCTGACTTTTGCGGCCGGTCGCCTTCGGCAAAAGCCAAGATAATGGTTACCGGGTTAACCGGTTTCCGGGCAGTATTAATCGAACGCCGGGGCTTGGACACAGCTGTTCAGGGGTGTATAATAGAGCCGTTCCGGGTTCGTAGCTCAGCTGGGAGAGCGCTGCATTCGCATTGCAGAGGTCGAGAGTTCAAGTCTCTTCGGATCCAGTTATGGCCGGTCTGTGAGGAATTACAGGCCGGTTTTTTGTAACTGCGGACCGTGGCAGAAATTTTTAAAAGATGGGCATGAGGTTTTAGGGTGGCAGGTAAGTTAATTTTCTTAGTCGGCTTTATGGGGACAGGAAAAAGTACAGTGGCCTGCCACTTGGCAAAACAACTCGGAGGCATACCGGTCTTCGAGGCAGACCGCTTAATTGCAGAGCAAGACGGCCGCCCCATTCCGGACATTTTTGCAGAATCAGGAGAAGCTTATTTCCGTCAATTAGAAACAAACTGGCTGCGGGCGCTCGCCGGTGACAGGCCGGGGGTTGTGTCTTGTGGTGGCGGCATGGCGGTGGCGGCAGACAATAGGGCTTTGATGAAGGCCAAGGGTCAGGTGGTCTGCCTGACAGCTGAGCCGGCAGCTATTTTGGAGCGGACGGCAGGGTCAGATCGGCCACTTTTGCGAGGACGACGGTCCGAGCGGGCTGTTTTGGCAATGCTGCAGGAGCGGGAGGCGGCCTACAGAGAGGCGGCTGACCTGGTGATCCGAACCGATGAAAAAAAACCGGAGGAGGTGGCCCGCGAAATTAAGGACAGCCTGACCACAGCGGCGCCCGCTTCCCGGTCACCGGGCAAAAAATTATAATATAACCGTCCGGTCGTAAACTAAAAATTAAAAGGCTGTCTTTTTCGCACCGTTGGAAAGGTGCCTTGAGACAGCCTTTGTTTTATTTTAGGTGTTGTGGTGCCCAGCCGACCAACTCCGACAGGGTGGGGTGGATGGTCATTGGTCGGGTAAGCGCAGCCACGGTGCGGGGGTCAATAAAATCTGTTCCGCCGGGCTGTTCGCCGGCATGCATGAGCCAAGCCACACCCTGCACCAAAATAGAAGCTTCCGGCCCTACGACATGCAGTCCTAGAATCTTTTGACTCTCACTTTCCACAATCAATTTGGCAAAACCCTTGTCCTCGTCGCCCGGATCAATGCCTAGGGACCAGCCCTTGGCAATCTCACTGTAATGGTGGATGGCAACCTGTACCTTTAGGCCTTGCTCCCTGGCCTCCTTTTCAGTTAAACCGACCCGGCCTATTTGGGGGTAGGTGAAGGTCGCAGAAGGGACACAGTCATAGCGGGCTTGGCGAGGGCCTTGATCCGCTTTTTTCTGAAAGAGGTTATAGGCTAGAATTTCAGCCTCATAGTTAGCCTTGTGGCGGAGTTGCTGGCGGCCGTTGATATCGCCCAGAGCATAGATGCCGGGGGCGGAGGTCCGCAAATATTTATCTGTTTGAATCCAGCCTCTTTTGTCGGTTTGAACATCAGCAGCAGCTAGGTTCAAATCTCCGGTTACTGCTTCAATACCGGCAGAAATAAAGAGCATATCTGCGGTGGTCACATGTTGCTCGCCGGTCTCCTTGTCCCGGCTGAAGAGCTTAATTCGCCCGTCTTCGGTCGGTTCAACTTTCTGTGTGTTTTGCCGTAGGAGCACCTTGATGCCAACTGCCTCGAAATGGTCTAAGAGGGTTTGGCTGACGGCTTCATCTTGTTTCGGCACGAGACGAACATTGCGCTGGACCAAGGTCACATCTGCTCCAAAGCTGGAAAAAATATGGGCGAATTCACAGCCTATGTCAGCCCCTCCGATCAGAGCGACTGAGCGCGGGAAATCTGCGGGCATCTCTTGGTCGAAAAAGCGGTCGGAGGTGAAGTAGGGGATTTGGTCCAAGCCGGGCAAATCAGGGATACGGGTCCGGCCGCCACAGGCCAGCACAATTTTGGGAGCTGTTACTGTCAGTCCCTCAGCGGGGGGCAGGATTACCTTGCCGACTTCACCGGTGGGGAGGTCGGCAACGGTCGCCTGAACAAACAGTGTGTGCGGTCCGCTAAAGCTGGCCCGGCCCAGGATTAAGTCACAGTTCGGCTGCTCATGGTAATAATCAACCGTCCCTTTGCGCCCGCGTTCAACAGCCTGGATACAGCGCGACCGAATAACAGACCAGTCTGCCTGTGGCGGGTCCCCAACCAGGCCCAGACGGCTGTTATTTTGGGCTTCGCGGATGCGGTCGGCCGGGCCGACTAACATTTTAGTGGGGATGCAACCGTGATTGAGGCAGGTGCCGCCCCAGGCTGTTTTTTCGATGAGGGCCACTTTTTGGCCGGCTGCCAAGGCCGCGTCAACCACAATATTTCCGGCCCCACTGCCGATGACGATGAGGTCGTATATACGGGTTACTTGATCTGAATTTTCTTCTTTTTGCTTGTTCATAGTATCTCCTGTTGCCGGTCGGTCCTGCCGAAAGGGCTGCCCCCCTTTTTTGTGGCGGTATGAAAATGTGTCCTGCGGTGTGAAAGTGTGTCCCGGCAGGACCTAAGTCGATCATCTGCTTCATTATAGCGAAAGGGTGTTGACAAGGCTTAAACGACAGTGTAATCTTTTGCTAGTTGGTTAGTTACTAGACCAACTAACCAACTAGCTAGCAAAAGGGCTAGCCTCTAGAGGCTAGAGGTCATTTTGAGCCGGTCGGTATACAGGTCGGTTCAGTTGCCCTCGGGAGAGGAAGAAAAGATGGAATTAGACGAAAACAAATCCACCCCTCTTTTTATACAAATCAGCGAAGGCTTGGAAAATGCAATCCTGGCGGGGGCCTACCGGGAAGGCGACCAGGTTCCTTCGACGACAGAGCTGGCGGTCGGCTACCGCATTAACCCGGCTACCGCTTTAAAGGGGATTAATTGTCTGGTGGATGAAGGCATTCTGTATAAGCAGAGGGGGATCGGTGTGTTTGTAAAAGCAGGGGCTGTGGCCCACATTAAGCAAAAAAGAGCGAAACGATTTCAAGAAGATTACCTGGAGCCTCTGTTGACGGAGGCAGAGCGATTGGATATTTCGGCTGAGCAAGTCGTTTTATGGATCAAGGAGAGACAACATGAAGGCAATTGAAATACATAATTTATCGAAACGATTTGGTAAATTAAAGGCGCTCGACGAGGTCAGCGTCCGCCTGGAGGAGGGTAAGATCTATGGGCTCCTAGGGCGTAACGGCGCCGGTAAATCAACGCTTTTAAATATTCTAAGTGGCAGAATCCGGCCGACTTCGGGTGACTACACCATCGCGGGTGAAAAGCCTTCGGTCGACCGGGTCTTGCAAAAAATATACCATGTCGGTCCGGATAATCTTTTTCCACGGGTGAAAATAGGTCGAGTTTTTAAGGAGGTCAAATTATTTTATCCCCATTTCGAAATGGAAGCAGCCTTGGCAGACTTGGCCAGCTATGATCTGGATCCCGACCGTCGCTTTGACAAACTGTCTACCGGTAGCGCCTCGATTGTCAAAACGATTATTTGTTTAAGGAGCGGGGCTGACTTCATGCTTTTAGATGAGCCGACCCTAGGGCATGATGCAGTGAACCGGGAAATGTTTTATGAAAATGTCCTCACTGTCTTTGCCCAAAAGGGAAACTGTATTTTGCTTTCCTCACATCTCATTACAGAGTTGTCGCCTTTGGTCCAGGATGTCATCTTTATCGACCACGGCAGGTTGATTTTAGAGGAGGATAAAAACCAACTGTTGGCTCGTTTTGTCAAGTTGAGCGGCCCGGCCGGGACACTCAATGACTGGTTGCAACAGTCAATTTTGGCTGAGCCGGTTGCCAGGAGAGATGTGGGCGCTATGTCTGAGGTTATTATTGAACGACCGAAGACCGGCTTTGTGGTGCCGGTTGACCCGTCCGTGAGTCAGACGGCGGTAAATTTGCAAGAGTTATTTGTCGCCTTATCGCGGCCGGATCACAGCGTTAGTGAAATAGCAGGATGAGGGAGAAAGTTGAAATGAAAAGAGATCTGGCTGTTGTCAAATTTGTTGAAAAAGAGTTAGGGCGATCGGTGGGGGTTGCCCTGGGAACCTTTATGGGGATCCTATTGCTCCTGCATGGTGTTACAGCTATCACTAGTTCAGACGGTCAATCACTTGTTAACGGGGTTGACACGATTCTTTATCTCGTACTTTTTATTTGTATTATTGTCAATTTTAAGCGCCACGCAAAATTTATTTTTCAGAATTCTGTCGCCGGCTCTGTGCGCAGCAGGGGTTTGTACCTGGCACATGCATTGGCCGGCGTGGCCATCGTACCGGCGACTTTGTTCTTGGGAAGTGTGATGGAGCCCTTGTTTCGGTTGGTAGGGATTAACACGAACGGTTTTGTGGCCTTTCCACTTATTTCAGAAGGAGCTTGGCACTGGCGCAACTTTGGGATCGCTCTGCTGACCGGCCTGATCGTTTCAACTCTAGGGCTTTTGCTCAGCTTGATCAACTATCACCTCGGTGGCTGGAAGACCTTTGTCTTTTGGGCGGCTGTAATTGTCTTGGGACAAATAATACTGGCCGTTTTCTGGCTCATTCTTACCGGTAATGTGAATGGGGAAATAGCGGATACCCCGGCTCTCATACGCTGGCTGGCCCAGAGAGGTAAAGAGTTGCTGGTCTGGCTCCAGGGATCCTACTGGCATCAAGCCTTCGTAGCGGTCGGAATTGTTGCCGTGATCAGTGCTTTTGACTTGGTGATCTTGAAGCGGCTGCAGCTGCGACAAAAATAAGAGCCGCCGGGTTGCTTTTTTAGTCAGTTAACAAAGGCCTCACCTCAACGCTTGTTGTGGCGGGGCCTTTTAATGTTTGCTTTTTTGCTGTCTTGCCTGAGCTTCTTACTCAGCGGGGTCCAGTCGGTCTACCGCCCCCTGAAATGCTTCGGCGAACTTGATTGCCAAGTCTAAGCTAAAGCCCGGCACATTGTGCTTTTCAGCGAAATTCATATGGTTAGATCCGGATACAATGCTTTATAGAAATCGGGTTTGACTTTTAGAGGGTCGGTCCGTATAATCTAATGTGCTAAAAAAAGCGGTTTAACAATGACGGTGGAATTAGCTCAGTTGGTTAGAGTGCCAGATTGTGGCTCTGGAGGTCGTGGGTTCGATTCCCATATTCCACCCCACTTTTTTTGCACATCAATTAAATATTGGGGTGTAGCCAAGCGGTAAGGCACGGGACTTTGACTCCCGCATGCGTAGGTTCGAATCCTGCCATCCCAGTCAAACGATCCATTAGCTCAGTTGGCTAGAGCACTTGACCTGTCTCTTATACACATCTGACGCTGCCGACGATTCGCCACCGGT
>CAMXYS010000018.1 GCA_947253135.1 uncultured Clostridia bacterium
TACACCGGTGGCGAATCGTCGGCAGCGTCAGATGTGTATAAGAGACAGAAGATAGCCTTTTAGATCATAACACGGCTGTAAACCATGGCCTGCTGCCGGTTCTCGGCACTCCCACCGGTTGGTTGGCTCTGTCTTTATGAATTTTAACGAGCACCCCGGTTGCCCGGTCAAGTTTTTCCATACACACTGTCGGGTTGTTTTAGGAAAAGGACCTTTGCTGTGTTATAATTGGGCATGTCGTGAAACAAATGAAACTGTTCTTAATAGATGATAATTTGTCCACACATATATTTTTTGCAATTTGACAATAGAATAATGGAGGTGATTGCTTATCAATTGGGCACAAATTATAGTTGGCCTGTTGGTCGGTGCTGTAATCAGTCTCATTGCTTGTGTTGTTTTCTACCGATCCGGTTTGAGTAAAAAACAAAAGGCACTGGCGGAAGAGGCTGAGCGCAATGAACAAGAGGCTGCTCGTTTACAAGAGAACGCCCGCAAAGAGGGCGAACGCCACAAGCGAGACTTGCTGTTGCAGGCTAAGGAGGAAGTGCACAAAGCCAAATTGGCCTTGGAGCAGGATGTCAGGGATCGCAAGAGCGAATTGAAGCGCGAAAGCAAGCGGTTGGAGCAAAAAGAGGAAACGCTGGAGCAGAAGATCGAGCAGGCGGAGGTCCGGGAAGAAAAACTGGTCGAACGCGAACAGGATTTAACTGCTGCAGAAAACCGGTTGCACGATCAAGAAGCTAGTGTGCAAGCTGAGCTGGAGCGAATTTCCGGATACTCGGCAGAGCACGCCAAGAGTGTGGTCCTGGAGAAAGCGGCCAATGACTATCGACGTGATATGGCAGTTTTGCTAAAGAAATCGATCGAAGAGACCAAAAATACCGCTGAGCTGAAGGCACAAGAAATTTTAGCCATGACAATTCAGCGCTATGCTGCCGACTACGTGTCGGAGGCGACGGTCAGTGTTGTCAACCTGCCAAATGATGATATGAAGGGTCGGATTATCGGCCGTGAGGGTAGAAATATCCGGGCCTTGGAGACGGCGACAGGCGTCGACTTAATCATTGACGATACGCCGGAGGCAGTGATCTTGTCGAGCTTTAACCCGATCAGGAGAGAGGTGGCTCGTATCGCTTTGGAGAAGTTGATCCAAGACGGACGAATTCACCCGACTCGCATCGAAGATGCAGTGGCTAAGGCGGAGCGGGAGCTCGACCAGGTGATCCGTGAAGAAGGTGAAAAAGCTTGTTTTGACACCGGCGTCATGAATTTATCTGACGAGATTGTGCGCCTGCTCGGTCGGATGCACTATCGGACCAGCTACCGGCAAAATGCCTTAAAGCATTCAATTGAAGTTTCCTGGTTTGCCGGCATGATGGCGGCTGAGCTGGGCCTCAATGTCAACTTAGCCAAACGCGCCGGTTTATTGCATGATATCGGCAAGGCGGTCGACTTTGAAGTTGAGGGAACTCACATTGAATTAGGTGCTGAAATTGCACGTAAGCACAACGAGGACCCGGTCGTGATCAATGCCATTGAATCGCATCACGGCGATGTGGAGGCGGTTGATCCGATCGCTGTTTTGGTGGCGGCTGCTGATGCCTTGTCTGCTGCCAGGCCCGGTGCCCGGCAGGAGCAGATTGAAACCTACGTCAAGCGGATTGAGAGCCTGGAAGAGATTGCCAAGTCCTTCAAGGGGGTTGAGAATTGCTATGCTATTCAAGCCGGTCGGGAGATTCGCGTCATGGTGGAGCCGGAGCGGGTCAATGACGAAGAGATGGTTTTAATCGCCCATGAAATCGGTCGACGGATTGAAACAGAACTCAATTATCCCGGACAAATTAAAATTAATTTGATCAGGGAGACCAGAGTTACGGACTACGCCCGTTGAGCCGGCTGAAACAGACCTTATAAAGCGTCTTAGAACATTTTGTTTTAAGGCGCTTTTTTGGGTTCAATGGACGGGCTTAAACAGTAAATAAAGGCTATAATAGCAAGCGACTGACTGTTTGAAAATGGGCCGGCAAAAGCTGTGAAGCGGCAGAAAGAAAGGATAGAAAAGTTTTTAATGAGTAAATTTCGCTTCCTATATTTTGGCGATGTCGTAGGGACGCCGGGCGTCAAAACCCTGGAGCGCCTCCTGCCGCTGCTCAAAACGGCTCTGGCTGCTGATGCGGCCTTTGCCAATGCGGAAAATGCGGCCCCCGGCAACGGTTTGACCCCGGCAGTGGCAGCCCGCCTTTACAAGGCCGGCGCAGACGCCTTAACCCTTGGTAACCACACCTGGAAACGCCCTGAATTAAAGGCCTACTTGCCGCAGGATAGCCGCTTGGCGCGACCGGCTAACGGCACCAAGGCCTGGCCGGGAAAAGGCTACGCGCGTTTTGAAAGTCCGGTGGCAACGGTCTACTTAATTAATTTGCTGGGACAGGTTTTTTTACAGACACCACAATCCCCCTTTACGATTGTCGATGAGCTGCTGCAGGTTTTGTCGCCGACTGTTGCTGCGGCTTCGCATGCAGTCGCGGGCGACTCAGTTGCCGTCAGCCGGTCTGCTGAAGTGCTGGCCGCCAAGCCTCGCCCCAGCCTGGTCATTGTGGATATGCACGCCGAGGCCACGGCTGAAAAGACCGTCATGGGACAGTATTTAGATGGCCGGGTGGCGGCCGTGGTCGGCACCCATACCCATGTGGCGACAGCGGATGCGCGGGTGCTACCCGGGGGTACAGCCTATATTACAGATCTGGGAATGTGCGGTCCCACAGCCGGTGTCATCGGTATGGATTCGTCGATAGCCAAACGGCGCCTGGTCGATGGCTTGCCTTCTCGCTACGAGGTAGCCAAAGGCCCGACGGCCCTATCCGGCGTGATGGTCGATTACGATTTGACTGCCGCCGCAGCAACTGCTATTTATTTATTGAATATTCCGGGCCATCTCAGTAAACATAATTTGCCGGCTTTGCTGGCTGAACAAACTCAAGAAGAGGCCGCTGTTGTCGCCTGTCGGCTAGGTTTGAGCAGGGGTGTCTGCCCGGGAGCGGCAGCACCGCAGTCAAGTTATAAGCAACTGACCACACCGCAGTTGGATCCGGTTCGAGCAACCATATTAGAGCCAAAGGAGAAAGAAATATGATTTGGTTTATGATAGCCGCTTGCGGCATAGCACTTGATCAACTGACCAAGTGGTGGGCGGCAGCGACCTTGTCTGCCGGCGCTGTACAAGCGCTCATTCCCGGTTTTATAGACTTTCGCTACCATGTCAACACCGGAGCTGCTTGGAGTTTTTTGGCCGGTCATAGCTGGGGGATTCACCTGCTCTCGCTGGTCTCTTTGCTGGCCAGCATTCTTTTTGCCATCGGAATTATACGCTTAAAAGATCGACGGATCCGCTTTTGTCTGGCCTTAATTCTAGGTGGGGCGGTCGGCAATCTGCTGGATCGAACCTTTCGTCAAGGTGTAATTGACTTTATTTCAGTCTCCTTCGGCGACTACTATTTTCCGATTTTCAATGTGGCGGACATGCTTTTAGTGATCGGGCTGGTCCTGGCTATTGTATTTTTATTATTCACTGACAGCAAAAAATTATTGAGCAGCGATGTCAAAAAATAAATCCAATAACAAAACAGAGCAAAACGGTGATAAGCGAACCGTAGAACTTTTGAGCAGCGGCCGCCTGGATGCCGTTTTAACCTTGTCTCTGGCCGATGAAGAGCTGACTCGGTCGGCGGTAAGACGCTGGTTTGACGAGGGTCGGGTGATGCGAAATGGTCAAGTCCTGCGGCCTTCTTTAAAAGTTGAGCCCGGTTTTACAGTTGAGGTTTTGTTGCCGCCACCACCGTCGTCAGACTATTCTTCTGAACCGATCCCCCTGGACATCTGCTATGAGGATGAATGGTTGCTGGTGATCAATAAACCGCAGGGTATGGTGGTTCATCCGGCGCCCGGTCATCGGTCCGGCACCTTAGTCAATGCCCTCTTGGCTTATCTGGGGAAATCACTGTCGGATTTAAACGGACCGGCTCGCCCTGGTATTGTCCACCGGCTGGACAAGGACACCTCCGGGCTTTTACTTGTGGCAAAGGATAATTTGACCCACCGACTTTTGGCTGAGGCCCTGGCTGACCACCTGATCGACCGACACTATGAGGCCGTTGTGTGTGGGCGTATTGCTGAACCCAGTGCTACTGTCTCGGCTTCCATCGGGCGTGACCCGACTAACCGCCAGCGCATGGCAGTTGTTTTAGAGGGCGGCAAACCGGCTGTCACACACTTTGAGGTAAAGGAGCGGTTCGACCGCTACACCTATATCCGCGTGGCCTTGGAGACCGGCCGTACTCACCAAATTCGTGTCCATATGAAGTACATTGGGCACCCTGTCTTGGGCGATCCGCTCTACGGCCCGCCGGACCGGGAATTTGGTATAAAAGAGCAAGTGCTACACGCGCAAACCTTACACTTTACCCACCCCCGCACGGGGCAGGAGCTGACCCTTCAAGCACCCTTGCCGACCTCCTTTCAAGCGCTTCTGGAGCGGCTGCGGACGGCTGTTTAAAGCGGCGGTATTTAAGACAGCATATGTTAGAATGTAACAGTGAAAGGATCAATTTTCATCCATGGAAACCTTTATAGAAATAGTCGACAATGACGCCGTTGTAAGGATTTTCGGCAGTTTAAACCAAAATGTCCAAAACTTGGAAAAACAGCTGGATGTCAGTGTGGAACAGGCCGGCGGCGGCCTGCGGGTGAGAGGGGCGGACAGCCACAATGTCACAGCGGCGGTGGCGGTGATCAAAAAACTTTTAGATTTAGACGGAACAGGCAACACGGTTGACGCCCAGACGGTCCACTACTTAGCGGAGAGTCTGCAGAGCGACGGCGTGCAGACGGTGACGGGTTACAGTCCGGATACGGTCTGTGTCACAGCGGAGGGGCGACCGATCAAGTCCAAGACCGGGGGGCAAAGCCGCTATGTCAAGGCCATGCAAAAAAACGATATTGTCTTTGCCACCGGTCCGGCCGGTACCGGCAAGACTTTTCTGGCTGTGGCTGTCGCAGTTGCAGCCTTTCGCCGCCATGAAGTCAAGCGTATTATTTTGACTCGGCCGGCGGTTGAAGCCGGTGAAAAGCTGGGCTTTCTGCCCGGGGACTTGCAAATGAAGGTGGACCCTTACATGCGCCCGCTTTATGATGCTCTGCATGAACTAATGGGGCCGGAAACCTATTTGAAACATATGGAAAACGGCTTGATTGAAGTGTCTCCCCTGGCCTATATGCGGGGGCGGACTTTGGACAACGCCTTTATTATTTTAGACGAAGCACAGAATACTACACCGGAGCAAATGAAGATGTTTTTGACCCGGATGGGCTTTAATTCCAAGGTGATTGTGACCGGTGACACCACACAAATCGACCTGCCTCGCGGTCAGCACTCCGGTTTGATCGAAGTGCGGCGGATTTTGCAGCAAATTGACCGTTTGGCCTTCGTCGATCTGGATGCCAAAGACGTAGTGCGTAACGATTTGGTCCAAAAGATTATCAGAGCCTATGAAAAATATGAGAGCAAGCAGGTAAAGCAGGAAGGTGGCTCGGGGCGGCGGACCTGATGTTTGCGGTGCTCCAAGGGAAGGAGGAGGCACATGCATAAAAACCTTAAGCAACTGATCAGCTATCCTGTAATTTTGGGGATGATCTTGTTTTTGATCACTTTCATTTACCAGCGATCCCTGCCTCAAACTTATAATTTAAAACCGGGGTCGATCAGTCCCTATGATATTGTTGCTACCGGTGACGTGGCCGACCGCAAGGCTACTGAAGCCCGGGCTAAAGAGAGCGCTGCCCAAGTTAAGCTGGTCATGGGGCGGTCAGAAGAAATTTCCGAATATTGCCTGGAGCGCTTGGCCGGTGTCTTTGAGCAGGTGGAGCAGGAACGCTTGAGCCTGACCAAACAAAGTCGGATCGGGGACAATCAAAGTCAGACTAACCAAGCGGGTGAGGCGGCCCTGGTCAACCCCCTGCCGACGGCCACTGCAGAGCAAGTAGGGGCGGCTGTACCCGGACTGCGCGACAGCTTAAAAAGCAATTTGGAGGTGGACTTGTCTGAAGATGTTTTGAAGACTCTTTTAGGGGTGGAGAAAAGCATCTTTGACAGCATAAAAACCAGGGCTTTGGCCGCTGCCGACGCGATTATGGCAGCTAAAAACGACCAGGTTGACCTGCACTCGCAAATAGAAAGAAAAACGGGAGAGATTGTCAATTCCGTTGAATATTACCAGGCTGATTATAAATCGATTCAGGAGATCTTAACTGCCACCTTACAACCTAATTTAGTCTATGATGAGGCGGCCACTAAGCAGGCTCAGGAGGCCGAATACAAAAGGGTTCAAGAAAACCCCATTATGATTCCACAAGGGTCCAGAATTGTCACTGCAGGGGAGACGGTCACACCGGAAATTTACGACCAGCTCAAGGAATTAAACCTGATCGACAGCGGTCGAATCGACACTCGTTATATGACCGGTATTGCCATTTTGGTGGTGGCGGTTGTCCTGGCAGGAGGCCTTTATTTCAGGCATTTTGAAAGAGAGCGTGTCAACCGTTATCAAGACCGCCTAGTCACTCTTTTGATTTGCCTGCTGCCGGTTTTAGCGGCCGGTTGGTTGACGAGATCTTACAGCACGCTCTCCTTGATCTATTTGGCCACCGTTATTTTGACCATGTATTTTGACCTGCGGACAGGGCTTTTTATCTCTCTTCTGCTGGCAGCTTTGACAGCGCCGCTCAGCACGACCGGTTACCAGTTTTTGTTTATTACAGTTCTGACGATTATCGGCATCGGTGTCTTGACAGAGGTCTATGTACCGCGCAACCGCTACGCTATCTTGATAACAGGTTCTGCCTTGGTTGGCGGACTGGTTGCCTTTATTTATGACCTGCTCTCCTCCTCGGGGCTGGCAACAGCCGGTACAAATGCCGGCTTATCTGCTTTGTCGGCCGGTTTGTCAACTGTTTTAGCGATCGGCATCAACCCTCTGGTTGAACTTTTTTTCAGCTCGGTCTCTCCTCTGAAGTTGATCGAACTGTCTCAAAGCAGCAACCCTTTGTTGCGCAAGCTCTTTTTAGAAGCCCCCGGCACCTACCAACACAGCATGATGGTGGCTAATTTGGCGGAGACAGCGGCCGACGCCATCGGCGCCAACGGCCTTTTAGTCCGGGTCGGAGCCTACTATCATGACATCGGCAAAACGGCCAACCCGCTTATGTTCACAGAAAATCAGACCGGCGAAAATCCGCACAATCGGATGACACCGGAACAGAGTGCCCAGGTCATTATCGCCCATGTGGAGACGGGGGTAAAAATGGCCCGTGAAAACCGACTCCCCCTGCCGGTCCAGCACATTATGATGGAACACCACGGGAATACCAGGGCCTCCTTCTTTTATGACAAGGCCTTGCAAGAGGCTCAAGAAAAGGGCTTGCCCGAACCGGATGTCAACCGTTTTCGCTACCCTTGGCCCATTCCCTCCAGCAGGGAATCAGCGATCGTAATGCTGGCGGACTCCTGTGAGGCGGCCATGAAGTCGAATGAAATCAGAGACATTGAGCGCACTGAAGAACTGATCCGACGGATTGTGAAGGGCAAAATAGATCTGGACCAGATGGCTTCATCCGGCTTGTCTTTTTCGGATGTAGAACTTATTATTCAGGCCTTTTTACGTGTTTACGCAGGCCAATTTCATAAGAGAGTAAGGTACCCGGACGATGATCAAGACGATAAACAAGCAGGCTGAGACGGCCGACTTTGAGCCGGTCTTTGAAAAAATATTAGAAGCAGTTAGGCAAGACTGCTTGGCTGCAGGTTTTGCTGAACTGGAGACGGTAGAGCCCCTGGTGACATTGGAGTGGTTATCGGCTCCCGAGATGCAGGCTGTCAACCGGGAGACCAGGGAGGTCGACCGGGTTACCGATGTCCTGTCCTTCCCCATGCTGGAAGTGAAAAACGGCAGGCCCAGTGTTCCCTTACGGCCGGGTGATATTTTGCCGGCGGCGGCCTGGAGCTTGGAGACTGAATCATTTATAGAGGCAGAGGCACCGGTGACCGAGCCTGCTCAAGCAATATCCGCAGAGGCTGAATCAGACCGCCTGCTTTTACAACTGGGTGATATTTTGATTTGTACTGAGCGGATGAAGGAGCAGGCAGAGGCTTATGGACACAGTATTTTACGAGAGGCGGCCTTTTTGTTTCTCCACGGTCTTTTGCACTTGTGCGGCTATGACCATATAGAGGAGGACGACCGACTTTTAATGGAGAAGATGCAAACAAGGATTTTGGCTAAACTGGGTATCAGCCGTGATTTAGAAGAAGCGGGCGCAACAGTAATGCCTCTTTCATCCGGTCGTGCCGGCGAACCGGGTCAAGTCACGGGGGCGGCAGACCGGCCGCCTTTTCGTTCCGGTTTTATCGCCCTGGTCGGCCGGACGAATGCCGGCAAATCAACTTTGTTAAATTATCTGAGTGGCTTTAAATTGGCCATTGTCTCCCGCAAGTCTCAGACGACCCGTCATGCTATCCGAGCCATTGTCAATCGCGCTGATGCCCAATATATTTTTGTGGACACACCGGGTATTTATGAGCCACAGGACCGGCTGGGTGAACAGATGATGGCCTCCGTGCGCAACAGCCTGGACGATGCAGATGTGGTCTGCCTTTTAGTAGATGCAGGCAAGGGCAATATCACCGCTATTGAGGAGGCTGTCTTTGCCAGGGCCAAGTCTGCCGGTGTGCCGGTCATTGTCGCTTTCAACAAGGTGGATGCCCTGTCGAAAGAAAAATTGCTGCCCTTGCTCCAGCTCTATTTTGCCCGCTTCGAGCCGGCTGCCATGGTCCCGGTTTCGGCCATAAATGGAGATGGGGTCAATGAACTGTTGGCGGAAATTTATAGTAACTTGCCGGCAGGCCCCCGCTATTACGATGAAGACAGTTTTACAGATCAGTCGGAGCGCACCCTGGCGGCGGAAATGATCCGCGAGCAAATCTTGCATTATGTGCACCGCGAGATTCCGCACGGTACAGCTGTTAAAATCGACAGTTTCGAAGAGCACTATGGGCCACTTAAGGGTTTTCCTGACGAAGAACAGCGGGACCGGGTCAAGATTATGGCGACCATTTATGTTGAGAAGGAAAGCCACAAAGGGATTATAATTGGCAAAGGCGGCCAGAGCTTAAAGCGCATTGGTTCATCTGCCCGAATCCAGATCGAGCAGATGCTGGGTTGCAAGGTCCGCTTGGAGTTGTTTGTGAAGGTCAGAAAAGATTGGCAAAACAAGGACAGCATCTTGGCAGACTTAAACTATGAGCCCCTACAATTATAGGTGATGCATGCCTACCATAAATACCAAGGCCCTGATTTTACGAACGGTCAACTTTGGCGAGCACGACCGCTTTTTGACGCTCTTGACCCCGGCCAACGGCCTGCTGGAGGTGCTGGCTAAGCGTGCTGCTTCGCCCAAAGGCAGCCTGCTGCGGGTGACTGAACCGCTCTCTTTGATCGAAGCTGTTATTTTTGTAAATCGTGACCGCTATTACCTGAATAAAGCGTCTGTAGAAGAAGGTTTTACCGGCCTGCAGACCGACCTCGTCTGCTTGACGGCCGCTAGCCACTTGGCGGAAGTCTGGCGGGCGGCGGCAGCTCATATTACGGCTGCCGGAGAGGGAGAGGCAAAACTTTTGTATCAACTGGCCTGTTACAGCCTGCACGCCCTGGCGACACAAAGTGAGCCGGCACCGCTGGCGATGGTGCGGGCAGCTGAATTTAAGAGCCTGCAGTACGCCGGTTTTGAAGTTTATCTAGACCGCTGCGCTGTCTGCCACACCCCTTTGCCGGACACCGGTGACGGCAGTATTCTTTTCTCGCTGGCGGCGGCCCAGCCGATTTGCAGCCGGGCGAGTTGCCGGGCTGAATTGTCGCAAGCACCTTATGCCGGCCGGCATTTTTTGACGCTGCTGCCGGATGCGGTCAAAGCCCTGCGTTTTTTTGCCGCTGCGGAACCGGCTCGTTTATTTCATTTTCGCTTAAGTGAAACAGTCGAAAAAAACTTAGCGGCCCTGGCGTCCCCCTACCTGGCAGACCGACTAGAGCGCTCTTTTAACAAGTTAACTTTTTTGGAAAAACTATTTTAAGCAGACGGCAGCTGCACATCAGCAGGGAAATCAAATTATTCTGTGGGTCCCTCAGGCTCAAAGGTCTCGTCCAGTAACTCACAAAGGTGGTCACGCCCCTCGGCTAGGTGGGGGTTCCACCAAGAGGGAAACAGCTCCTGATATTGATAGCTGCAAAAGCGTTCGTCGACCAGCAAAATAAAACCGGTATCTTCTTCATTGCGGATGAGCCGTCCGGCGGCTTGTAGAACCTTGTTAAAGCCCGGATAGACATAGGCATAAAGTTCCCCGTCCTCATATTGCTCATTGTAGTACTCTTTTAAAATTTCAGCCTGCGGCGTTATTTGAGGTAGCCCCGTGCCGATGCAGATGACTCCACCTAATTGCTTGCCCTCCAGGTCAATACCTTCGCCGAAAATTCCCCCTAAAACAGCCAGGCCGACTACTTGTTGGTGTTTTTTGTTTTGGAAGGCGGCGATAAAAGCCTGGCTGCTGCGGTCGTCACCTCCTTTTTCTTGGATTTGGAGCAAGCCGCTAAAATCACCTAAGGCCTCTTTGAAGTAGGGTAAAACCAAATTGAGGTAGGCATAGGAAGGAAAATAAATCAATTGATTGACAGGTCTTCTTTTGATCGTCAAGGCCAGCAGAGCGGCCAGGGCCGGGGCGGTCTGCCGGCGCTCGCGGTAGACGGTTTTAAGTGGGGCGATGATGAGGTTCAAATGCTCAGGCGGGAAGGGAGAAGGCAAGGCCAGACTGTCCGGTGCAGGGTCAGGGTCAGGCCCGCAAATGGAAGTGCTGTAATAACTCAGTGGGGTCAAGGTGGCGGAAAAGAAAATATGAGCTTGTAGGGGGAGCCGCTGGCGCTTTAAATTGGCCGCAGCCGACTGGCAACGCTGGCTGAGGCAATAGCCCTCTTCAGTTCGCTCAAACATCAAGACATAGTCCTCGTTCCAATATTCATCACAGACTTTGACAAAAAAATGAGCGGCAAAATAAAAGTCTTTGAGGTCCTTTTTTATGCTTATGTCTTCCACTTCGTCAAGGATGGGGCGGAGCTTTCGGTTGGCTAAGTGCAGCCGGCGACAGAGTGCTTCCGCCCGGCAGCGCAGGCCTAAAAAATCCTTGCTTTTTAACACTTGGCTGTCTTTATTTTTGGGTTCTAATTGAGGAAAACCTTCATCTTCTTCATCTTGGCAGGCCTCCTCCAAGCGGTTGAAATAGGCTAGAACCGGGGCTGTGATCAGGGTCAGGTCGGGGGCCAGTTTAGCCAGCCCCTCGCGCGCCTTGACCACTGTCTCTTGGGCCAAGACAGCACTGAACATATTGATTGACCGGTCGGGAAAATTGTGGGCTTCGTCGACTAAAAAAGCTTGTTTAAGATCGGGGTCCGGCACAATTGAGAGACGAGACCTGGGATCAAAGACATGGTTGTAGTCGCCGATCACAAGATCCGAAAGACGGGCTAAATCAAGCCCTAATTCAAAGGGGCAAAGCTCAAATTTGCGGGCGGCCTGTTCGATGGCAGGGCGGTCAAACAATTGCAAGGGCAGCAAGTTTTTAAGTGCCTTGGGCAGGCGGTCATAGTAGTCGGTCGCATAAGGGCAAAGCGCTGTTTCACAACAAATGTCCGGACAAAAACAGATGCGTTCGCGAGCGGTTAAAAGAGTGGTGCGCAGCTCCAGACCTTTTTCGCGCATCAGCGAGACTGCGGCCAGGGCCTGGTCTCGGACGGCGGTCTTAGCGGTTAAATAAAAGATGCGGTCTAGCCGGCCGTGGCCTAAGGCCTTGACGGCCGGATAGAGGGTGGCAACGGTCTTGCCGATCCCGGTAGGGGCCTCACAAAAAAGGATTTCCTTTTGACTGAGTGCAACCAGGATTTTTTCCATGAGTTCCTTTTGCCCAAGTCGCAAGCTGTCATAAGGGAAGGGTAAACGTCGGCACGAAGCCCGGCTGCGTTCCAGATAGCCGGCCTTTTGGCGGGCCTCTGCCAAATACAAAAAAGCCAAGTTTTCGAACTTGTGCAGAAGGTCAGCCAGTGGTTCTTGTCGGTATAAGAAACGGGTTTCCAGGGATTCTGAAGAAATATAAACCAACCCGTAAGTAATAGTTGAAGTCGGGGGCGCTTTTAGTTCTCGGGCCGCAGCTGCGGCGTAGAAGGCGCACTGCAACCAGTGGAGTCGCTCCCCCTGTTCAGACAATTCTTCCAGAGGGAGGCCGGTCGTTTTAATCTCTAAAGTCACGTCGTAGGCCGGTTCAAGGATGCCCTCAGTGCTATCTGTCAGCAAGGGGGCCTGAGTTTTGCTGTAGAGGCGGAGGTCGGCCCGGCCACGGATCGTGAGCCGGAAGTCCTCCAGTGTGACGGGCAGCTGCAGCGGTTGTTCTGGGCGGGCTTCAGCCCGGGGGAAATAGCGTTTGTAGGCCTTGGCAAAGGCTGCGTGAAGGCGGGTTCCGGCTGCGGCGGTGTGGATATTGTTAAATTGAGGGGTGGCCAGTCCGCCGGTGCGGGCAACGGCGTGCAGAAGGTCTTTAATCCCGACTAGCAATTCCAAAGTGGCCACCAGGTCCTTTCTATATAAGATGACAATTCAATTAAGATGACAATTCAATCAGCCTGACCGGCTGTCTGACCGTTCGATGATCATCACCGTGGCACGGTCAACTGTTCCGCCCGGCTGATTTGTTCTTTTTAAAGGGTTGACTGACCAGGTAAAAGCCGGAGCTGTAGCCGACCAGATCGATCCCGACATCCAACCAGGAAGGACCGCGATCAGTTGCTAAAAAACGTTGAACGACCTGCTCGTCCAGGCAGGCGACGGTCAAGCCGGCCAGCCAAAGGAACAGAATGACAGTGCCTTTTTTGTCTCTTTTAAAAGTATAGCAGTATGTACCAGCCGCAGTTAGGCCCAGAATGGCATATTCTGTGAAGTGGGCCAGTTTGCGGAGCAGGAGGGAGAGGGGGAGGGCGCTGTCGGCCAAGGCCGGCAACAAGAGTTCTAACCATTTCAGCAGGGCGTTAGACTGGCCTGCAGAGCTTCTGCCTGACTGGGAGGATAGAAGAAAAATGAAAACCGCCCAGCAACAAAATAAAAATGGCATCAAGACATGTAAAAATTGTAAATGTTTAACTTTTTTCATCTTTTATCACCGGGCATCCCTTATGATATAGACAGGTTAGAGTCATGAAAACAGATTGAAAACAAACGATAACCCGCCGACCTGTCCAGGTCAAGCAAGGGCCTGTCAGCCATGATTGCCTTATCAGACCGGCACTTATCAGCTGAATTTAGTACCAGGCCATGCCTTAGCAAAGGAGAAAAAGTGGAGCAGGCAGAAACTAGGAGAACACTGTACCAGCCCGGCGCCCGCCCGCTTTGTGCTAACCGGAAAACTTGCGGCTGCCGGCCGGAAGTACACTTTGACGACCGCTTATGTACAGCTCGGATCGATTTATTTGGCTCTTTGACGGCAGAGGAACAGCAGAGTATTGTGGCCAACGCCCGTCACTTGACCCTAGAAAAAAAAGAATATGCCTTTCGTGAAAATGAGGCTGAAAACTGTATTGTTATTGTCCGTTTCGGGCAAATAAAACTATCTCGCTTGGGTACGGATGGTCGGGAAATTATCCATGGCTTTATGCTGGAGGGGGACGTCTGTGGCGAAAATGCCCTGTTTGGCGAAAGCTACTACGATACGGACGGCATTTGTACTGAGCGCACAGGAATTTGTAAAATTTACACAGATGACATTGAAGCTCTCTTAATGAGCCGGCCGGAGGTGGGGGCCAAAATTGTCCGCCGACTGGGCAGGCGCCTGCAAGAGGCCAGGAAGATGATCGACTTGCTGTCTTGTTCGGGGGTTAAAGAACGCCTGGCCGGTTTTTTGATCTACCACATGCGGCGGACCGGTTCAAAGGACCTTCATTTGACCAGAGAAGAAATCGGTTCGGCTATCCACCTCAGCCGGGAGACTGTTTCGCGTCGGCTCAATGAAATGAAAAGGGAGGGCCTGATTGAAAGTGACGGCTACCGCCACGTTTTCTTACGGGATGTGGATGCTTTAATTGCCCTCTATGAAAGTCGCTGAGAGGCGGGAGCATCGGCTGGTAGCTGCACTTGCTCACACCTAAAAATGTTGCAGCTTGGCGACCGGCCACACCGCTTGCTGCCGCTTTTCAGTATGGTAAAATAATAACGTTTTTTTGCAGGACCTTGTTATTCAAGCAGGCTTAGGAGGCGCACATGAAACAGGATCGTATATTGGTGATAGACCTCGGCAGTACGGACAACACCGGCTTGGCCAGAGAGATTCGTGCATTGGGGGTTTATTCGGAAATTCATCCACATGACCTGACGGCAGAGCAATTGAATGTCATGGACAATGTCAAGGGGTTGATTCTGAACGGCGGTCCGAACCGGGTTGTGGACGGTGTTGAAATTGATGCTTCGCCGGCACTTTATCAGCTGGGCGTGCCGATTTTAAAGGTGGACCACCAAGGCGAAGCAGCCTGGCCGACTGAGACAGCTGCTAAAGAAAAAATGTTGAAGGATTTTGTCTTTGCGACTTGCCAGGCTTCACCGGATTGGAATATGGAAAATTTTATTCAGGATAAAATTTTGACTATCCGTGAACAGGTAGGTGACAGCAAGGTGTTGCTGGCTCTCTCCGGCGGTGTTGATTCCTCGGTTGTAGCGGCTCTTTTAATCCGGGCTATTGGCGATAAGTTGACTTGCGTCCATGTCAACCACGGCCTCTTGCGCAAGGGGGAGGCCGAGCAGGTGGTCCAAGTTTTCGGACAAGAGCTGGGTGCCAACTTAATCTATGTAGATGCAGTGGACCGCTTTTTGGATAAATTGGCCGGAGTAGCTGATCCGGAGAAAAAACGCAAAATAATCGGAGCTGAATTTATCCGGGTGTTTGAAGAAGAGGCCGGCAAGCTGTCCGATATTAAGTTTTTAGGTCAAGGAACAATTTATCCGGATATTATTGAGTCCGGTACTAAGACTGTCAAAACAGTGAAGAGCCACCACAATGTGGGCGGCCTACCTGAAGACCTGCAATTCGATTTGGTCGAACCTTTGGATATGCTATTTAAAGACGAAGTCAGGGCCTGTGGTGAGGCCTTGGGCCTGCCCGCCGAGATGGTTTACCGCCAGCCTTTCCCGGGCCCCGGCTTGGGCGTTCGCTGCCTCGGAGCCATCACCCGTGACCGCCTGGAAGCTGTCCGTGAGTCGGATGCTATTTTACGCGAAGAATTTGCCAAGGCCGGTTTAGACCGCAAGGTATGGCAATATTTTACCGTTATACCGGATATTAAGAGTGTGGGTGTTAAGGACCATGTCAGGACTGATGCCTGGCCGGTGATCTTGCGGGCAGTCAATACGGTTGATGCCATGACGGCTGCTATCGAGCCGATCCCCTATGAGCTCTTGGCTAAGATTACAGACCGGATCACGCATGAAGTAGAGGGGGTCAATCGGGTGCTCTACGACGTGACACCGAAGCCCACGGGAACGATTGAGTGGGAATAAAGACAATTGCCATTTTGGCAACCAAGTATGGGCAAGCTGCCCCGGCTATTCTAGTCGGGGTGGCTTTTTTCTTTTGGGAGGGATCAGTATATAATGTAGAGAGATGAGAAGAAATTTGGATCGAATTTAGGCGGCCGGCCAATAGAAACCGGCTAAAAGGAGGTTTATAATGGCAAATTTTAGTGTTCCCAAACAAATTGTCCACGGCGAAGGTGCAATGAAGGCGCTGGAACGGTTAGATGGCAAAAAGGCAGTGTTGGTCACCGGCGGAAATTCTATGAAGCGTTTGGGCTTCTTAGACAAGGCGAAGGCACATCTGGAAAAAGCCGGTATGGAGGTTGATATTATTGACGGTGTCGAACCGAATCCCTCCATCAAAACCTGCGTCGACGGCGGCCGGCGCATGGCTGAATTTAAGCCGGATTGGATTGTGGCGATCGGTGGCGGATCGGCCATGGATGCGGCTAAGGTTATGTGGGTTTTTTATGAATATCCCGACTATGACTTTATGGAGTTAGTCAAATTTAATTTCCCCAAACTAAGGACCAAGGCGCGGTTGGCCTGCATTCCTTCAACCTCCGGGACCGCTTCGGAAATAACAGCTTTTACCGTCATTACCGACACGGATAATCATATTAAGTACCCCCTGGTGTCGTCAGACCTGGTGCCCGATTTAGCCATTGTCGATCCGGTGCTGCCGGCTGCCATGCCACCGCACATCACGGCAGACACCGGTATGGATGTCATGACGCATGCAGTCGAGGCCTATGTGTCCACTGCCAACGATGACTACACCAACCCCTTGGCCCTACAGGCTATCCGCCTGGTTTTTGCCCACTTGGAGCAGGCCTATAAGCAGGGTGACGACCTGGCAGCTCGGACCAGAATGCATAATGCTTCGACCATTGCGGGTATGGCCTTCAGCAATGCCTCTTTGGGCATTGTTCACTCCCTGGCCCATAAAATTGGTGGCGAGTTCGGCCTGACCCATGGCGAGGCCAATGCTATTTTGCTGCCATATATCATTGACTACAACCGCAAGGAAACGGACCGCTACGATATCCTTGAAAAAGAATTGGGTATTGACGATATCGCTCAGGCCGTCAGAGACTTGAATGCAAAACTGGGTATTGCAGCTTGTATCAAAGACGGGAAGAATACTCCTATCGCTGAAGAAGATTTTAAGGCCGTTCTGGATCGCATGAGCAAGAATGCCTACGAAGATGCCTGCACGCTCACCAACCCGCGGAAGACTTCTCCGGCGGATGTTGCTAAAATTTATCAGGCTGCTTACTACGGTGAAAAGGTTGACTTTTAAGCCGATAAAACTGATTGATCACGGGTAAGTTCACTGTTTAAAACAGGAAAATACCCAGTTTGCAGGAGTGCCTCAGCTCTGTATTTGCCGCCCGGCTATGCTGAGCTGAGGTACTTTTCTGCCTGAAGAGGTAACTTGATGACTGATAAGCCTGGGGCTTCAGTAAAAAAAAGCCCGACCAAGCTTTTTATTTTTGGGGGACTGACAATCCTCTGGACGGTCTTTTGTCTGCTTTTATTTTTAGTCGGCCGACAGACCGGCCGGCTTCTTTTAATCGACCTATGGGGATTGCACCTGGGTTGGGGTGATCTACTTTATATATTGGCCTTGATGTGTTCGCTTTGGTGCGCAGTAGGACTGAGGCTGGCTTGGGGAAAAATCGCCAAAAAAATATTGAAGTTTGCGGTCATCGCCGGTTGGGTACTTTTGATTATCTTTTTTTTACTGGGGTCATTGGTAGCCTTTTTTAATCGTGCGCTCACGACATAC
>CAMXYS010000019.1 GCA_947253135.1 uncultured Clostridia bacterium
GCTTCGTACTTAATGCGTTATCTGATCATTTTATTGGTGGCGGGGGCGACTGCCCTCCTTTTGATTAAGTCGATCAAAGACTTCAGCGGCGGTGTGAGAAGAAATATCAAACCGGCTCGTGGCTTCTTTCTGATGGCTCCACCACGCCAGGGTGAAAGTAGGGGTGTGCGCAGTCTGCCCTTGTTCCACACCACTGTAATTGGCAAAAAAAGAAGTTGTGATATCCGGCTGCGGGGGGTTGATGTGGCCGGGCGCCACGCTTCCATTTATTTGTATGACGGCGATTGGTATATCCAGCCGATGCGCCCACAAAACAAGGTGGCGATCAACCGGGTCAAGATCAGCAAGGCTACCCCGCTCAGAAATAATGACGTCTTGGATTTGGGGGCAGGCGCCGGTGTCCGTTTAATTTTTGTCGATGAAGAAGAGGCCAGTGCCCGTCAAGGCTTAGAATACAAAATCCCTTATGCAGATTACTTAAGAGAGTTGCGAGACCGGCCGACCCGGTCTCCATTCGCTGTAGTCTTAATTAATTTGTTTTGGCTTTTGATCAGCGGCCTCCTTGTCTGGCGCTTAAGTGGTGATTTATTGCCTTTGCGTCCGATTGTCGCAGCTATTTTAGGCGGCTTTTTCATTATTTTTAATCTATACAATTTATTGTTGCCCAAACTTTTTCGTCACTCTGACCGTCTGGTTTGGGCGGCGGTCACCCAGCTCTGTTATTTAGGGATTATTGTCCAATTACGGCTGACCCTTTTGCGTCCCCGGCTAGTCGAAGCGGCCTTGGAGGACAAGGGTGGCGATCTGATCGCAGCTGCCCTCAGTCTGATTTTGCCGCAGCTGGTGGCCCTGGCAATCGGCTTGGTACTGTTACCCTTGGTGATGAACTTAGCCGCCCGCACTCGCTTCCTCGAAAGACTCTACAAATTTTGCCTCGTGATTACGCCCCTCATGCTGGTTTTGACCTTAATTTTAGGCCGGGGGGACGAAACACACGGGGCGACACTGTGGATTCGCCTCGGCGGTCTCAGCCTGCAATTGACAGAGTTTGCCAAAATAACCTACCTGATTGTTTTGGCCACCTTCTTTAAAAGCAGACCGCAACTGACCAGTCAAATACGCTTTGCCCTGTGGGCAGGGCTGGTCCTCTTTTTGATTATGCTATTGCCCGACTTGGGCTCTGTCATGATCCTTCTGCCTGTAACCCTGGTCGTTTATGTTGTCATGACATCAGAATACGGCACGACCTTGGCCATTCTAGGTGGCAGTACCGCGATTGCGACTGTTTCCTATGCTCTTTTCCCCCATGTCAGGAGGAGGCTCGCCGGCTGGACCTCACTGTGGGCGGAGGTCAACGACAGCAACCGGCAAATTGTTTACGGCCTGCAGGCGGTGACCCGGGGCGGCCTGTGGGGGCGGGGGATCGGCAACGGGACGCCGGACGGTATTCCGGTCGTTGCCTCCGACATGGTTTACACGGTTCTCTGTGAAGAATTTGGCCTCATTATCGGGCTGGCAGTGGTCTGCCTTTTTATTGTGATTTGGCTAAGAGGGGCCCGCAATATGCTTTTGGTGAAGGACGGCTTTAGCTCCAGTTTAATTTTGGCCTTGAGTTCCATGTTCTTTTTTGAAGCGGCCATCGTGATAGCAGGTTGTACTGGCCTCATCCCTTTGACCGGGGTCACCTTGCCCTTTATTTCGCAGGGTGGAAGTTCGCTTTTGGCTAAATTAATGATGACAGGTGTCTTGCTGGGCCTGATGGCCCGCCGGCCGGAAATGGTGGTAAAGGCATGAAAAGTCTTTTAAGAAATTTACGCATTATTTTAGTTGTATTTAGTGTGATTGCAGTCAGTTTGTTGGCGGGCTTAGTGGTACAGCAAAACCGCAGCCGAACCCATTTGCAGGCGGCAGCCGGCGAAAATAAGCAGGCCTTGGCCGGTCGCTATCGGGCGGCCGGTGATGTGGTGTCCGCAGATGGTGTTCTGCTGGCACACAGTGCTGCTGACGAGAATCGGTCTTACGCCGAAGACCCGGTGGTAGCAGCCTCCTTTTTGCAGCTGGTAGGTGACTATACTCACAATATTGCCAATACAGTGGAGAGTAACTACCAGGGGCATTTACTGGGCACAGACCGGGGTTTTCTGCCGCAGCTTGCCTTTGACGTTCAAGGCAAGGGGCTGGAGGGTGACGATGTCCACTTGACCCTGCGGGCAGACTTAAATAAATTGGCCCTGACGGAAATGGGGGATATGTGGGGGGCGGTCGTAATGCTCAATTATAAGACCGGTGACCTGTTGGCCTCAGTCAGCAACCCGACCACAGTGCCGGACAATGTGATCAGCTATGAGGATATTCCCGAAGGGGCCTTGTTTAACCGGGCCTTTCTCGGTTCCTATGCGCCGGGCTCATCCTACAAGTATGTGACCACCGCTGCTTGGATTCAAGCCGGTCTCTACGACGCTGACAAAACCGTTACCTGCACAGCCGCTACACCTTTAATTCAGCCGGATGGTGTCAAGGAGGGAAGAGAAGAATCCCATGGCGATTTGAATGTCTACCGGGCGATGGAGGTGTCCTGTAACCATTTCTTTGGGCAAATTAGCATCGATGCGGGCCGTGGAGCTATGTTGGACACAGCGCGGTCTTTTCAGATTGGCCGCCCTATCGCGGTCGATAAATTGAGTGCCAATGGCGGTGCAATCGAAATACCGGAGCGAGATAGCACCCTGTCTTGGATCGGAATCGGGCAGCCGGTAGCGGACAGTAAGCTGTACCTATCGCCTTTGCAAATGGCCATGATGGTCGGAGCTGTAGCTAATGACGGGGTGATGCAGAGGCCACATGTCGTCTCCCACTTTACCGGACCGACCGGCAAGGACTATGGAGCGCGGACGGTGGCCCCCTTGGCCACGGCAGTCAGCTCGGAGACTGCGGCTATTTTGGAAGATATTTTACTGGATACAGTGGCCCAGGGTTCGGCTTCTTCGGCCCAGGTCAGCGGCTTGGAGATTGCCGGTAAAACGGGTACGGCTGAGGTCGAGGGCCAGGACAAGGACAATGCCTTATTTGTGGGCTACATCAAGTCGGAAGAATATCCCTATGCAATTGCTGTTGTTTGCGAAGATGCAGGCTTCGGGGCGGGCAATGCGGCGCCGATTGCAGCTGCCTTATTTGAGGCGGCAACGCAGTGAGTTTTTTAACGAGCCCTGTTAAAAAAAGGTAAAGGGCGACGCCTAAGGCCAGCGCGATCAGTGTCACCATACATAAAACTTTGAGGCCCATACAATCTTCTTTATTGGTGGTGTTTTAGCTTTCATTTTCGCCGTTTCTTATGTAACATCCAGCCGCATAAGGCCAAGATGAAGAAGGTCGGCCAAAACCAGAGCGGCAGGTCTGCCGGTGGCAACAGAAAACCCCAGACGTCGCCCCGAGCAGGAAGCGACGGGTCGGCTTGCAAAAGGGTTGCGCCTGCCTCTGGTCCGCCGGCAAGTTTGGTGATCAGTGGCCTTAGGTAAAAAGAAAACAGACGCCAGCCGGAAGTTAAAATCAGCCAAGCACCCCCACCTGCTACCGCCAAGCGGATAAACACCTTAACCATCAGGTGGGCTAAAAGGGCTCCGGCCAGTCCGCACAGCAGTCGCCCGGCCAAGAGCCAGACCGGAGCAGCCACCCCCTGCAATAGGGATCCGGCCAACAGGCTGCCGGCAAACCAGCCGGCGGCTACCACCGAGAGTCGGAAAGCAAGTCCTAAAAGCACCGCGCCCAGCGCCGGCAGAGCCAAATAGAGTTTGAGGGCATGTGGTTGCAGCAGTGGCAAAACCATTAGCAGGTTGTCCGCCAGCCAAAAACCGGCAGCAGCACCGATTAAAACCATCCAAAGGCGGAAACAGGCAGGGCCCTTAATTAAAAGTAAAAGACCTGAAAGAAAGAGCCCCAGCAATAAGATCAGGCCGGTCCATAAGATCGGCCGGCTTGAAGCAATTACTTCTGCTTGGCCTGCGGTTGCTGTCAGCGCCGGTAAAAGATCGGCCGGACAGGGAAGTTGCATATTAAAAAAACAGTTAGGCATTTGCTTTCACCTCTTATCAGAAAGAGTGAGTCGGCCTCTGTCTATCCTTCACAAAAGCCAGCGTAAGGGTTAAAATTGACTATATATGAGCATTTATTTCTTTTCAAGCAAGCGAATAGGAGAATTAAACAGATGGCTGTAATGTTGAAGAAAACGGTAGAAGATGTAGATTTAAAGGGGAAAAAAGTTCTCGCCAGAGTTGACTTTAACGTCCCTTTTGACAAAGAAACCGGGGCGATCAGCGATGATAAGCGCATTCGTGGTGCTGTACCAACTGTTCGCTACCTGTCTGAACAAGGTGCTAAGGTTATCTTAGTCTCTCACCTGGGGCGCCCGAAAAACGGTCCGGAAGCTAAATTTTCCATGAAGCCCGTGGCTGAGCGCTTGAGCGAACTACTTGACCGACCGGTCACCTTAGCAGCTGATGTCATCGGTGAAGACGCCAAGGCTAAGACCGAGGCTATGCAGGATGGCGACATCGTCATGCTGGAGAATGTCCGCTTCCACAAGGAAGAGACCAAAAACGATCCCGCCTTTGCGCGTGAACTGGCTGCCTTGGCCGACCTCTTTGTAAATGATGCCTTTGGCACAGCCCACCGGGCACATGCCTCTACAGCCGGTGTAGCCAACTACCTGCCCGGCGTCATGGGTTACCTGATTCAAAAAGAAATTGATGTGATGGGCTCTGCTTTAAATGATCCTAAGCGTCCCTTTGTAGCCATCCTCGGCGGTGCCAAGGTCTCCGATAAGATTGGTGTCATCGAAAACTTGCTCGGCAAGGTCGATACCCTCCTAATCGGCGGAGGCATGGCCTACACCTTCTTAAAGGCTCAAGGCAAGGAGATCGGCACTTCTATTTGCGAAGCTGACAAGGTTGAATTGGCTAAAAACCTCTTAGCTAAGGCAGAGGAAAAGGGTGTCAAGCTCTTGCTGCCGGTTGACCATCTGGTAGCCAAGGAGTTTTCTGCTGCAGCCAAGGCCGAAACGGTCACCGCCATTCCGGTGGACAGCATGGGCATGGACATCGGGCCGGAGACCGTCAAATTGTATGCTGATGCTGTTAAAGGTGCCGGTACAGTTGTTTGGAACGGCCCTATGGGTGTCTTTGAATTTGAGGCTTTTGCCGGCGGTACGCGCGAAGTTGCCCGGGCGGTTGCTGAATCAGATGCCATTTCCATCATTGGCGGCGGCGACTCTGCTGCAGCAGTAGAACTTTTGGGCTTTGCTGACCAAGTGACCCATATCTCAACCGGTGGCGGTGCCTCCTTAGAATTCTTGGAAGGAAAGGTTCTCCCCGGTATCGATTGCCTCTTGGATAAAAATCCCCGCCGCATTTTTGCAGCCGGTAACTGGAAGATGAACCAGGGAGTGCCGGCGGAAGCTGCAGCCTTCTTGACTGAACTCAAAGCCGAAGTGGCAGATGCTCAGGCTACGGTTGCAGTAGGTGTTCCCTTTACCGCTTTAGAGGCCTCCCTCAAGGCGACCGCTTACAGCAATATTAAGATTGCTGCTGAAAATTGTCACTTTGAGGACAAGGGCGCCTTCACGGGTGAAGTCAGCGCCAAGATGCTGGCTTACATGGGTGTCCCTTACTGCATCATCGGCCACAGTGAGCGCCGCGAGTACTTTGCCGAGACAGATGAGACGGTCAACAAGAAGGTACACGCTTTGTTGAACTGGGGTGTCCGTCCGATCGTCTGCTGTGGTGAATCTTTGGATCAGCGTGAAGCCGGTGAGCATTTTGACTTTATCAAGAGCCAGATTGTCGGCGCCTTCAAGGATGTGCCGGCAGATAAGCTGCACTTGATTACGATTGCCTACGAGCCCATCTGGGCCATCGGCACCGGTAAGACGGCGACCGATGAACAGGCTGATGAGACCTGCGGCTTCGTCCGCCAGGTGATTGCTGAACTCTACAGTGAGGAAGCGGCTGCTGCTATCCGTATCCAATATGGTGGCTCGGTCAATGCCGGTAATGTTGACGGCCTGTTCGGCATGGAAAATATCGACGGCGGCCTGGTCGGCGGTGCCTCCTTGAAGGTAAAGGACTTTGGCATTATCTGTAATGCCTATAAGGGTTAAGCGGTAGATATTGGGAAGGTCCCGCTTCGCGGTTTGGCCAAGCCTTGCGGACGGTCCATAGTGAGGGGCCGACAAAGCCCGATTATCATCAATAAATAAGAAGTCCCGAGTGCGACTGTGCTGACCAGAGCAGAGTTGCCTTGGGACTTTTTTGACCCGGCCGAAGGGCGGCGGAGAAGCGGCAGAAAGGGTCACTCGCAGGAGACTGACTGGCGATTAACAGGAAGCTTCTCGGGCGATCGCCTTGAGAGCCGCCGCTGAACGGCTCCCCTAAAAAGCCCTTAATTGATTTAGTTTAATCCTAAATTTGACAAAACAGACAAAGCAAGGCAGAAAAAAAGCCGGGCTTTGTGATTTGTAACACCAACAAATCAAGAATTTGTCCTATAATAGAACAAGGCGCAAGTGTGTGCCGGTGTCTTTTGTTTGATCTTGACCGCCGTCAGGGGTTGGAGCAAGCTAAGTTGGCAGTAAATAGCTGGCAGAACATAAGACCGGCAGACACGAAGCTGGATGATTTTGACCGTTATGGCAACTGTTATTTTGAGAGTAACTTTGTCTAGACGGATAGAATCAGACAAAACCGGTATAAGACTATTGGCCAAGAGAGAGAAGAGAACCTTTTTGTTGTAACTCTACCTGTGGCGGGGGGCAGCAAAGCAAGTTTAATAGATCAAGCAAGATTCTCCTTCTTTTAAGGCCGGTGACAGTTTAGTCCGGTGAGCAGAATATCGCAGCGTACAAAGCGACCTTCGCCAGGCGCTTCAAGCAATGCAAAAGAAGGAGAGAGTGAATGGCAAAGTCTAAAAACTTCCGCACAATGGACGGTAACGAGGCGGCTGCATATACCTCATATGCTTTTACTGAGGCAGCCGGTATTTATCCGATCACACCGTCATCCCCCATGGCAGACCATGTAGACCAATGGGCTCAAGCCGGTTTAAAGAATATTTTCGGCACCACCGTAGATGTGGTCGAGATGCAGTCTGAGGCCGGTGCGGCCGGTATGGTCCACGGTTCTCTGGCTACCGGTGCGCTGACCACTACCTATACAGCGTCGCAAGGTCTTTTGCTGATGCTGCCCAATATGTACAAAATCGCCGGTGAATTGCTACCGGGCGTATTCCATGTTTCCGCCCGTGCGGTAGCCTCCCACGCCCTTTCAATTTTCGGTGACCACACCGACGTTATGGCTGCCCGCCAGACCGGTTTTGCCCTCCTGGCATCTTCTAATGTCCAGGAAGTGACGGACTTGGCTGCTGTTGCCCACTTGGCCGCTATCAAGGGGCGCGTACCCTTCCTGCATTTCTTTGACGGTTTCCGCACTTCTCATGAAATTCAAAAGATTGAAGTTCAGTCCTATGACGACTTCGCCAATATGGTTGACCGACAGGCTTTACAGGCTTTCCGCAACCGCTCTTTGAATCCTACTAACCCGGTCCAGCGCGGTACCGCCCAAAATCCGGATATCTTCTTCCAGGCCAGAGAGTCGGCCAACCCCTTCTACTTGGCAATTCCTTCTATTGTCGAAGGTTACATGGAGCAGATGAATAAGCTGACGGGCAGAAATTACCAGTTGTTTAACTACTTTGGTGATCCCCAGGCTGACCGTGTCATCGTAGCAATGGGTTCAATCTGCGATACCGTTCAGGAGACGGTTAAGTATTTGAATGCCAAGGGCGAGCGAGTCGGCTTGTTGAATGTCCACCTCTTCCGTCCTTTTGCCACAGAGCGCTTCCTCGAGGCTCTGCCCGATTCAGTTGAAAAGATTGCTGTTTTGGACCGGACGAAGGAACCGGGCGCCCAGGGCGAGCCGCTCTACCAAGACGTTGTAACGGCTTTCTCCGGCCTGGCCAACCCGCCTGAAATCATCGGCGGCCGCTACGGTTTGGGTTCAAAAGACACGATCCCGGCTGATATTGTCGCTACCTTTGAGCACCTGAAGGGCGATAAGCCGCTGCACGGTTTTACTTTGTCCATCAAAGACGATGTGACCAACTTGTCCCTGGACCGTCCGACCGATGTCGATGTTGCAACCAAGGGAACCACCGCTTGCCGTTTCTGGGGTCTGGGTTCTGACGGTACTGTCGGTGCCAACAAGAACTCCATCAAGATTATCGGTGACCATACCGATATGTATGCCCAAGCCTATTTCTCCTATGACTCGAAGAAGTCCGGCGGCGTCACCATGTCCGACCTGCGCTTTGGCCAGGAGCCGATCCACGCCCCCTATTTGATTGACCGGGCGGACTTTGTCTCCTGCTCCAACCAGTCCTATATCGACAAATATGATATGCTGGGCGACCTTAAGGAGGGCGGCACCTTCCTGCTCAATACGCTGTGGACACCGGAGGATGTAGAAGAACACCTGCCGGCCGAGATGAAGCGGATTATGGCTGCTAAGAAGATCAACTTCTACATCATTGATGCTGTTCATATTGCTGAAAAATTGGGCTTGGGCAACCGCACCAATACGGTCATGCAGTCAGCCTTCTTCAAATTGAGCAATATCATCCCGATCGATGATGCGATCAAATACATGAAGGCTGCTATCGTCAAGTCTTACGGCGCTAAGGGTGATGACATCGTCAATATGAACTACGGCGCTGTTGATGCCGGTGTAGAAAATGTCATCAAGATCGACGTGCCCGAAAGCTGGCTGAAGGCCACAGGCGGTAAGCCGGTGACTTATGAGCGCCCGGACTTTGTGGCCCAAGTGGCGGACATCATGAATGCTCAAGCCGGTGACAGCCTGCCGGTCAGCACCTTTGCCGGCCGTGAAGACGGCACCTTCCCCATGGGCACCACCGCCTACGAGAAGCGGGCCATCGCCACACAAATTTCGATCTGGCATCCGGAGAATTGTATCCAATGTAACCAGTGCTCCTTGGTTTGCCCCCATGCTGTCATCAGGCCCTTCCTGCTGACCGACGAAGAAGCAGAGCAGGCTCCGGAGACGGCTAAGACGATTAAAGGTGCTAAGCCTTACGACCAATACCAATACAGAATGCAGCTTTCCCCCTTGGATTGTACGGGTTGCGGCGCTTGTGCCATGACCTGTCCGGCCAAAGAGAAGGCCTTGACCATGGAGCCCATTGCGGACCACATGGATGAGGTCGAGAATTGGAATTACATAAGCGCCCTGCCGCGCAAGGAAAACCCCATGAACAAGTCCATGGTCAAGGGCAGCCAGTTCGAACTGCCTTACCTGGAGTTCTCCGGTGCCTGTGCCGGCTGTGGTGAGACCCCTTATGCCAAGCTGGTCACTCAGTTGTTTGGCAACCGGATGCAAATCGCCAACGCGACCGGCTGTTCTTCCATCTGGGGTGGTTCTGCTCCCTCGGTTCCTTATACGACTGACGCGGAAGGCAGGGGACCGGCTTGGGCCAACTCCCTCTTTGAAGACAACGCCGAGTACGGTTTGGGTATGCACTACGGGGCTAAGCTTTTGTCTGAGCGTTTGGCCGGTAAGGTGGACGAGCTGGCTGAATTGGGTGGCGATGATATCAAGGAAGCTGTCGCAGCCTGGCAGAAAGACCGGAATGACGGTGAGAAGACAGTCAAGGCAGCGCAGAACCTGGTCACAGCCATCCAGCAGGCCGACCTCTCCAAGCCTGAGGCCAAGGCTTTGGCAGACACTGTCTTAGCCAATGAAGAGTACTTGAGCAAGCGGTCCACTTGGATTTTCGGCGGTGACGGCTGGGCTTATGATATCGGCTACGGCGGTTTGGACCACGTCCTGGCCAGTGGTGAAAATGTCAACGTGCTCGTTTTCGACACGGAAGTTTATTCCAATACCGGCGGTCAGGCTTCTAAAGCGACTCAGACCGGTGCGGTGGCAGAGTTTGCCGCCGGTGGTAAGAACGTCCGCAAAAAGGATTTGGGCATGATGGCCATGTCTTACGGCTATGTCTATGTCGCCCAGATCGCTATGGGCGCCAACCAGTCACAGACCTTGAAGGCCTTGTTGGAGGCGGAAGCCTACGAGGGACCTTCACTGGTTATCGCCTATGCTCCTTGTATCAATCACGGTATCAGAGGTGGTTTGACCAGGGCTCAAATCCGCGAGAAAGATGCAGTCGCCTCGGGCTACTGGCACCTTTACCGCTTCAACCCGGAACTCGAGCTAGAAGGTAAGAATGCCTTCACACTGGATTCCAAAAAGCCGGATTGGGATAAGTTGAAAGACTTTATCATGCAGGAAGTTCGTTACTCCTCCTTGTCGAAGAAACAATCACCGGAGTATGTTGAAAAGATGCATGCCAAGTTGCGCCAAGATGCAGAGAGACGTTACAAGAGCTATCTTCGTATGGCAGCCGATGTCGATCCCGCATAGTCGGCCAGTCAAGCACTTAAGCTTGTTTTGACCACCACCTAGGGGGTGGGTCAAGTTGATCAGAACAGACCTTCGTTCCGCCGGCGGCGGGGCGGAGGTCTTGTCTTTTTATGGCCTTTCTTCGCCTGCTTCTCAACGGGGGGCAGGGGGCACGGCGTCCCTTGCTTTGCTATAATTAATCCATGTTGAGATTACCTTGGAGTTCAGAACATGAAAGTTGAGCAATTACTTCATCCCTTATTTGAGTCGTGCGATCTTCCGGCTGTTTTTATAGATGAATACCTGCCATCTTTGTCGGGCGATGCGGTCCGGCTCTATTTGCTGCTGCTGCGGGCTATGAGACGGGGAGAAACGCCTGAGCCCGAAGGACTGGCGGCAAGGCTGCGCCTTGACCTGAACCGCCTGGCCGGCTTGTTTGACGAACTGGAAAAACAGGGTTTGCTGCAGCGCGAAGGCGAGGGGATTTGCCGCTTAACTGATTTGCAGAATAAGGTTTTAGAGCACCGTTACCGCCGGCGCACCAGCAGTTCGCCAACCGACCGCCCGGACAGCCGCCGGGCCGGCGGCAACTCGGCCAGGGAAGCTTTGGTCAACAGTATCTCAAACACTTATTTTAACGGTATGTTGTCAGCCAACTGGTACAACTTGATTAACGAGCTTATCGATGATTGTGGTTTCGATTTGCCGGTTGTCTACTCACTCTTCAGTATTTGTGCGGCCCGCAATAAACTGAACCAAAGCTATGTGCGTTCGGTGGCGGCGGACTGGCACCGTCAACGGGTGGTGACCCAGGCGGACCTCAACCGTCTAAACCGGGCTTGGGAGGAGCGCCGCCACTTGTCCTACCAGGTCGGTCGTTTGATGAACCGTCGCATGACCAAACCGGACGAAGCGGAAGTTGAGGGCTGGGTGGAACGCTATGGCTATGGGCTTGATATGATCGAGGCTGCCATCGCCCGTACTAAGGGAATCGAAAGCCCTAACTTAAATTATGTGGCCAAGGTTTTGGAATCCTGGCACCGGGCCGGTCTAAAGACGCCGGCCGAGATAGCGGCCTATGAAGAAGAAAGAAGGCAAAGCGCAGTATCTCGTTCACGTCACGGCGGTTCGGGGGCAGACCGCCGTGGACAAAACGACAATGTCGGCAATTTTGAGGAACGTCAGTACAGTGAAGATTATTGGGATAGCTTGGCAGGCGGCCCCAGCAGTCTGGCAGCCTTGGACCAGATGCTGGCCTTAAATCAGGAAACTAAGAAAAAGCAGCAAGCTGCTGAGGGTGAAGCACCGGGGAGCAAAAACAGAGCATGAGTATCCGGAAAATAAAAAAAAATTTAGCCGAGGTCTACCGCCAGAGACGCCTGGAAGCAGACTTGCGCGGGGCCCGGAACAAGGAAGCAGTGCGCCGAGCCCGGCCGGAGCTCAAACAGTTGGAATTGGATTTGGCTGAGGGAGGGGCGGCCTTGCTTCAGGCCATGACCGGCCCGGCCACTCCTGATAAGGCTGAAAAAATAGCCCGTGCCACAGCTGTTCTGGAGCAAAAAAAACAAAAACGCCTTGATTATTTGAAGCAACATGGAATTGCCAGCGATTACGACCAGCCCCGGTGGACTTGTGCCAAATGTCACGACGAAGGTTATGTTGATGGAAAACCTTGTTCTTGTTACGAGCAGGCCTACCTACCCTTGCTGCGCGCATATTTAAATCTAGACCGGCTGGACGGCATGACCTTTGCCACCTGGAGATCAGATCTTTTCCCTGATCAGGCTGTGCCCGGAGAAGCCTCACAGCGTGTTTTTATGGACCGGTTGTGCGAGCGCATGCAGGCCTTCACCCGAGATTTTACGCCGGGTCCGCAGGCAAACCTGCTCTTCACAGGTGCGACCGGAACGGGCAAGACATTTCTTTTGGGCTGTTTGGCTAATGAGCTGGAGCGGCAAGGCCATTTGGTTTTATATCTATCTGCCCCCAGACTGCTGCAGGAGCTAGCCCAATATCGCAAGTTAAAAAACAGCTTTAGCCCGGATCCTGATCGCTTGGAGGAAGCCAGTGAATTGTATGATTTGATCTTACACGTCCCCTGCTTAATCATCGATGATCTGGGAACGGAGAGTGAAGCGGCGGGAACGCGTCTGAGTGAGTGGTTGCAATTGTTGAATTATCGCTGTGACCGGACCGGTGGCAAGACGACTTTTATTTCGACTAATTTGAGCCGCAAGGCCCTGCAGGCCATGTATGATGAAAGGCTTTTGTCGAGGTTGATGGGTCTATTTGTCAATATCCATTTTCCGGGTGCAGATATCCGCCTGTTTGCCCGATATGGACCTGTCCGACAGGACCGACAGGAGGGGGCGGAGGCAAACGATGGTTGAAGAGTCTGTGGCTAACCGGAGGACAACAGCGAAACCGGGAGCGGAGGTCGCAGGTCGAACAGCAACTGATCCGGTTATCTCTACCGGGGTTGACCTGTGCTCGATCAAGCGGATCGGGGCTGCTTACCGGCGGCAGGGCGAGCGTTTTTTAAAGCGAGTTTTTACAAGGCGGGAATTAGACTATTGTGCTCGCTACCGTGGACACCGCTATCTGGCAGCCCTGGCAGTCCGCTTTGCCGCTAAAGAAGCCTTGGCCAAGGCCTTGGGCACCGGACTTTGGGGACGCACAGGCTTGGCTTTTCAAGAGATTGAGGTCATCAGCAATGAACAGGGTAAACCGAGCCTTTATCTTAAGGGCAAGGCAGAGGAGGTTTTCCGTAAAAAGGGGGGGATCAACTTGTCCTTGTCTTTGACCCATGAGCAGGATATGGCCTTGGCTGTTTGCCAGCTGCTGTGTGCTCAGCCGGCCCAGTCGTTAAATGGAGAACAACATGAAGCGTAGAGGAAAAGCCACTTCGGCGCGACCCCTTAGAAATATAAAGGAAGCGGGGGTGAAGTCTTCCTTTTCAACCCGTACCGCCGCGAAGGGACAGGCCGCCCGAGCCGGCAGTCAGAAAAATTCAGCTAGAGATAGGGATTTGTTACTCCATGAGCAGGCTGCCGACTGGTTAGTTTCTAGGTGGGAAGACCGGCGGCCGGCCGTTTTGCAAAAAAGGAAGAGTCGCATGCCGGGTTGGCTGTGGCCGCTGTTGGCCTTGACAGCGATTTTATTGGCTGTTTTTTTATTCTTGCCGGCCATCATAGACCGGTCGGTTCAGGACCATAACCACCACTTGGATGAAGAAGCGGTCCGTCAGGCTTCGACTTACGGCGATGATGTCCGTGTAGTCACTGCGCCGGTAGCTGACTTGCTTGAAAAAGCCGATATTACTTCCGGCAGGGTGGACCAGGTGCTATATAATACCCCGGTTCAGCTATTGCAAGAGGGGGTGGGTGAGCAACAGGCTTTTTGCGAGGTGAGATTGCAAACCGGTCAAACCGGATACCTTTCCCAACGTAGCTTGACTGCTGACCGACAATCGATCGAGCCTACTCTTTACCGGGAAAAATTAATCGTGACCGACTTGACCAAGCGGATCATGAGCCATGCTGACAGCGGGACACTGCTGGAAGAAGTTAAGCGCGGGACGGTCCTCTACGTCCTCTATGATGGCAAGGATTTATTCAGGGTGCAGTTGCCGGCCGGTGGAGAAGGTTGGCTGTCGGCAGGCGGTATCGCTATTTTACCGGTGCAATCAAGCCTGCCGTTGACGGACGCAAACCATTTTGTCGCCTCTGCTTTGACCTATGATAAGACCCGGTGGATCCCCCATGGCAAGACGGATGAGGGGATTGATATCTATGGAGTCATCAGCCAGGCGGCGGCCGTGAACGGCTTGGATCTCCCGTCCGGCTATGATCCTTTATATGAAATGGGTGAGACGGTTGAGACGGCCTTTACCAACACCGGCGACTTGAATGAACAATCTTTGCAGCCGGGCGACATCTTTTTTTGTGAGCGCATCAAAACCTATGATGATGACGGGACACCGGTTATTGATCCGGAGAAGAAGAAATTGGCTATCTGGATGGGAGAGGACCAATTTTTGACAGAGTCTGTGCGAGAATTTGCCATCACCAGGCATGAGGCGGATGTTCTCTTAAAGAATTGGCAAGTTGTGCGGGTGGCCCGTTATTTTCCGACCTTGGGTCGCTAGCGGGTTGAGGTTGTGGACTAATGACCGGGCTTCCTATTTTTTTATTTTTCTGACAGCAAAAAAGCAACCCTCTCTGTGGCGGTTGCTTTTTTACTTTTATTGATTCTGATTTAAGCTTAGGCTCGTTCTACGGCACCGGAGCGGAGGCATCTGCTGCAGACATGCATTGTCTTAGGCGTGCCATTATCGATGACGCGGACCTTGCGCACGTTGGGTTTTTGTTGAGACAAAGCACGACGCGAGACCTGGGAACGAGTAATGCTGATTTTCCGACCAAAGGAGACACCTTTGTCGCAGACATCACATTTTGCCATTTTTACACCTCCATTTTTGAATAACGCAAGAATGATATCACAGGAATCGGTTATTGACAAGGCTTATATTAGCTTTGCCAATCATTCGGTTGTTGAGCTGTGGCTGATTGTTCTTTTTTTTGGCAATTTGGGCAGATGACGTCAAGAGACAGGTTATAGTCCACCACCTTCATATCGGTTAGGCGATTGATCAATTGTTCCAACTCAGCTTGCTCCGGTGAAAAAAGATCGTGAACTTCCCCACACTCCTTGCATACAGCATGGAGGTGAGGTTTCATATTGGCGTCAAAACACATGGGTTGGTTAGGCAGGTTAACTCGCACCAGCATGTTGCGGTCTGCGAACTGGTTCAGGTTGCGGTAAACCGTAGCCAAACTTAACTTGGGGTGGTTTGGCTTCAAAATCGCATAAATATTTTCGGGGGTTGGATGACCATGATAATCCTTGACGGCTTCCCAAATATATTCCTTTTGTTTTGTTTTTCGCATCTTCTACCTATTGCTCTCTTTTCTTTTGCTTTATTGCTACACAAAATAGGCCAGCAGTCATGGTGTCATACCATTATGAATATTGTGGTTAAAAATGTCGAGTATGAAATATGGAAAAAGGGCCTCTTTTCGCCCGTTTTTGCATGTTTTACAATTAATTATCATTTAATTATCATTTTTAAAATAAAAAGCCGATTTTAAAATAAGTCAATGGGAAAAGACTTGTTGTATGGCTGGAAGCAACTGGCCCAGGGCAGCTGCTGCTAAGTAGGGAAAAAAGGGAAAAGGCGTGGAGGTTGTGCCCTGTTTTTTGACAAAGCCGGAGTCACCGTGCCTCCTTTTGTTGTAAGTGGCCATTGCTCCGGCACTGAGGTAGTGGGCACATAGCATCAGTAAAAAGAGGCAGGAGGCAGTTAAAAGCATGCGGCAGGCGGCTGGGCAGCCGTATATATAACTGAAGACCACAAAAAATTTCCAATCGGCCCCACCTAGTCGGTCGGTGTATAACACCAGTGGTAAAAAGGGCAGGCTGAAGCAGGTGGCTGCCGTTAAGGCGGTGGCAACCGAGTGGGGAGAGCTCGGAAACAAGTGTGGCAGGTGCAGTTTGACCAATAATAGGGGTGCAAAATAAAGGATTAGCCAGCGGTCGCTCACGTTTAAGGTCTTGCTGTCTTGCGCGGCAGCAGCCCAGAGGGCCAGGGCAGCGAGTAGTAGCGGGCAGAGGGTGATTAGAGGGAATAAAGGACGTCCCACGGCACTCCTTTCGACCAAGTCTTTTTTGTGTGTCTTGGAGCTAGCTTGGCACAGTGGCTTGTTAAAGGTTTTCAGCGGTTCTTCCATGTTCCCACCGGGGGCTGCCTGCCTACAGTATTGTTTGCAGACATAAACTGACAGGATTGCTTGTTTTTGGCTGAGAAATTTTTCAGAGCAGCCTTCCCGGCCGAATTTATGGGTGAATCAGGGAGTGTCACCTCGTTTGAAAGTTAGGGGTATCATTTTCGCCAGTCGACAGCAGAGGCCTGTTTTGCCTTGCCAAAAAAAAGGGCGTCCGCTAAAATGTGCACATTGTCCTTGTTGTTTTCCACAATAAATGCTACAGAATTATTTCAATATGACATGAGGAAAAAGCTGCTAAAAACGGTTAAATACTTGTAAAATGGGCCTTTGACCAACTTGTTAAAAGATGAATATTACAAAAAGATTAATCCGTGAAACATGCTTGTAATCTTGTGTTCAAATAACCTTAATGCGTGAAACGTCGAACTTTCAGTTATTCATAGAGTTTTCCACATTATCCACATCCTTTTATTGCCGCTAAAGAGAGTTTTCCACAAAACAAAGCGTGTACACTTTCATCACAAACAGGGCAAAGATGCCTGCATCGCCGAGCTATTCTGGAAAAGACTGTCGGCTTGAATTATAATCATCCTTATGATTTTTAGGAGAAAAACAGTGGATCAAACATATCTGATAGTCGGTCTGGGCAATCCGGGTTCCAAGTATGAAAAAACTTACCACAATGTAGGCTGGATGGCGGTAGATG
>CAMXYS010000020.1 GCA_947253135.1 uncultured Clostridia bacterium
AACAAAAGGGAGTGTTACCACACTCCCTTTTGTTTTGACCTTATGGACGGGCCTGCCTTAGGGGCGGCTGTCAAAAAAGGTGCCGACCACTTCACCTGCTAAGATAGCGGCGATATCCTCCGGCCGGCTGCCGTTACTAATCACCATGTCAATGCCGGCCTCCATGGCTATCCGGGCGGCTGACAACTTGCTGATCATGCCACCGGTGCCCCGCCGGCTCCCTCGTCCACCGGCGACCTGCCGGAGCTCCGGTGTCAGTTCAAAGACCCGGTCTACTAAGCAGGCGTCGGCTTCACGGTGAGGATCACAATCAAACAGGCCGTCAATATCCGACAGCAAAATTAAAAGGTCCGCCCGGACAATTTTGGCCACAATGGCAGAGAGGGCGTCGTTGTCACCGAAGGTGCCGTTGTGCATAACCTCCTTGGTTGAAACAGTGTCATTTTCATTGACAATCGGCAAAGTTTCCAGGCGAATAAGCTGTTCGAAAGTATTGGTAATATTCTCTAAAATGACCTTGTCGTCCACATCATCTCTGGTCAAGAGGACCTGGCCAACCTCGTAGCCATACTCTGAAAAGTGCCGGCTGTAGGCATTCATCAAGGCACTTTGACCAATCGAAGCAAAGGCTTGTTTTTCCGGCATATTCTGAGGCGGAGTAGCCTGTCTCAATTTGCTCCGGCCGACGGCAATGGCGCCGGATGATACCAAGATCATTTCCTTACCGCGGTTCATCTGGTCGGACAGGGCACGAGCCAACCGATTGATATTGCCCAAATTCATACGGCCATTTTCGTAAGTGATCGATGAGGTCCCCACCTTGACCACCACCCGTTGGGCTGCTTTTAAGGCTTCCCTGGCCTTTTGGCCGCCGTTATCCGTGCCGGGAATCTGTCTTTTGTCTTCCACCATCACTGCCTATTCCTTGTCATTTTCTGTTAAATTTAAACTAAACAAATACTTTTTCGGTAAAAATAAACCGACCGACTGCTCTGCCGGCCGACTCTTTACATCTTGTTATTTTACAAGCTCCCCGGCATTTGTCAAAATAAGTGTTAGCTCCGACCGGAGGCAGCAGACGAGGAGATCCAAATGGCAAAACGAACTGACTATATCAATTGGGACGAGTATTTTATGGGGGTTGCCCTGTTGGCCGCCCGCCGCAGCAAAGACCCCAACACACAGGTAGGGGCCTGCATTGTCAACCGCGACCGACGCATCATTTCGACGGGCTACAACGGTTTCCCGCGAGGGCTCAGCGACGATGAATTCCCCTGGGAACGGCGGGCGCCCGGCCGGGCCGAAGCCGACACCAAGTATCCCTATGTGTGCCACGCTGAACTAAATGCAATTTTAAACCAACCCGGCACCAGCCTGGTCGACTGCAGCATCTACGTCGCTCTTTTTCCCTGCAATGAATGTGCTAAAGCCATCATTCAATCGGGCATCAGCGAAGTGGTTTACTTATCAGACAAGTATGCTGAAGAGGAAATGACTCGCGTTTCCAAGCATATGCTTAACGCTGCCGGCGTCAAATGCCGCCGCATGGTTCCCCAGTACAACAGCTTGACACTATTTTTTGAGGATGAACAAACGGAATGAAAAAGACAACGGCCACCAGGCGCACCGAGCAGGCTGATCCGACCGCCACAGACGGCCGGCCTAAAACAGCAGACCGAGCCCGTTCAGCCGACCACCGGGGCCTAACTGCAGCTGAAGTAAAAGCACGCCAAGAGCAGGGTGACATCAACCGAGCTCTCAGCGACCAAACCCGGTCCGTCAAGGAAATTGTCCGGGCCAATCTACTGACCCCTTTTAATATTTTGAACGCCTTTCTGGCCGCCCTCATTGTCATTGCCGCCATCCCCCGGCCCATCCTTTTTATCAACTTAACTTTTATTGGAGTTGCCGTCGCTAATACAGGCATCGGGATCATCCAGGAAATTCGGGCCAAAAAGACCATCGACAGCTTGTCTATTTTAACGGACCCCCACGTTCTCGTCATTCGGGATGGGCGTGAAGCCCGCATCTCCGTACACGAACTGGTCCTGGGCGATTTGATGCACCTCCAAGCCGGCAATCAAATTTCGGTTGACGCCCGACTGGTCTCCGGCCAGGGATTTGAGGTGGATGAATCCCTCTTGACCGGTGAATCAAACCATATTACCAAGTCCGCAGGTGCCGATCTCTACTCCGGTTCTGTCGTCATGGCCGGGTCCGGCTACGCCGTCGCCACGGCTGTTGGCGAGCACACCCTGGCTTCCCGCATCGCCGCCGAGGCCAAGCAAGAGACTAAAAAGCCCTCGGTTATTATGACTTCTTTAAACCGGATCATCACAATTCTAGCTGTGGTAATTATCCCGGTCGGCATTGCCCTATTTGCGGCCAACATGTCCAAACCGGGGGCTGCAGATGTCTCCACGACACTCGTTAGCGTTGTCGCCGCCTTAATCGGCATGGTGCCGGAAGGTCTGATGCTCTTAACCTCAGTGGCCTTTGCTGTCGGGGTAATCAACCTGGGCCGAAAAAAAATGCTGGTGCAAACCTTGCCCAGCATCGAAACTTTAGCCAGAGTTGACACCCTTTGTTTGGACAAGACCGGCACGATCACCGACGGACAAATGGACGTCAGCGGCTTTTATCTGGTGCACCCGCTACAACCCGGCCGGCTGTTGCAGGTGGGCAGTGATGAAGCCGAGTCCTTTCTAGATCAGGAGCAAGCGGAAAAAGTCCGCACTGACATCGCCCGCCTGATTGCCTCCCAAGACAGTGGCAACGAAACCCAGCAAGCAATCCGACGTTATTTTACCGACGAAGTGACGGACCGGGCCGACCAAGTCGTCCCTTTTTCTTCTAAGCGCAAGTGGTCCGGAGCCTTTTTTGCCAAACATGGAGCGCTCGTCATGGGGGCACCTGAATTTGTCTTAAAAGACCGGTTCCCTCTTTATGCAGAAAGCATCAACGCGCTGGCCTCTTCCGGTTACCGAGTCGTTGTCATTGCCGGCTCGGACCAACCCTTCCCGGAAGAAGACGGCGCCCTACCGCCCGGACTTGAGGCCGTGGCGGCCATCGCCCTGGTTGACCGCCTGCGGGACAACATGGCCGAAACCTTAAACTATTTCCATGAACAGGGGGTTACGGTTAAGGTTATTTCCGGCGATAATCCCCGTACAGTCCGGGCCGTGGCCAAAGCTGCAGGTGTCCGCAACGCCGACCGCTGGATTGATATGAGCACTCTTCCCCAAGACCAGGATTTAAGTGAGCTAGTCGAGAACACCACCCTCTTCGGCCGGGTGACTCCCTTCCAGAAAAAACAACTGCTCCAAGCCCTGCAAAAAAACGGACATGTCGTCTCGATGACAGGCGACGGCGTCAATGACGTGCTGGCCCTCAAAGAAGCTGATTGCTCCGTAGCTATGAGCGAAGGCAGTGACGCCGCCCGGGCCGCAGCCGACTTGGTTTTATTGAACAACAATATTTCTTCCATGGTCGATGCCGTCTATGAAGGCCGCCGCGTCATCAACAATATTGAACGCGTCGCCACCCTCTTTTTGGTCAAAACCGTCTACTCCTGCCTACTCTCTTTACTTTATATCTTCTTACCCTTTGTCTACCCCTTGCAGCCGATTCAAATCTCTATGATCAGTGGCCTGACCATCGGCCTGCCCTCCTTTGTGCTGGCCTTAAAGCCCAACAAGGAACGCGTCAGAGGCAATTTTTTGCGCAATGTTATCTTCCGCTCTGTCCCCGGTGGTGTGACGGCTGCCATTACCATTGTGCTCTCTCAGGTGCTAGCACATGCCATGCAACTCAGTTTTATGCAATGTTCTACCATTGCCGTCATTGTTTTGGCCTGTGTCGGCCTGATCGTCTTGCACCAGGTCAGCCGCCCGATGGACTGGATGCGCCGCCTGTTGTTTGTTGTCTGTACTGTGGGCTTGGTCGGGGCCATGCTGGTCTTGCCCCACGTCTTTTTCTTAGCCGATATCATCACGCCTATTCTGTGGATCTATCTGCCCTTTATTTTTCTGACTTATTGGCTCTATAGCGGTCTACAGGGCATCGGCCACAATCTCAGCAAGAGCTGGCGCAAGTTAAAACAAAAACCCTTCTTTAAGGGTAAAAAAAGAACAGTCCAAAGGGCAACGACTGAACCAGGTCTAGGCAATAAAGAAAGGTAAACAGGCCTCTCAAATAAACTAGCTGTTGCTGTAAAAAACCGCCGGCTCAAGTCGGCGGTTTTTATTGGCGCAATTGCTAAGCTACTGAAGCAACCCTTTACCTGCCCTTTAAAACGGGGTCGCGTTTTTCCAAGAAGGCGTCCAAGGCTTCTTTAAAGTCCTCAGATCGCGCCATGTAGCGAGTATGAGTAATTTCCAAATCATTTTTTCTCTTCATTTCAAAATTTTCCTGAGCATTCATACAGGCCTTCAATTCTCTTAAAACCAGAGGGCCTTTGGAACAGAGTTCTTGCGCCTTTGCGACTGCTCTTTGCAGGAGTTGGTCACGGGGTACCACCTCCGTAACTCCTCCGAAAGCATGAAGGTCCTCCGCCGTCATAAAGCGCCCCGTGTAGGCCATATCCCGCATCAGCAGAGGAGGCAGGATTCTGGACAAGTGACCGCTTCCACCCGTGACAGAAAGATTGACTTCGGGAATACCAAACAAGGTTCCTTCTGCCGCAATGACAATGTCGCTGCCGGCCGGATAGCAAAGCCCTCCCCCCAGGCAGTGGCCATGAACTGCACAAATAAGGGGAATTGGTAAATTATAAAGGGCCAAGGCACCGTCGTAAAAAACTTCTTGAACATCGCTGACATTGCGGTCAATCACACTTTGCTTAAAGCGCTTGACATCGACACCGACACAAAAGGTTTTGAGGTCGGAATCCATAATACAAACCCAGATATCTTTGTGGTTGGCAATGTAGTCACACAGGCGGAGTAATTCCTCCTGGACCGCCCCGTTAGCTGCGTTGACAGGGGGATTGCTGAGCGTAATCCGGCCGATGTGATCTGCCAGGCTGAATTTGACAGCAGTCAATTGGTGCGCTCCAATGTCGCTTATTTCTTTGAATTGAAGAGTATCCAAATCTGCCTCCTAACTTCTGCTATTGTCCTAATAGCACCGTCTTTCTCCGGGTCCAGTTTAACAGAACCGGTCCACAAAAGGCAGCGCTTTACCGGCGCCCGGAAAGCCACTTCTGCCCGGCTGCCAACCGCCCTAAAAACAGAGAGGGAGGCCATTTCCTCTAGAGACAACCTCCCCCGCCGGTTATTTAGGCTAAGCCGGTTTTTTGAACAAGGCCACCAGCGCCCCTAAGCACCGCCTTTTTATTTGGTGTAGTCAGCCATGTTGTCAGGTGTGACCGGCTGATAAGGCACATAGATCAAAGGCTCGATACTGTTGCCGTTGGCTTGAACGATCGCAGCCCGAACTGCCGTCAAACCTTGACCGTTAGCATCCTGGTAAACCGACATGGCGATGTCACCGTCTGCCATGGCCTTTAGACCGGCCGGTGTGGCATCAATTCCGCAAACGGGTAAGTCGGACAAGTCCATACCTGCAGACTTCATCGCAACCGTAGCACCGATGGCCATTTCATCGTTGTTGCAAATAACAGCATCAAACTCCGGATTAGTGCCTAGGTAAGTTTGCATCTTGTTTTGAGCTTTGGAACGATCATACTCGGCCGTATCTTCATAGACTAATTCGAAGTCAATTCCTTCTGCTGCAGCCAAAGTTTCGTTAGCTGCATTGGTGCGGTCGGTCGTATGACCTAAACCCAAAGTACCTTGCAGCATGACATAGCGCACCTTGTCGACACCTTTTTTCTTGAAGTAGTCGATCAAAAATTCTGCCTGGAAGGTCCCGGCTTCGCGCTCATTTGAACCAACCTTGGTGGAATTGGTACCCGCCAAGTCGATCTTGGGCACTATATTGACAAAGGTAATCGGCACATCACCGGCCACATTTAGAATTTGCTCGGCATTTTCAGTGTCAACCATTTTAACAATAATGCCGTCGCAGCCTTGGCTCACAAAAGTTTGCACCTGAGAAATTTGATTGTTGGCGTTATTGTTGGCATCAACTGAGGTGATCTCGCAGCCATAAGCCTCTGCCGCTGCAATGATGGCGGCCTCCAAGCCGCTGCCGAATTCATCGCGCCAGCCTAAGCACAAGCCCAGTTTATAATCCTTGCCCGGCTTGACTTCGCCCAGCTTATCCGGGTTGTCGGGGTCGCCGTCCGCAACATCAAAAAGTGAGGACTTGCCGCCTGCCTTAGCTGCTGTCTCATCCGTACCGCCAGCATTCGTTTCTGCCTGTGTTTGTTCAGCGGAATTTTCCGCCTGCTGTTCAGATCCTTGGCCACCACAAGCCACCAGACCAAGGCTGATGACGCCTGCCAATAAGAAACCGATAACTCTTTTCATTCTCTCTTTCTCCTTGAGCAAGGTCCCCGCGCCCGTTTCCTTGCCATATTGCGGATCGATCCTCATGTTGATCCTGATGTGGCTTCAGCATATATGTCTATAAGTTTCTCTTCAATTAAATTGCACAAAGTTCGGTCAAGCAAACATAAAAGTGTTGTTGTTTTTGTAGAATATCTTGATTGCTAATTTATTTTTGTTGCATTGTCTCATTATATTTGCACATGCAATATTGCTAAATATTGAAAAATATTTTATCCTTACCACCCGGCTAAAGAGCTCTGCTATTCATCATGTAAACCAAAAAGCCGGGAGAGCTCGCTCCGGTTCACAGATCCAACCGGCATTCTTAAAAAAGTAAAATAAACTCGTTATATTTATTTAAATCATCATAAATATTCATAATTTCTTCACTTGTAATCCTCTATACTTATGCTATTAAATTCTAATCAGAATTGTGCGGGTGTATTTTAAGACTCTTAATTACTAATAGTGAATTTGCTATAATGAGTCCACATTCTGTTGCCTGCCTAAACACGGTGCACAAAAAATATGGAAGAAGGAAAAGGAAAGTAAGATGAACTCAAATGATAAAATGCAAAAGGATCTAGCTCGTGAAATGTGTTACTTCAATGACGAGATCATCCAACGTGTCAATGACATCAATGTTTTGGTCCAAAAACTCTTTCACACTTTTTATTCTCCGCATGGTCTAAGCCATGTACAGGCCCCCGTCCTCATGGCTCTCCGCCGTTACGGAAAGATGAGTGTCAGCGAACTGGGCCGTAGCCTGGAGATCGGGGCCAGCAATATGACCCCCCTCTGCAAACGTCTGGAGCGGGCTAATATGGTTACCCGCACCCGGTCCGAACAGGACCAAAGGGTCGTTTATGTCGAAATTACTGACCACGCCTTGGAAATTTTGGAGCAAATTGAGGCGGAAATTAATGAAAGGGCGCCCCAGATCTCTGAACTGGCTGAAAAGGACGGCGATCGCATTATGGAAGGTCTGGACCTGCTCATTGGCTATTTAGACAATGTCGAGCGGCTGACCCACATAGACAAGCGGTTCCGCTAATAGTCAGCTCAGCACGGCTATACGATCAAAAATATTTAAACTGATACAAAACACCTTAGACATGTAAAACCGCCCCGGAACCGAGGCGGTTTTTGCATGGAATGAAAGAGAAAATATGTGAATCTGCCAGGAGTAGCAGATGGTTTGTAGGTATGTTTTCGACCGGTAATCAAGGAGCCGGACCGCTGCCCAGAAGCTTGAATAAGATGAGTTGGTTTTGATCAGCACAAATCCGTATATTCAGCTTGACTTAAGTAGACCGGAGTAGACAGCTTGGCTTAAGCCGACCGGAGCTAAACTCAACTCAGCTTGCTCACAAAATCATAGCTTTGCTTAACATCTGCCAAGCTGGTGCTGACATTGCGCGGGTCCTTTTCTTGTTCAATCGTGACCCAGCCGCTGTAGCCGATATCCTCCAGGGTCTGTCTGATCTTGGGATAGTCAAGTGCGCCTTTTCCGATCGGGCACATAGCCCCCTCTGCACAGGCGTCAAAAAAGTCAATCTCTCTCGTCAGGACATCCTCGTAAACAGCCTGGTTGACATCTTTAAAGTGGACATAGTCCAGCCACTTTTGGTGGCGGACCAAGACTTCGCAGGGGTCGCCCCCGGCGTAGTAAATATGCCCTGTATCCAGCACCAAGCCGCAATCCTTGTAATCCATGGAGGCCACAAAGCGGTCGATCTCGTCTTCAAACTCGATGTAACCGCCGGCGTGCGGGTGGATGACCGGGCGGATACCGTAAGAATTAGCGACATCGCAAACATCCTGAATATTTTTCATCATCAATTCCCAGTCACGGTCATTCAAGCGGGGCGCCCGGTCCGGGTGGCCCGCCGACAAGGAGCGCTCGGGGTTGCCGAAATCCATCACGGTCATCACAGGGTGGCGGAAACGCTGGCCCTCCAGCATATCCGGTTCCGGCAATTGGCGGATAAAAGAACAAATTTTATGGGCCTGGTCAACCAGGTTGTCGTGGTTGTTCGGGTCCTTTAAGTTGTCAAAAATAGTGCCTGCTGTCAGGGTCAAACCTCGGTCTCGCAAGGCCTTTCCGGTCACTTCCACATCCAGTGGCATATAGCCGTAAGGGCCCAATTCAATCCCTTTAAAGCCCGATTGCTGTGCCTCGTCCAGGACTGTTGTCCACTTGGGCAAGTGCGGATTATTGACATCATCTACACCCCAGCAGCTCGGTGCGCACCCGTATTTAATTGCCATTTGCATCTCCTTTCACGAGCAGAGGCGGATAAAATCCGCCCGTCTTTGCAGTATGAGCAGGATAAAACCCACCCCGACTTTTGCACCGGTTTGCCCGGTTCCAAATTAATAATCAATCCAGACAGCACCTTTTTCAGCTGATTCAACACATTTTTCAACAAACTTGACACCCTCTGCGCCGAACTCAACCGTGGGCAAGTGCAGCTTTTTCACCAACTCATCCACATCGTCTCGGCCCGCTTCAGCTGCATCGACAGCGATGGCAAAATCACGGTAGAGATTCGACCAGGATTCAAACAGGCCCTCGTTGTGGCCGGCGCCGATGCGGTCATCAGCTTTAGCGGCGTCATAAAGATAGCCGGTCCCACGTTCCAACAGGCGAATCGGCTCGCCATTTTTTTCGTAAACCAATTGGTTGGGGTGCTCAGCCCACCAGCTGATGGAAGCCTCATCACCGATTATCTTAATCTTCAAACCGTGCACGCTGGCCGGAGCTACTGCGCTACACCACAGATGGGCCACTGCGCCGCCTTCCAGATTCATCAAGGCGTAGGCATTGTCTTCCAGCGGCTCGCGGGACTTAACAAAGGCCTGTTTGTAGCACATTAAATTTTTAATCTTAAAATCCGGGATCATGGTCTCGGCCAAGTAAAGCGGGTGGGTGGCCAGGTCGCCCAAAACAAAGCTGGGGCCGGCGTAAGTTGGGTCAGTCCGCCATTTCTGTGAGGCCACCTCATCAGCGGAAGCCTTGGTGTTGCCGCCGTGGGAAAATTCCATATGGACCATGCGAATGTTGCCCAGGTCACCGTTTTTAATCATTTCGCGGCCCTGGACGATCATCTGGTAGCCGGCGTAGCCATAAGAAACTGCAAAAATGCGTTTTTTCTCCTTGGCCAGGGCCACCAATTCTTCTGCCTGCTCGTAGGTGAAGCAAAGCGGCTTTTCACAATAGACGTGAAAACCATGCTCCAAGGCCGATTTGGAAATTTCGTAATGGGTGTTGTTGGGGGTTGCAATCGAGACAGCCTGGACTCCGTCCTCGCGCTCGCTCTCGGCTGCAAACATAGCCTTGTAGTCCGGGTAGCAGCGGTCTTCCGCCACTAAGAGATTGCGGCCGAAATCCTTGCCGCGCTCCGGGTCAATGTCAAAAGCCCCGGCAACCAGTTCCATAGAAAAATCGCGCAAGGCTGCCGACCGGTGGATGTAGCCGATGGAAGAACCGCGACCGCCGCCGACCATGCCCCAGCGAATCGGTGTCTTTACCTGCTTCTCGCCATAAATCATAAAATGCCTCCTTCTAGCAAAGGTCACGCCCACCCCCAGCCGAGTTGATCTAACCCGGCTGACCGGTTCCGCCTTTGCCTCAACAATATCAACTGCCCTTATTTTCGCTGAAAAGGGAAAATGAGGTTTGTCAGTTTTTGTCGTATTTGCCTTCAAGGAAGGAGATTATTCTGTTTCCTTTGTGCTATTTCGATACTCTAACGGCGAACAGCCGACTAGGTTGTTGAAGGTCCTGGTAAAAAGGCTGTTGCTGTTGTAGCCCACTTTAAAAGCAATATCCAGGATGCTGTGGTCGGTTTCTCGCAAAAGTGACTGGGCCTCACCAATACGCCGCCGGGTCACATATTGAATCGGCGAGTAGCCGGAATAACTCTTAAAGGCCCGCGATATATAAAAAGGACTGAGAAACAGGTCTTCGCTAATTTTTTGCAGGCTGACTTCCTCCGTATAATGGCGGTCCAGCCATTTTTTGATTTGTCGCCCAGCCGACGCGGCCTCTTTGTCCCGGCTCTCCAGATGTTCAACCGGTTGAAATTGTACAAAGCTGACCAGAGCCAACATCAGATAGTGGGCGATCCGGTTGGCCTCTTGTGAGCCGGTCGCCGTCATAGCGAAAATATGGCTGCAGAGGTCCTCGACCATAGCAGCATTTTTTCCGGTTTTGATAACCGGTTCCCGGTCGTCTGACAACAACCGGTTAGGCGCCAAGTCCGGCAGGTGGAGGTCGTGAATGGCAATGCAATAGACCTTCATATCTTCAGTGGCATCGATATATTCATCGTGCAACACGCCCGCATTATAAACCACCAAGTCTTGCGGCTCGATTTGGTAGGTTTTGCCGTTAATCACATGGGTTGCACTGCCGCTGACTACATACAAAATTTCACTGCGGTCGTCGTGCTTGTGCATCACTCGAGGCAAGCGCAAATAGCGGTAATCCACAAAGGTGACTTCGCCGATTCTGGGCTCCTTACCATAGGGGAAAAGACTGGCCGGCGGCGAAAATTCATTCGTATAGTGCAAGTTCCGCTCCTCCTTTCCCTTCGTCCGATGGGCTTGTACCGACTTTAAAAAGGACTGTTCACGTGCCTACAGAATAGCATTAAGGGGCGTTTACTTCCAATCAAAACACCGGCGACCTCTACAATCACCGGTGCTTTTATCAATCTGATAAGGCTGGTCTGACTTTGCTCCTGCTGCGCCTTTTCCTTTGCTTGGCCGATCACTTCGGCTCAAAGCCCGGTCTGTCGCTTAAGCAAGGAGCTGTTTAACCAAGGCTGCAAGTCACTTATTTACCCAAGAGCTCGCGCTCGATCCGCTCTCTGGCAGCAGGTGCCTGCTCGTCCATCTTCTCCGGATAGCCGAAGTAGGACACACAGCAAATCGGCTCACCGCCAACCTTGGGCTTTAAGTTGACAAAGTCCATATCACGCAAGGTCGAGAAGATCTCAGGGAAGTTAACCTCACCCTCACCCATAGCCAAGTGCTGGTGGATGGTAGCATCGACACCCGGCGGGTTCAGGATATAACGGCAGTCTTTAGTATGGTTCATCGAGTCGGAGAAGAGGACGTGGGTCATATCCTCACCGGCATACTCCATCTGGTGGCGGACATCGCCCTTGCCATTGTCAAAGAAGAAACTATGAGAAATAGCGTAGACATATTTAATATAGTCGCTGCGGAAGTACTTGACCATGTCAACCGTCTCATCATTCAGCTCACAGAAGTCATAGGGGTGGGATTGAATTTCCAACCGGATGCCTTCTTTTTCTAAAATCGGCAAAATTTCCTCCATGGAGCGGAAGAAGTTGCCATTAGAGATTTCCTGCTGGTTGGGGTCGCCGGACAGCTCCGTATTAATGACCTCAATCCCCATATTGACAGCAATTTTGACCAGAGCCTTGAAGTTGGCAACGGCATGTTGGCGCTGCATCTCGGTCGGGCCGGGCCAGCGGTAAACACAAATCAAAGACGATATTTCTACGCCCGTGTCCTTCATGGCCTGGCGGTACTCGCGCTCACAATCCTCGCTGAACAGCGGGTGCTTATAAAAGGGGTTGATGCGCGGGTGCGGGGACTGCTCAATGTACTTGTAGCCCCAGTCCGCAACTTTATAGACGTAGTCACGGATGCTCATCTGCTTTGCTAAAACGTCGACATCAAATGCAATTTTCATGATTTGCCTCCTCAATTGTTATAACAATCCTACTTGCATTTTAGCTAATACAAATTTGGATTACTTTCAATTTTTTGTCTTTCTTGCACAATCTGCTATTATTTTTACAGGTGGACTGCCTCCTGCCCCAGCTACTGCGAACAGGGAGCCGATTTTATTTTGCCACCTACTATGACCAAACAGGGGGTACACTACATGCAAACGAGGGAGAAGGGCGTTTTGCCAACTTCTGCGGTCGTCTTTTTAACCCCGGACCAGTCTACTTTAAACCGGCTCTACTATATTACTTGGGCCGGTCATTACTTTTGCGATGCAGCTTACGCCATCGACCGACCGGAGTTTCCGGATATCTTGCTGTGCTATATGGTCTCCGGCAGCATGCTCTTTGCCCGTGATGAAGAAGAGGTCACAGCTGAGGCCGGTGACGTCATCTTATTAAATTGTTCCAAACCACACCGCTACCATGTTCCCGACCGAGCCGAATTTCTCTACTACCATTGCAACGGCCAAGATATACATGACTTGGCCGACTGGATCATCAACGAAAACGGCTCTTGTCGCTTTCGCGGTCGTTTTAACCGGCATGTGCAAGAACAAATGCAGGGGCAAATTAACATGTTGGTCAACGGTACCGGCACCGAGCCGGTAGGCATCAGTCAAAATGTCTATAACTGCCTGATGTATCTAGCTGTCCGCCGCGAAACTGCGGTAAACATGCAAGGCACAGACCCTATCGTCCGTTCGATCCGCTATATCCAAAAACACCTGTCGGAGCCACTCACCATTGAACAGATTGCCACCGCAGTCAATTACAGTCCTTATTATTTCAGCCGTCGTTTTCGGGTCGAGACCGGCAACACCCCTGCGGCCTTTATTGCCCGCCTGCGGACTGACAAGGCCAAATCGCTGCTGCGCACGACCGACCGGTCAATCGAGGCCATAGCCGCCTCCGTCAGCTACGACAACCCCGGCAGCTTTACCAACTTTTTTAAACGCATGACCGGCATGACGCCCCGACAATTTCGAGAGGTTGTCATTTGACCAGCGCCCCCTGCCCCGGCTCCACATTTTCCCTAAAAAAGAGCCACCCCCGACGCTATCGTCCTGAGGCGGCCTCTTTTTCATCTGGAGAAGAAAACACTAGCGAAGAAGAAAATACTAGCTGTTTTTAGTGTTGGTCATTTGTTATTGCTTGCCACCGCCTACCCCTATAAGCGATGGGGCGGGGCAGTCGACCGCCCGGCCGCCACCCCATATTGTCAAACAAAAATCTTAGTCCCAGTTCACCCAGCTGGCATCGTGGTCGGCCGATTCAGCACAGCGGTTAACCCAGCGGATGGCCTCGATACCGTGGTCCAGATCCGGGTAGACTAAATGATCCAAAGTTTCCTGATCACCACGGTCCATGGCGTCCATAGCGACAGCAAACTTGAGGTAGATATTGGCCCAAGCTTCACCCAAACCCTCTTGGTGGAGGACGCCCAGGCGCTCGTCCGCCAAGCACTCTTCAGCCAGGTAATCGGTCCCGCGCCATAAAATTTGACTGGGCTTGCCCTGAATTTCGTAGAGCAATTGACCATTGCGGGCATCGTTGTATTCAATACTGGCCTTGGAACCGACAATCCGGATGCGGTGGCCATCCATACAGCCGGCGTTGACGGCGGAAGTCCACATCCGGCCCACAGCGCCGTTTTCATATTGCATCAGCACATAGGCGTTATCTTCCAGCGGAGCGCGGCTCTTGACAAAACTTTGGCGGTCACACAACAGCCGCTTAATCTTCATGTCCGGCAAAATCAAGCGGTGCATATAGAAGGTGTGGGTCGACAGGTCTCCTAAAACAAAGGACCGGCCGGCAATCTTGGGATCCACCCGCCACTTTTGCCCTTCAGCCTTAGTGTCATTGATCTCGTCGCAAGCATAGCCATGGGTGTACTGCAGCTCCACCATGTGAACATCCCCAATAGCACCGGCTTCAATCATCGCTCGCATTTGCAACATCATCTGGTTACCGGAAAAACCGAAAGTGACACCGACAATCTTCTTCTGTTTGGCAGCCAGGGCCTTAATCTCTTCCCCCTCAGCCTCTTCAAAGAAGAGCGGTTTTTCACAAACTACATGTAAGCCGGCTTCCAAAGCTGCCTTGGTGATAGCAAAGTGGGTGCCGTTCGGCGTGGCGATGGAGACCACTTCAATTCCGTCTTCACGCTTGGCTTCTTCTGCCAGCATGGTTTGATAATCCGGATAGCAGCGATCTTCTGCCACGCCCAAATTCATACCGAATTCTTTACCGCGCTCCGGGTCAATGTCAAAGGCACCTGCCACCAACTGGAAAGCTGTATTGTCGCGCAAGGCTCCGATCCGATGTTTGTAACCGACACCGCTGGTTTTTCCACCACCGATCATTGCCCAACGATAGGGTCTGTTGATTTTCTTTTCACCATTTAACATATGAAACCACCTTTCTTGCTGTCGATTCGGACGCCCGAGTCTGCTATCCGCTGTGAAAAACAAACCGAAGGCTCCGCTCCAACCGACCGGGCTGGTTAAGCAGGTATTTTTAGCCTGCCCAGCTCTTTTTTAATCTCTTGTCTTTAGTTTATAGGCCTATTTCATTGTCTTCTAGGCCTGTCATTGCTATTTTTGCATGATTCTTGCTCTCTTGTTTTGAGGCTGATTTCAGACGGACATGCCCCCAGTCAAACCGCTGAAAGGGAGTTGGAGGTAGAAAGACCGCCCGGCCAAGTCTCTTTGAAACTAAAAGAGGCTGCCAAACGCTTTGTCCGGCGGCCTCTTTTTAGTTGATTTTAAAGGAAGCAAAAGACTTAATCATTTACTGAGAAGCTGTTGTTACCTCGCCGTTGCCGTCCGGCCGCCTCCCCTAATCGGCAGCCCGGTGGCCCGGACAGGGCAATGTCATGGTTATTTATATTCGGTGTAATTGTCAGGTGTCACCGGCTCAAACGGAATGTCAATCTTGGTATCAGGTGCATTGCCGTTGGCAAACAAGATAGCTGCTCTGACGGCGCCTTCACCTTGACCGGCTGCATTCTGGAAGACCGTAAAGGCCAATTCACCATTTTCCATGGACTGCAGACCTGCCGGAGTTGCGTCAATACCGACCACCGGAATTTCCTTGGGATCAACGCCGCCGGACTTCATCGCTTCAATAGCGCCCAGGGCCATTTCATCATTGTTGCAGATAACAGCATCGAAGGCTTGGCCGGTGCCCAGGAAAGTCTGCATTTTATTTTGTGCCTTAGAGCGGTCGAATTCAGCTGTATCTTCGTAAACAACGTTAACCTTTAAGCCTGATGCATCCAGAGCCTTTAAAGCAGACTCGGTGCGCAGCAGCGTGTGTTGCAGGCCTAAGATGCCTTGTAAGACAGCCACATTGATTTCGGACTTACCTTCCGCCTTAAACTTTTCCGCCAAGAATTCACCCTGGAAGCGGCCGGACTGATTCTCGTCAGAGCCAACATAAGTGCCCTTGCCGGCTTCTATTTCACCATTGGGTGCCCGGTTAACATAGATCAGCGGAATATCACCGGCTGCCGCCTCGATTTGATCCATGTTATCGCTGTTGACCAAGTTGACGATGATCGCATCACAGCCCTGGCTGGCAAAGGTTTGTACGTTTTGAATCTGGGTGTTGGCGTTGTTATTGGCGTCTACCACTGTCATCTTGACGCCTGTTTTTTCACACTCTTTGACAGCTGCATCTTCCATCGCCGACAAAAACTGGTCGCGGGCGGAAATAGTAAAGCCGATGTTGTACTCTTTATCCGCTTTGACTTCGCCCAGACCGTCGACATACTCCGCGGTCTCACCGCCTGCTGCCGCCGGCTCCTTTTCCGTTTCCTCGGCATTTGCCGTCGTCTCCGGCGCCTCTGCCGCGCTGCTTTCAGTCGGCTTATCACCGCCGGAACCACAAGCGCCGAGCAGGCTGGCCAGCATCAGTCCTGACAAAACAGTTGCTATAATCTTTTTCATGATCTTACCTCACATTTTTCTTTTGGGAACGTTTGCATGGAACCCGAGTTGGAGATAACAACATAAAAAGTTTACGGTCTTATGTTAGCAATGTGTTCTCGTGACCACAATTGACGGAACAACCTAAGATTTGCTATAAAATTAGTGATTTTATCAATAAAACTGCCCTATTAGGCAGTTTTATTGGCGAAACAAATAGTTATTTTATTTTAATAGACTGATCAAATCAGACATATTTTTCGACGTGAGCTTTAGTCACCTCATAGG
>CAMXYS010000021.1 GCA_947253135.1 uncultured Clostridia bacterium
TGAAAAGAACGACACCAATAAAAAGGCAAAAGCTGCAGAACTCGAAGCAATCACAGGCCATCCGCTTTACACGCTAAAGAAGGAAAATGATGCACTTTTGGAATTACTTGCGAAGTTTAAAGAAAATAAAGATGATTCACTTGTTCCTAAAATTCGTGAGCTTTCAACTCATTACGCTAAAAAAGGAGATCTTCTCTACCCTCTGCTCAACGTTAAATATGGAATCTCCGGTCCCTCAGATGTGATGTGGACGGTAGATGATGAAATCCGGGATGAACTGAGTGCGCTTGTGAGGAAAAAAGATTGTGGTGAAGAATGGAACAACAGACTTAGTGCCGTGCTCACCCGGGCGGAAGAGATGATTTATAAAGAGCAGAATATTTTGTTTCCGATCTGTGCTGTTAATTTTACAGAAGAAGAGTGGCATGGCATCTATCATGATTCCAAGGATTACGAAGATTGCTTGGGAATTGCGAGAGAAACATGGGAGGATGCTGAAAATGCAGAGGCGCATGATGCGTCATCATTAGAAAATGGTGAAGTCTCTATGCCGGGAGGGCATTTGACGATCGAACAACTGACCGCGCTCCTTAATACCATTCCGATGGAAATAACCTTTGTTGATGCTGACAATATTAACCGCTATTTCAGCGAGGGGCCAAAGGTATTTAAACGGCCGGCAATGGCGCTTAACCGCGACGTTTTTTCTTGCCATCCGCCCAAAATTGAGCCGATGGTGCGTCAGATCATTGACGATTTTAGAAACGGTCGCCGTGATGTCGTGGAAGTCTGGATGGAAAAAGGTGGACGCACAATGCTCGTTAAATACATGGCTGTGCGAGACAAAACCGACAAATACCTTGGGACGGTGGAGCTAGTACAGGATATGGAGTTTGCCAAAAAACACTTTGTCGGAAGTGAAGCTTAATCTGATTAAAAAGTTCTCTGCGATATCATATGCAGAGAACTTTTTTAACGAAGCTTTGCACCCGCTGTACTTGAATATGATCAACTGTTTTTCTTGTCAATATGTCTGTTCGTCCAGCCATTCTTTCAAAACAAGGGCATGGTTACAGTTTTCGCTTTTGGCGGCATACAGTAGGGTCAAATTATGATCCCGCATCTTTTGCCTACACAGATCTTTAAATTCCTGTGAGGCTGAGTTATTGGACAACTCTTGTTTGTACCTTTTATTAAACTCATCATATTTTTCAGGGGCATGAGAAAACCATTTCCGGAGTGCATCTGATGGAGCAACCTCCTTAGCCCATAAATCAATTTTGGCATTTTCTTTTTTTATTCCACGCGGCCACAGTCTATCTACCAGGATACGAAAACCATCCGTTTCCAGGCTAGGCTCATAGATTCGTTTGCATTTCAATTCATTCATAATGCATGCGCTCCTTCAATGTGAATTCATTTCTACGGTATGTCAGAAATCCATCCTTCTGCATTTTAGAAAGTTCATTGGACATAGCGCTGCGGTTTACACCGAGGTAATCAGCAAGCTGCTGACGGTTAAAAGGGATGGTAAAGTGCGAGCTTCCGTGTTCTAACACCTGCTCTGATAAGTACGATAGCAGTCTCTCCCGCAGAGATTTGGAAGCCGTGTGCATCATGCGAGTAGATAGATTCAGGTTTTTCTGCGCGGAAATTCGAAGCATATTCATAATAAGGCGGGTATGATAAGTACATCCTCTCTGGCACGTAGTTAGCATATTACGCATATTTAGAAAGATGACTTGGGTATCCTCGCAGGCAACAACATCGCATACTAGCTCTTTTCCAGGAATAGCAGCGTAGTTTTCTGCAAAGACCTGTCCCTTTCCGACGTGACCGAAAATAATGCTGTTTCCCCAATAGAGGTTCACTACGATATTGACGCTTCCGGACTCCACAAGTCCAATCTCGTTGACAGGCGAGCCTGCTCGGAAGATCACTTCGTTCTTTTGGAATTTGCCCTCACGTGGAGCCAGACAGTGGAGAAGCTCTGTGATTTCGTCTTCCCTAATGCCATGAAAAAGTTGTGTATTTGTTAGAAAAAAAGTATTCATAAAAACTTCCGTTTAGTTGTCAAAACAACATATCTATTGTTTTCATCGTAGTATTATCAACACAGAAAATCAAGCTATAAAAATCATCTCTTACTTCCGGTTCATGGAAATAGAGGTGCCATAGAGCCGGTGAATCATTGTTTCTCGATAGTGATCACGGAGGATTTTGTATTCTCAAATAGCACTTAAAGAAAATGGGGGTTATATGGATGAATCGTGGAAAAAGACCCAAAATAAAACTGACGATTACGGACAGAAGAGGAAAGAAGGGGTGCCACCGCGGCCATAAAGTCGGAGATGTATTTGATTATGATACTGAGCGCGGGAAGATTTGCCCGATGGCGATGCACTGTGCCTTTCCGTATATTGATATTTTAAGATACGGCGGCAACCTTCCGGGGCAAGAACCGGGAACGGCGGAGTTCTGCTGTTCAGATGCAGATGTAATTATGGTTTTTAAAGCAGCAATAATAGAATAGCCGGCAATAGCGAAATTAAATGAGCGAAGGCATTTCAACTAAGCGTAAACATAATCTGTAATGGCTTGAAGACTTATGCGTTCAGCGAAAAATTCTTTTAAAAGTTTTATTTTGTTGTTCCACAAACATACACCTTGTTATAACAGCAGTAAAATCATTATAGACTGTTGAGCAAGAGGAGGAAAACTCGTGAAAAATATCGATGTAACTAGAAAGACATTAATTGGCGACATTGTAAATCAACATCCCGAAGCAGCGGAAGTGCTATTTGAAATCGGTATGCATTGCCTCGGGTGTCCGGCTTCCCAAGGGGAGAGTCTTGAAGACGCCTGTGCCGTTCACGAGGTTGATACTGAAAAGATTATAAAATCCCTTAACGAAAAAATTTCCGGAACCGGGGAGTGATGGGATGAAAGAAAAAGTAGGTGAAGTTTTTTCTATAGGTAAGGACAATCAACCGGTTCCGGGATGCACCATATCAAAAGAAATCTATGGCGGCGAAAACGCTATCACGTATTTTTCCTTGGCTAGGCATACCGATATCAGTGCGGAGATTTATCCCTGCCATAAACTAATAATTGTTGCAGAAGGACATTTGGAGGTTTACGGGAAAGATGGCTTTTTACAAACTTTGCAAGTTGGAGATAGCATTTTAACATTGACGAATAGCCCTATGGGAATGAGAACGACAGAAGGCAGTGTGTATACAGAGGTATCTATAAGAAAGGAGAGCATGATGAACGAAACAATCAAGGCAGGAGAAGTTTTTAAGTTAGAGGATCTTGTTCCTTATGCAGAAGGTAAGATCGTCAATATGGATGTGGTACATAATGACAAGATGAAGCTTGTCGTTATGGCTTTCGATGCAGGCACAGGACTTTCCGAACACGCTGCACCGGGGGAGGCATTGATTTTTGCTCTGGACGGCGAAGCCGTGATTGGCTATGAGGGAAAAGACCATGTAATTCGTGCCGGCGAAAATTTTCACTTTGCGCAGGGTGGCCTGCACTCAATAAAGGCTACAAAGAAGTTTAAGATGGCACTTCTTCTTACATTGGAATAAAAAGCGGAATTAGAAGCGGCAGCAGCGGAGGCAAAGGATGGCTGCCCGGTCGATGCTATCGAAGAAGGATAAGGAGGGCACGATACCATGAGAAAACACGTAAAGGGAAATGTGAGCTGGGTAGGCTATATTGACTGGGAATTGGAAAGCTTTCATGGAGATGATTATTCCATCATGAACGGATCCAGCCAGAACGCTTACCTGATTGAAGAAGAGAAGAACGTTCTGATTGATACGATCTGGACGCCGCACCGCTTTGATTTTGTGGAGAATCTGAAGAAAGAAATTGATCTGAAGAAGATTGATTTTATTGTTGCTAATCATGGCGAATGCGACCATTCCGGCTCCCTGACAGCTTTGATGGATGAAATTCCGGATACACCGATCTATTGCACTGCCAATGCGGTGAAAAGCATAGAAGGTCAGTACGGTAAGTTGGGATGGAATTTCAAGGTTGTAAAGACTGGAGATAGTGTAGATCTCGGTAATGGTAAGAAACTGGTATTTGTAGAAATGCGCATGCTCCATTGGCCAGATTCCATGGCAACATATCTGACAGGAGATAACATTCTTTTCTCCAATGATGCCTTCGGTCAGCACTATGCGGTAGAGGAACTCTTTAATGACAAGGCGGATCAGTGTCTGCTCTGGAAAGAGGCTATGAAGTATTTCGCCAACATCCTAAATCCGTTTGCACCGTTCCTGACAAAGAAGATTTCAGAAATTACCGGGTTTAATCTGCAGTTCGATATGATTGCTCCGTCTCATGGTGTAATTTGGAGAGAGAATCCGCTGCAGATTGTTCAGAAGTATGCTGAGTGGGCGAATGCATATCAGGAAGACCAGGTGACCATTGCCTATGACACCATGTGGGAAGGCACCGCCAGGATCGCACATAAAATTGCGCAAGAGGTTCATCTTCAGAGTCCTGAAACTGTGGTGAAGGTGTTTAATATCGCAAAAGCGGATAAGAACGAGATCATGACTGAAGTCTTCAAATCGAAAGCGATAGCAGTTGGTTCACCGACGGTTTCCAATAGCATTCTTTCCAGTGTTGCCGGATGGATGGAGTTCTTGAAGCAGTTGAAGTTCAAGAATAAGAAAGCGGCAGCTTTCGGATGTTATGGATGGAGTGGAGAATCTGTGAAGAAGCTCCAGGAACAGCTAAAGGATGCTGGATTTGATCTGATAGAAGAAAATATTCGCTCTCAATGGAATCCGAAAGAAGATGATTTTGCGAGCATACCGGCATTGGTAACGAGCCTGATCGGCACCGCTGATGGGATCAAGTAAAAGGCACGGTTATAGCTTGCATTTGCGCCCTGAACGGCTGAGCTTGTTTTCCCGAGCTGCCGCAGTCGTTCGCGTGGTAATAGTAAAGGGGCTGTCTCAAAAGCATTTCGTTTTGGGACAGCCCCTTTGTTAAGTTTACAGGGTCTTTTCCGCTAGAGGTCTTCTTTTCTTTATTTCAAAATGATGGAGACAAAGTAGAGGATGCACACTGCGGTTAAGACAAACATCGAAGCAGGGATCTTTTTAATTTCCCGGTTGGCAATCTTCAAGATAACGTAGGTCGGGATGGCAACACAGATACCGTTGGCAATGTTGTTGGCAAAGATCGTAAAGGCGACGCACATAAAGGCGGGGAAGGCCTCAGTGTAATCACTGTAGTCGATTTTGGCCATAGAGCTCAGCATGCCGATGCCGATGATAATCAGCGCAGGAGCTGTAGCTGCTTTGGGGATCATCAGGGCCACAGGCGTGAAGAGGAGCGTGAGGGCAAAGAAGCCGGAGGTGACAACGGCCGTCAGACCGGTTTTACCGCCTACTTCAACGCCGGCGGAGGATTCTAAATAGGTGGTCATACAAGGCATGACAAAGAGGCCGCCCACCACTGTGGCTGCGGCATCAACTTTAAAGACGCGGTCAATACCGGGGAGGTTACCGTTTTCGTCCAAGAAGCCTGCCTTGCCGCCAACGCCGAGAGCCGTTCCCAAAGTGGAAAAGAAGTCCGGAATAAAGAGGGCGATCAAAAAGGGAATGTAGGCGACATTCATAGCGCCGGCAAAGTCCAATTGAGCAAAATGAGTGAAGGGGTTTTGAGGCAGGGTAAACCATTTTTCCGGCAGGGTGGTCAAGCCCATGGGAATGCCGATGATGGTTGTAATTAGAATAGCGATGATCATGTAGCCCGGCACCTTCAGCTGACGGAAGACTAAGATCAGGATAAAACCGATCAGACAAAGGAGCACGGAAGGGGTGGTGAGGTCACCGAAGCTCAGCCGGTTTCTGCCTTCTTGAGCGACGATCAGGTCGGCATTGCGGGCGCCCAAGAGGGCGATAAACAGGCCGACGCCGGCACTGATGGACTGTTTTAGACTACGGGGGATAGCATTGACAACCTTGTCTCTGATGCCCAGGTAGGAGATCAACAAGAAAAGCACACCGGAGATGACAATAATAGCGCCCGTCACTCCGACGCTCAGGCCTTCGTGGGCCACCATACCGGAGACGATGGCCACACTGCCCAGGCCGGGTGCCAAGGCGAAAGGACGGTTAGTGACAATGCCCATGGCGACCGAGGTGACAATGATTAATAAGATCATTGAGGTCAAAACGGCACCGGTGGCAAGGCCCATTTCCGACATGATGTTGGGCACAGTGCCCAGCACATAGGCCATGGTTAAAAAGGTGGTCAGGCCGGCCAAAATTTCAGTTTTGACGTTGCTGCCATGCTGTTTAAGCTTAAAGAAAGAGGCCAGGCGACCCTCTTTTTTCTGTTTGGTTTCTGTCATGAGATACTCCTTTTTTTCTGTTTACTATTGCTTTATTTCCAATCAATCCGTGCGTGATTGCTGGTGATTACTGTGTAGCTCATCCGGCTGCAGGCCTGCCACTTATTACGAGTGGCCCCCTATTCAGGCTCGACCATCAAAGGGACGAGGCAACCCTTTTTGACATCTACCAAGCCCTTGTCGGTCAACTTTAAGGCGGGGCTGACAGCCAAGGACAGGGTGCCAAAGGACATGAAGGGGTTGTAGTGTTGATAACCAAGTTGTGCCATGGCCAGACGAACTTGTTCAGTCGCAGGGCCTACTTCCTCGACCGGTCGGTCGGCCATAATGCCGCCAACCGGCAGGGGGAGCTCTGCGGCAATCGCTTGCCCGGCTGCATCAGTGACGACCCAGCCGCCTTGCAATTCGATTAAGCGGTTGACGGCGAGGGCCATAGCAGCGGCACTTTTGCCGGCCACAAAGACATTGTGGTTGTCATGGGCATAGCTGGTGGCGATGGCGCCTTTTTTGTGGCAATTACCGGTAATAAAGCCAAAGCCGATATTGCCGTTTTTGCCGTACCGCTCTAAGCTGGCAGCCAATAAGCAGTCGGAATTTTCCCAGACCGGTCGCCCGTCTACTACGGGGAAGGTGCGGTAGACTTCCGTGGTTTTGGTCGACCCGTCATTGATTTCCATAACGCGGACGGTCACCTCTGTCTTGCCGGCCAGCTCGGTTGTGCTGAGACCTGCCGTCTGAAAGGTCCGGGCGCTGACCGGTTTTAAACGGATGCTGTGATTAAAGCTTGCCGGGAAGGTGGACGTTTTTACTGAGCCCGCTAAGTAGACCGTCGTTGCGGCAGGCCTTCCTGTTGTCGGTTTTGTTTGCTTTGTTTGAGCGGCCGTTTTTTGGTAAATCAGGCGACCGTTTTTATAAACGGCAGCAATGTCAATTGTTTGCGGATCATCTAAAACGACAAGGTCGGCCAATTTACCGGGGGCGATGGCGCCACGGTCGGTCAGGTTCATCCGGCGCGCGGGGGCCAGACTGCCGTTGTAAAAGGCCTGCTCAGGTTTTAAGCCTAAACTGATGGCCCGCCTGATGACAGCATCCAAGTGCCCTTCGTGATAAAGAGTATCCGGCATGACGTCATCTGTGACAAAGGCGAATTGTTCATAGACGCCCAGTTCTTTAATTAAGTCCAAAAGTTCACGTGAGAGGGTTTTGTCCTGAATTTGGACAAACATACCCATCACAAAACGTTGCCGGAAGGCTTCTAAGTCATGTTCAGTGTGGTCGGAACCGATCCCTACCGCTAAGAAGCGAGCCAGGTCTAAATCGAGCAGGGCGGGGCAGTGACCTTCAATCGGGAAATGCGGCCGCACTGTTTTGAGGTAGTTGATGAATTTGGTAATTTCTAAATTGTTGGGCCGGATAACTTCGCGGTAGTTCATCACTTCGCCGACGCAAATCACTTCCGGATTGGCTAGCAGTTTTTTCATGTCTTCTGCTGTGATGCTGCCGCCGGTAGTTTCCAAGTGGGGGCCGGTGGCCGGGACACAAGAGGGAATACCGTAAAAAATGTCAATCGGCGCCGACCGGCCGGCCTTAATCATGGCCTCGATGCCGGCTGCACCTGCCACATTGGCAATTTCGTGAGGCTCTGAAACGATGGTGGTGACACCGCAGGCGGCCAGGCGCTCGCCAAAGCGGGCCGGTGTGACCATGGAGCTCTCGATGTGCATGTGGCTGTCAATCAAGCCGGGGATCACCCATTTACCGCTGATGTCAACAGTCGTTTGAGCGGTCAGTTCAGCTGACCCGTTCTTTTTTTCGTCAACATAGAGTAGCTTGCCTTGGTCGACCCAGAGATCGGCCGGGCGGAAGCTTTTTAGATAACTGTTGTAATACAGTCCACCTTTGAGTAGCAAGTCTACTCGGGACGAACCTTTTTCACCCATATGCTCTCCTCCATATGATTTCCCAGATGAATCGGTTGACCGTTTTATTGTAGGGGTTTGCTGAAAAAAAGCAAGGTGGTGACTTTGTAACTGCCTTAAAGTTAGGCGGCGTAAAAGCAATTTGAGTGAGCTCCTACAAAAGTTATAAGCAGTTTTCCAGGTGGTTCCGGTAGTTGCTACTGTCTGCCTATTTTGGCCTGAAACTGGTAAAGTTTATAAAATGAAATAAATATATAGAAATGAACCTTTTGCCTTGGGTCTTGGTCTAAGACTATAGGAGCCTAATTAAAGGGGGGAATAGCATGTCAAACTTAGATCCTAAATACAGGGAAACCGCTCAGCGTTGGGGCTACTATGTGAGGCGAATTCAAGCCGGTCAGCCGGCTGCGTTTACCAGGTTATATGAAGAAAGCTTGCCCTATGCTTTTTATACCGTGAAACGCTACCTGGACAATCCTGAAGACAGCAAAGACATCGTTCAAGAGGGTTATATAAAAATCCTGCAACATATTCATGGCTTAAGAGAGCCTGAAAAATATATGGGCTGGATGAAACGCATTTTGATCAATCTTTCGCTTAATTTTCTAAAAAGCGGTCAGCCGAATGTGTTTGTCGGCTTGGAGCCGGAAGAAGAGATCAATGGGCAAGCTCTAGAAATTCAAACTGAACAAACAGGGCCGGAAAGAAGTTACATCAATCAGGAAACCGGTCAGTCTGTCTTTTACTTGCTCAGACAACTTCCCCCGAAACAGGCCATCGTCCTGGAGCTGTTTTATATGGATGAACTTTCTATCCAAGAGATTGCCCAAGCTTTAAACTTGCCGGAAGGGACGGTTAAGTCAAGGCTTTACACGGGTCGCAAAAAGTTGGAGGCAAGTATTAGCCACTACGAAGAGGAGTCGGGGGTAAAACTGTATGCAACGGCTTTCCTACCAGCTGTTTTGAGGGGACTGGATGCTGCCAACATCAGTCGAACGGTGAGTTTTGACCTGTATAAGGCCGTCGGCGAAGGCTTGCAACGAGCTCTCAATTGGCCCGTTTTTACAGCTCCGCCAGCACCTACACCTCCTGTAGCGCCTACACCCCCGACAGCTCCTGTGGGCCAGGGGTACTGGCCAAACGGCTATTCCCTGCCCGGTCAGCCGGGGACCGGAGCGGCCGCTGGAACTGGCCTGAGTGCAGGGGCAAAAGTGGGCATTGCCGTGGTGACGGCTACAGCTGTCGGGCTGGGCGTTTTTTTGTCCTATAAACAATTAGAAAAAAGTCGCTATGGTAAGAACGCGTCCCCTGTGACTTCTGCCGTTCAAACGACCATCACCGACGATACCAAGGTTGACCGGCACATCGCTACCTCGACGGAAAACCATGAAAAAAAGTCCACCTGGTCACCTTACTACGAGCTGTTTGAGGCTAAGATCGGCGAGGTGGAAGAAAATAAAAAGGCGTTGGTTGAGCGCTTTGCGGCTGAGAACGGAGTGAATAGCGGGTATGGTGGTTGGTCCGGAGGTTCTGAAGTCGAATGGGCTGTTGCTAATTTAGGTGAGACTCCAGGCGGTTTACCGGAGTTATATATCCGCATGCCTTTTCAATGGACGGGACACGATTTCACACTCCCTGAAGGCATCATCCAGTCCTATGTGCTGGAAGGCGGTCAGCTGGTTAAAAAGGCTGAGTTTTGGAGCGGGGGCAAGGGGACCCTCTTGACTAACGGCACAGACCTTCTTACTTTAAAAAACACCGAAATTAATGGCTCTTGGGTAGATTCAAATTTTTTATCTTACCGGAAGCAGCCGTTGATAGACTTTCTGAACACGGTAGAAAACCAGGGAGGTGAGAGCGAAGTGACTCTTTCGGGCCAGGCCGTTTTTACCAGCTTTTATAAACCTGAACATAATTTGGACACCTATTTAAGCATGGATGGAAATGCTAAGGCGGCCTACGAAAGAGGTGACTATCTAACCTTTAGCAGGATGACGGATGGGCAAGAAGAAACCGTTATATTAATGAAAAGTAACGCCGCCTATTTTTCCGAAGCCTATGCAGAAGTCACCGGGGGACACTACAAGGTGCTGGACTTTATGCCGGCTTCAGCTCGCTCGGAGGAATTAGAAGAGATTTTGCAAGACGAGACATCGATGCTTTTAGACCCGGCCGACAGCCCTGACCTCACTAACTTTTTAAGGGCCGGTCAATTGGCTTTTGTGACAGAGCAATAAAAAAACAGGCCTCCGAATTTTCGGAGGCCTGCCCATATCAGTGCGACTATAAATTCAAACTGACGGTCAATTACAGGTTGAAGAAAGCCTTCTTGCCTAGGTAAACGGCCTTGTCGCCCAGGGCTTCTTCGATCCGGAGCAACTGGTTGTACTTGGCCACCCGGTCCGTTCTGGAGGGGGCACCCGTCTTGATCTGGCCGGCGTTGGTCGCAACGGCAATGTCGGCAATGGTGACGTCCTCGGTCTCGCCGGAACGGTGGGAGACGATGGAGGCGTAACCGGCCTTGGTAGCCATTTCCATAGCCTCTAAGGTTTCGGTCAAGGTGCCGATTTGGTTGACCTTAATCAAGATGGCGTTAGAGGCGTTGAGCTCAATACCCTTGGCCAGGCGCTCGCTATTAGTGACATAGAGGTCGTCACCGACCAGTTGGACCTTGTCGCCGATGCGGCTGCACATTTCCTGCCAGCCGTCCCAGTCCTCTTCAGCCAGACCGTCTTCAATGGAGATGATGGGGTACTTGCTGATCATCTCTTCCCAGAAGTCGATGACTTCGCTCCGGGTCATGTACTTGTCAGACTTCCAGAAGTAGTACTCACCTTCACGCCCCTTTTCCTTAGCGGCTTCGTACAGCTCGGTCATAGCCGGATCCATGGCGATCATAAAGTCATCACCGGACTTAAAGCCGGCGGCTTCAATGGCCTTGACCAGGTATTCCAAGGCTTGTTCGTCGCTGGAGAAGTTGGGGGCAAAACCGCCCTCATCACCGACAGAGGTGGCGTAACCGTCTTTTTTCAAAAGGCTCTTCAAGGTGTGGAAGACCTGGGCACACCACTGTAAGGCCTGCTTAAAGGACTCGGCTCCGACCGGCATGATCATAAATTCTTGCAGGTTGACGCTGTTGTCCGCGTGGGCACCGCCGTTGATGACGTTCATCATGGGAACGGGCAGGGTGCGGGCGGCAGTGCCACCGATGTAGCTGTAGAGGTCCATGTCGTGCACTTGGGCAGCGGCCTTGGCAGCGGCCAAGGAGACACCCAGGATGGCGTTGGCGCCGAGGTTGGCTTTGTTGGGGGTGCCGTCCAACTCGAGCATGGCTTGGTCAATGCCGTATTGGTCGGAGATATCCATACCGAGCAGGGCGGGTGCAATGATGTTGTTTACGTTTTCAACCGCTTTTTCGACTCCCTTGCCGTCGTAACGACTCTTGTCGCCATCGCGGAGTTCAACGGCCTCGAAGGCACCGGTTGAAGCGCCGGAGGGGACAGCGGCTCGGCCGAGGGCACCGCAGTCTGTGATGACATCGACCTCGACGGTCGGGTTGCCGCGTGAATCCATGATTTCGCGAGCATGAATATCAGCAATTGTGGAACTAAACATGTACTACCTCCCAATGTTTGATGGTTAACTTTAATTTACGAGTGTTGAATTGTCATTATCACAATCGGTATCATTATAGCACGGTATAATTAGAAAGGCAGAATTTTTATGGCACAACTTCCGGAAATGCTTTATTTTTCCGTCCGCCAGCTGGAAGAGCAGTTGGGGGGCAAGACCAAACACTTTATTCGCCAAAGTGAGAATGATTTTTTGATGAAAACCCTGTCGGTGGCAGAAGAGATCGCTTGGCGCCCGGAGGTAAAGCTGGTTTTTGTATCGGGGCCGACCTCTTCGGGTAAGACGACCACCACAGCGCGCCTGAGCGGTGCCCTGGGTTTGTTCGGCAAACGGGCCCACCTGCTTTCCATGGACGATTATTATTTACCGGTGCAGGATTCTACCGGTCGCAATGGCAGAAAGGATTTGGAGAGCCTGCACACGCTGGATTTACCTGCCTTGGAAGATGACCTAAAGGCCTTGTTAGATGGTGAAGAAGTGGTGCTGCCGACCTTTGATTTTCAAACCAGGAGCCGTCTCCACAATGCGGCTAAAAGCTTGCGTTTGGGGGAAGATGACATACTGCTGGTGGAAGGCTTGCACGGTTTGGCGGAAGAGATTTGTAATTTAATTGAACCGTCAGCCCGCTATGGCATCATGCTGCGACCGTGGGCAACCGTGGTTGGAGACGGTCGCCTCTTATCCCCCCGCGACATCAGAATGTTGCGGCGGTGTTCTCGCGATGTCTTCCACCGCAATACACCGGCCCTGGCCACGGTGGATTACTGGCCGATGCTGGACGAGACAGAGGAGCAATTCTTCCCGGCCTACCTTGAAAGAGCAGATATCTTTATCAACACAGCGGTGGCTTATGAGGCCTGTATTATTCCGCAAATTGCCTGTGCAGCCTTGCAGGCGGACCTGGCCAAATATGAGTCCGGCAACCTGCCGCCCTCGCCCTATGTGCTGCCGGGTTATACCTACGCCGATGTTGAAACAGCTGTGGCGGAGGCCAGGCGCTTATTAAAAGCTTGCAGTCAACTGCCCACAATGGGCTTGGAGGCTGTGCCCAGTATTTCGATCCTAAATGAGTTCATCCATTAAACCGACACAGCGGATAAGCAAATTCGCTAAACTGCTAAAAAATAAAGGTCTTTGTCGTGCAAATCACCGAAATGGCCGATGATTTAATCAAAAGTTAATCATTTAAATACCTGCGAGCACAAGAAAACAAAAATCCAACTGCACTTAAAGAAAAATTGAAAAGTCCACCATTTTTACTAATGGTCGACATAAAAAGGATTTCTTGTCTATAATTTAAGCCATACACAAAGCCATTTACTTGAGAGTGGGAGGTAGGAATAAATGGGCAAGTTACACATGACAGTCGGCCAAGCTGTCGTTAAGTTTCTAAATCAACAATATGTCGAGTTCGACGGTGAAGAACATCCCTTTGTCGATGGCATCTTCACAATCTTCGGGCATGGCATGGTTGTTGGACTCGGCCAGGCTTTGGCGGAAGATCCCGGCCATTTGCGGGTATATCAAGGACGCAACGAGCAGGGCATGTGCCACGCAGCTATAGCCTATGCCAAGCAAAATAATCGTCGTCGTCTGATCGCCTGCTCCTCTTCAATCGGCCCCGGTGCCTTGAATATGGTTACCGCAGCAGGCACAGCGACCGTCAACAACGTGCCGTTGCTGTTGTTCCCTTCTGATAGCTTTGCGACCCGGCAACCGGACCCTGTTTTGCAACAGATTGAGCAGAGCCACAACTTGAGCTTGACGGCTAACGACGCCTTTAAGCCGGTGGCTAAATACTGGGATCGGATTGTCCGCCCCGAGCAGTTAATGCCGGCTATGGTCAGCGCCATGCGGGTCCTGACCGACACTGCCGATACCGGTGCAGTCGTTATCGGCCTGCCTCAGGATGTCCAAGGCGAGAGCTGGGATTTCCCGGAATACTTCTTCCAGAAACGTGTCCACCACATTGCCCGCCGCCCGGCTGATGACTATGAGGTCGAGCAGGCAGTAGCTATGATCAAGGCAGCTAAGCGTCCGCTTTTGATCGCCGGTGGCGGTGTGCGCTACTCTGAAGCCGGTGAGGCGGTAGCTGACTTCTGTGACCGCTTCGACATTCCTTTCAGTGAGACCCAGGCCGGTAAGAGTGCTATTCCCGGCTCACACAAATATAATTTGGGCGGTATTGGTGTAACCGGTACACAAGCTTCTAACCGCCTGGTGGGCAAGGCCGACTTGGTGATCGCTGTCGGCACTCGTTTGAACGACTTTGTCACGGGCTCCAAGTTCGTTTTGTTCCGCAACAAGGACGTTAAGGTTCTGGCCATCAACACCTGCGATTATGACGCCATGAAGCTCGACGCCACCCGCTGTGTAGGTGATGCCAAGACCGTCATCAAGCAGATTGCAGAAAAACTGTCCGGCTATAAAACTGAAAATGGTTATGCGGACGAGATTAAGGTCGTCAAGGACGAGTGGGAGAAAGAGCGCCTGGCCTGCATCAGCGCAAGCTACACCGGCAAAGACTTTGTTCCGGTTGTGCCCAGCTGGACACCGGAAATCATCTCCGACTATATCCGCGACGTGGGCGGTACGATTACCGAATCCAACGGTGTCGGCATTGTCCGCGAGGTGATCGACGACGACGCCATTGTAGTTGCCGCAGCGGGTTCTCTGCCGGCTGACTTAGAGCGCCTCTGGCTGACTGACGCCAAGGATTCCTACAACATGGAATATGGTTTCTCCTGCATGGGTTATGAGCTGGCCGGTGCCCTGGGCTCCAAACTGGCTGAACCCGATAAGGAAGTCTACGCTCTTTTGGGTGACGGCTCCTTCCTGATGCTCAATTCCGAGATTACCACGGCGATCCAAGAAAATAAGAAGATCAATGTAATTGTCTTTGATAACGCTGCCTTCGGTTGTATCAATAACCTGCAAATGGGCAATGGTGTCTCTTCCTTGGCGACTGAGTTCCGTCACCGCAACGAAGAGACCGGCCTGATGGACGGCGAGTATATTCACATCGACTTTGCCAAGGTCGGCGAAGGTTACGGCATGAAGACCTACACCTGCCGGACACCGGAAGAATTGCGGGCAGCTCTGGAAGACAGCAAAAAGCAGACCAAGTCTGTCTTGATTGACGCTAAGGTTCTGCCGAAGACCATGGCTGAAGGCTACGACAGCTGGTGGCATATCGGTGTGGCTTCAACCGCTAAATCTGAAGAGGTGTTAGAGGCAAGAAAACGGATTGATGACCACCTGGCCGAGGCTAGAGTCTATTGATTCTGCTACAATGATCGAATGAAGATGTCGCCGGCGGAGCTCTTTCCGCCGGTGCCTGTTGTCAGATAGGAGAAGGCTATGTTAGACAAAAATAAGGTAAAAATCGGCATTGCTCCGATTGCTTGGACAGAAGATGACATGCCCGAAATGGGGGCGGATAACAGCTTTAAGCAGACACTCAGCGAGATTGCCTTAGCCGGCTATGTCGGCACGGAAATCGGCTGCCAGTATCCCCGCCATCCGGAAATTTTAAATAAAGAATTTAAGCGCCGTGGACTGTCAGCCATCACAGCCTGGATCAGCACCTACCTCAACGAGGAGCCGCTGTGGAAAAATGAGCGTGACTTTGTAGACCACTGTTACTTTTTGAAGGCTATCGGGGCAGAAGTCATCAATACATCTGACCAAAGCTTTTCCATCCAACACCGCTGGAATACGCCCTTTGCGGAAAAACCTGTTTTAAATGACGACCAGTTTGAAGTGTTGGCTAAGGGTTTAGACCATCTCGGCAAAATTGCAGTTGATATGGGGATGAAGATTGTTTACCACCACCATATGACGACAACGGTGCAGACGGCCCCTGAAATTGACAAGCTGATGGCCCTGACCGACCCGCGTTATGTCAATTTGATCTTTGACTGCGGCCACTTGACCTTCTCAGGTGACGATCCGATCGCTGTCTTGGAAAAGCATTTCGACGGTATTAAGCACGTTCACCTAAAGAATGTCAGAGGCAAGGTTTTGGAGCAGGTCAGAGCGGAGAGAAGAAGCTTCCTGCGCTCGATTCCGGCCGGCGTTTTTGCCACACCGGACGATCCCGAGGGCATCGTCGACTTCAAGCGGATTTTTGAGATTCTGGATGAGCGCAACTACGAGGGCTGGTTGGTCGTTGAGGCCGAACAGGACCCGGACATCTGCAATCCCTTGGAAGTGGCAATCAGTGCCAGAGAGTTTGTCAGAAAGCACACCGGACTCTAATCCGGGACTTATTTGTTCAGATACCCTTAAAGCGACCGGAGCCTCCCGGTCGCTTTTTTAATAAAAGAATGTGTTAATATAATAAAGTCTTATCCGGACCTGCCTTGAATGAAGGAGCAGATGACTTACGGGTGGATGAGCCCAAGCCGGGCAAATTTAGGTTGCTCGCGGCCGGTCTCTTTTGATTAAATATAAATTTATGAATCTTGATTTTTTTGACTGATTTGGCCG
>CAMXYS010000022.1 GCA_947253135.1 uncultured Clostridia bacterium
TATAGCATCCTGTTTTTTAGAGTCTCAACAGAAAAGATTGTTTTTTAGGCAAATTCTATAGGTTTTTATCTTTTTTTCGTGATTTTTGATAGCTTTTTGGGTGTTTCTTAGCATTTCAGCCCTTCCGGCGTAAATTCTCATTACAAGAAACAGACCATTTTATTACAAGAAGATTACAAGTAGATGCTGTTTGCTCAGCTTCAGCTTAGGCTTCCGCTCGCTCTAAAATCTTATTTGAGACGACTGGTTATTTAAGCAGCCTTACAGTCAGTCTCCCTCTGTCTTCTTAACCTCTTTTTAAGATTTATTTTACAAAAATAAAGTAGAATAGTTTGAAGTACATATCCAATCCGAATATGGCTATCATAGTTTCTTGCTTTCTAACCGAGAAACAGCACAATCTTACTTTAGAGACAGGAGAAAATCATGCGAAAAACACACCGGACAAATAACCGCTCAACCCTCGAGCAGCTTGCGCTATTGCTTTTTCTGGCAATGATGACCCTAAGCCTGAGCGCTTGCGGCAGCAAAGGTGCCCTTCAAGAATCCACGGCTACCTATAATCAAGACAACATGCAGGTTGAAATCAAATACGATATTAAAGACGACCAGGTGATCAAAATGGTCCAGACGACGACTATTGATTTCAGTGCCGCACCGGAAGAAGTACGTGAACAGGTAGTAGAAGCAGGCAAGCAGGCAGAAGCCCTCTACGCCTCCATTGACGGAACAACTTACGAAAGCGATATCAACGGCGACCACTGCAAAGAGGTCATCACCATGGATCTCAGCAAGAAGGACACCGTGAAGGCCTTGGTTGGCGCCGGTCTCTTACCGGCCAGCGACAAAAATGTCGAGCTCATTTCTTTTGAAAAAACCAGAGAAGCGATGGAACAACATGGTTGGACTTATACCGACCCAGTCGATAAAAAGTAAGCACTCGCCAAGATGAACCGGACCTAGCTATACGGCCACATTTGCCCTAAAAAAACTGCTCCCGTGACTCAATCTGAGCCACCGGGAGCAGTTTTTTTGTAGACACTTAATTTTTTGTCGGCCGCACTTCTCGCCTGCAGCAATTCCAAGCCGGTTTGATCAGACCGCTCTTCTGCTGCAAGTTGGCCCGGCCGGGCAATGCCCAAACCTAAAATTGCGGCTGTTAAGCATGTCAATACCCTTCTAAATAGATGCACTGACAACCGTAGCCGGTCATATACTTAAAATCAGTCCTTTTCGGCAAAAGCCTCTGTTGCCAAACGCTTTTCTTCAATTTCTGCCAAAATTGCCGCAGTCGCCTCTGTCACCGGCACCGTCACCTGCTCCTTTGCGTCCCGCGTCCGGACGGTCACCGTTTCTTTTTCTTCCTCTTGGTTGCCCACCACCAGCATATAGGGAATGTGGTCTTGTTGTGCCGCCCTGATCTTGTAACCAAGTTTTTCATCCCGGTCGTCAGTTTCAACCCGGATGCCTGCCCGAGTCAAGCTGTCCTTAACCTTTTCAGCATAGTCCACAAACTTGTCCGAAACCGGCAAAATTCTGGTCTGAACCGGCGCCAACCAGGTGGGGAATTTGCCGGCAAATTGTTCGATTAAAATACCGATAAAACGTTCGATGGAGCCATAAACAACTCGATGGATGACAATAGGCTGATGACTGTTTCCGTCCGGCCCGATATAACCGGCCTCGAAACGCTCTGGCAACTGGAAGTCCAGCTGGATCGTGCCACACTGCCAAGTGCGATCAAGACAATCTTTTAGATGAAAATCAATCTTAGGGCCGTAGAAAGCACCGTCTCCTTCATTGATGACATAGGGCAAGTCCAATTCTTCCAAAGCTCTCTTAAGGGCTGAAATAGCTGTATCCCAAGCCTCATCTGTGCCCATAGAATCCTCCGGCCGGGTCGACAATTCCACATGGTAGCTAAAGCCGAAAACTTTATAGACCTCGTCAATCAGGCGGACAACCCGTTTAATTTCAGGTGTGATCTGTTCCGGTGTCATAAAGATGTGGGCGTCATCCTGGGTGAAACAGCGCACCCGCATCAGACCGTGTAAGACACCGGATTTTTCATGTCGATGGACCAGTCCCAGTTCTGCCAGGCGCAAGGGTAAATCCCGGTAAGAGTGAGGTTCACCGTTATAGACCAACATAGCACCCGGGCAGTTCATTGGTTTAACTGCATAGTCCTCATCATCTATGCGGGTGGTGTACATATTTTCCTTATAGTGATCCCAGTGGCCGGACGTTTCCCACAAGCTGCGGTTGAGCATCATCGGCGTCTGGATCTCTTGATAGTGCTCCCGGCGGTGGAGCTCACGCCAGTAGTCAAGCAAGGTGTTCTTTAGCACCATACCGGCCGGTAAAAAGAAAGGAAAACCGGGGCCTTCATTCTTGATGGCAAAAAGGCCCATTTCCCGTCCGATCTTGCGGTGGTCTCGGCGCTTGGCTTCTTCGATTCGGTCCAGGTATGCCTTCAAGTCTTTTTTATCCGGGAAGGCCGTCCCGTAAATCCGAGTCAGCATTTTATTGTGTTCATCACCTCGCCAGTAAGCCCCCGCGACCGAGGTCAATTTAAAGGCCTTCAGCTGGCCGGTAGACATGACGTGAGGGCCGGCGCACAGGTCTGTAAATTCACCTTGCTGATAAAAACTGATCACTGCATCTGCCGGCAAATCTTGAATCAGTTCCACTTTGTAAGTTTCACCCGCTGCTTTGCAGTGGGCGATGGCCTCCTCCCGCGGCAGGGTAAAACGTTTGATGGGTAAGTTCTCCTTGACGATGGCCTTCATTTCTTTTTCGATGGCCTCCAGGTCTTCTGCCGTAAAACCCTCTTCCCTGTCGATGTCGTAATAAAAACCGTCTTTAATAGCCGGGCCAATGGCCAGTTTGGCCTCAGGATAAAGACGCTTGACGGCCTGGGCCAACAGGTGAGACGCACTGTGGCGGAAGGCGTGTTCACCGTAGTCATCCTCAAATTTTAATAGATTGACGGTCGCGCCGGCCGGGACTGTATCTCTTAAATCATGGGGCTGGCCGTCAATTTCACCGGCGTAGGCAGCCCGAGCTAAACCGGGGCTAATCGCCTGGGCGACATCATAAAGGCTGGCTGATCCCTCCACTTCCAAAGCTGAACCATCCGGTAATTTTATTTTCATATCATCTTTCCTCTCTTTGCTTTAAAAAGAAGCACCCTTTGCATCATCACACGATACAAAGGGTGCTTGCACACGGTTCCACCTTAATATTTCACTCATCCGATAAAAGCAAGCCCGTAATCTCAACAAGGTCAACCTAAAGCAACAAGCTCACTTCCTGTTGGCCGGAAACTACAAACTTACGTCTACCAAGCCGTTAACGCCGACTTTACGTTTTGCCATTGCCTGCAAAAAAGCTCCGGGGCGGTTGTTCATCCTGTCTCGGCGGGCAAACCTTGCAGCTGTGGATTTGCTCTCTGAACCGCCTATTTCCAGGGCATTCCCCTTCAACGCCAATAATTTAAGTTATACTATGAATTTAAGCACAGTAGACTAAAAAGTCAAGCAAGGGAGAGGCCCTATGATCGCTGAACAAATAAAAAAAGAAATGGCCGGCGGCTCCGCAATCCGTCAAATGTTTGAAGAGGGAAACCGGCTCAAGCGTCTTTACGGAGAAGAAGCCGTCTTTGATTTCAGCTTAGGCAACCCCGACCTGCCGGCGCCTCCGGCAGTAGAAGCAGCCTTCCGCCAGGCCCTAACAGAGGGCGGACCAAAGAAGCACGGCTATATGAGCAATGCCGGTTTTGCGGCCACCCGACAAGCTGTCGCCGGTCGCGAGCAAGCCCGCTGCCACGCGCCGGTGACTGCAAACGGCGTCATTATGACAGTGGGAGCTGCCGGCGCTTTAAATATCATTTTTAAAAGCCTATTAAATCCCGGTGATGAAGTTCTCGTCTTTGCCCCCTATTTTAGCGAGTACCGGTCCTACGTCGCCAATGCCGGCGGTGTCCTCAAGGTCCTGCCGACTGACCCGACCGATTTTTCCCCCGACCCGGAGGTCTTACGGGCCGCCATCACACTCCAAACTAAGGTCTTGCTGCTCAACTCTCCTAACAATCCCTCCGGCCGGCTGTATAATAAATCTTTGCTTAAGGCCTTGGCTGACTGTCTAAAAGAAGTTGAACAGACCGTTTATATCGTCTCAGATGAGCCCTACGTGGAGTTAGTTTACGACGGTTTAAAGGCCCCCTCAATCTTAGATATCTACCCCCATAGTCTCGTTGCTTATTCCTGGAGCAAGAGCTTGTCCCTGGCGGGAGAAAGGATCGGCTATGTTTGCCTGTCAGAAGACTGCAGCGACTATGATGACTTGGTCAACGCCCTGATCTACTGTAACCGCACCTTGGGTTTTGTCAATGCGCCCGCCCTGGCACAAAGGGTCCTGGCCAAGGTGGCCTCTGCCAGCGTAGATGTCTCTGTTTACCAAAGGCGCCGTGACCGCCTGTTTCAGATTTTACAGGCAGCCGGTTTTTCCTGCCGCCTGCCGGAAGGGGCTTTCTACCTCTTCCCAGTCTCACCGGAAGCCGACGACCGGGCCTTTTGCGCGACTTGTGCAGCTGCCAAACTGCTCTGCGTCCCGGGATCGAGCTTCGGCATGCCGGGGCATTTCCGCCTAAGTTTTTGTGTAGGTGATGACGTCATTGAGCGCTCCGCCGATGTTTTTTTGAAACTGGGTCAACACTATGGGCTGTGCTGACCGACTGCACTGCGACCGGCTAAGCTGTCCCTTTATCTTCCGCTGTCACAACTATCACAGGACCTGTCCGGGGGCCCAAGCCCCTATTTTACTGTGAACTTAAAAGCACGCTGTTTTTAAAAACTTTCGAGTCCTAAAACTGCTCGGGCAACTTCTGCCACCGGCATTTCCAAGCCCGTAAACAGGCGGTAGCTTTCGGCTCCTTGGCCCAATAGCATACCCACTCCGTCCCAGATCCGAGCCCCACAAGCGGCGGCCTGCTTTAACAGCCGTGTCGGCCGTGGGTTGTAGATAATGTCACAGACCGGTAAATCCGGGCGCAACAAGCTGGCCGACGGCAGTGGCGACACGCCTGTCTGAGGTGCCATACCGACGCCGGTCGCATTAATCAAGATGTCCGCCTCCCCTAGAGCGACTGCTAAAGCTCGCCCATCGTCGATATCGGTCAGGCTGAGTTCACTTGCGGGAGCAAAATAGGAAATCCGGTCCAGCACTTTTGCCATTTCCCGGTAGGAGGCGCCTCGGCGGTTAAAGATAGAAATTTGCGCAGCTCCGGCCCGGGCAGCGGCAGCGACAATAGCAACAGCCGCTCCGCCCGCTCCTAAAACAACTAACCTTTTATCAGTCGGCTCAAATCCCTCTTCCTTCAAGTAGAAAAAAAGGCCCGTGCCGTCTGTATTGTAGGCAATCAAACGGCCCTCTTTATTCACCAACACATTGGCTGCCCCGGTCATGGTCACTAACGGATCTCGGTCATCGGCCAATTTAGCTGCCAATTTTTTACCGGGCATCGTAATGTTGACTCCTGCAACCTCCATTTTTTTTAAACCGGACAAGACTTCGGGCAGGTCAGCTTCCGCAACCCGAAAGGCTAAATAACAAGCATCTACCCGGTGCTTGCTAAAACAATAGTTATACATGACCGGCGACAGTGAATGGGCCACCGGGTCACCCAATAAGCAATAAAGTTTTGTCTGTCCGGACAAGGTCAGTCGGTCCATGACAGCCCTCCTTTTTGTACCTGGCCGGTCCGGTCGGCCAAACTCTCGTAACTTTGCCGCCAGCGCAAAAAATCCGCCAAAGGGACCTGCCCGGGGGCACTGGCTTTTCCTGCCGTGACGAAGCTGAAACTGGAACCAAACCGGTCGCCTATTAAACGGCTGATAACACCTGTCGACCCCATCGCCATAGTAATTAGAGCGACATTTTTCTGCTGTTTTGTCCTGGCTGTGGCCACCATCAGATTAGCCACATCCAGATTCTTAAGTGGCAGGCAGGCCAATTTGACATAACTCGGCTGAAAGTCGGCCATCTCGCTTAGTTCAGCAGATAAATCAACCAGGTCCGGGGTGCCAGAAAAATAATGTTTTGACAAGACAGTCGCACTGCCACCGCTGCGGGCAACAGCCAACAATTTTTCTTCATAGACCCGGTCGAGGGCTGCATATTCTATATCAAGGGCCGGCACCCTGGCCTCAACCAGCCGTTCTAAAAGGTCACGGTACCACGACAGCTGAGCCGGACATTGCCCCCCCTCAGCCATTGTTCGCCAGGTGAAAAGTAGAGGGGCGGTCGAAGCTGTCAAACAAGCCTCCCACAGGTTTTGGATCGTTGCCAAAAGCGACCGGCTGACCGTGTTTGCTCCGCTTTCAGCTTCTTCAACCGCCGGAGCGAAAAAATCTAACCGCCACTCCAAAAAATCAACCACGTCTGCCGGCACAGTTTGGGCAGCCGCCAGCAAGTCGCTCGGCTGACCGGCTGTCAAAGGAACAATTAACCCCACTTTGTTTATTTTTCCGCCTTATTGCAGTCGATGACAATCGCCAACAGTTCCAGAATATCGTCGCTGTCGTTGAGGAGGGCATGCTTTTGACCGTCAGACGTGTAAATCAAGTCGCCCGGGCCAACCTTTTCAGGGGTGCCGTCATCATTCAAAAGACCGGTTCCGGCCAGAATGTAATACAATTCAAAGTCCGTATCATGGCTGTGCAGACCAATTTCAGAACCCGGTTCCAACCGCAGTCGGTTGCAAATTTTAAGTTCATCTTTGCGCTGTTCCTCGGTCAAGAGAACCCGGCAAAGCAAGCGGCCGGCGCCACCATAGGCCTGCTCTCGCACAATTTCTGTCAGCTCATTTGTTTTAATAACCATAAACCTCTCCTTTAAAGTTTTAATTAGCATATTGCCATTGCCTGTCCGGCTGATTTTTGCTCAGCTTAACGTGCTCAAGCAATCCGCCGCCTCAATCTTCTGCCACCAGGTAAAGGGCCAGAACTCCATCAGTCAAGCTGACCTCCAGGCGATCCGCTTTAGCAGCCAGGCGGTTGCTGACCCCCCGGGTGCTGCCCACAGGAATATCAGCTGCTTTTAAAGGATAGTAAAAGCCCTTTAAATTAACCCCGGAGCAAGCTCCCAATAGCGGAATTAGGCTGAAATAACCGGCAGCCTGCTGCTCACTAAGCTCCTCAACCGCCAGTTTAAAAGGGCGGTCCGGTGTCACAAAGGTCAGCCACTGGCGGCCGTCGGTCACCTCGACCTGCAGTTTTTTTGCTTTCGCCAAGTCGGCCCAGTACATTATGTTTGCCAAAACATGGTCCGGCCTGGTTGCGCCAAAGGAGGTCCAAATCAAAAGCCGGTCACAACCCCGCTCCAAGGCCGCCTGGACAGCTGCCTCACCATCGGTAAAATTCTTTTCTTGAGGCGATAAAAACCGGGGAACCCCCAATTCACCCGCCTTTTCTAAATTTTTGGTTGAGACGGAATCCGAGTCGCCGTAATAAGCTTGTGGCGTTAAGCCGGCAGCCAGAAGCAAGTCCAAGCCGCCATCCGCCGCCAGCACTAAATCACAGGATTTAAGCCCGGTCTCAAGACCGGTTAAAACAGTCGGGCTCGGCCGCAGGCCGGCTAAGGCGATCAGCGCGCGCACCGCTTCAGTTCCCGGATTGCTTCCACCGGGTCCGGTGTGGCATAGACTGAGCTGCCCGCCACAAAGCAATTGGCACCGGCCTCCCTGATCTCTTTAATATTTTGCGGTCCAACACCACCGTCTACCTGGATGTGAGCCTCTATCCCCCGCTCTTCCATCATAGCTCTCAAACGGCTAATTTTAGCAGTCACGGTAGGAATGTATTTTTGTCCACCAAAGCCCGGATTGACACTCATTAAGAGGACCAGATCGACTGCCGGTAAAATCTCTTCCAGAGTTGACAAGGAGGTGGCAGGATTTAAGACAACACCGACGCCACAGTCAGCTGCCCGAATTTGCTGTACTACCCGGTGCAAATGGGGGCAGGTCTCCACATGGACAGTAATCAGGTCAGCACCTGCAGCGGCAAAATCATTAATATAAGGAGCGGGGTCCTTAATCATTAAATGACAGTCGATCGGCAAGTCCGTATACGGCCGTATAGCTTTCAATACCGGTAAGCCAAAAGTGATATTGGGTACAAAAACGCCATCCATGACATCCACATGTATCGTGTCCGCATCAGCTGAAACTTTTTGAATATCAGCTCCCAGAGCAGCAAAATCGGCGGATAGGATGGAAGGGGAAATAAGGACCTCTTCCTTGCAATCTGCATAGGCTTTTAACTTCATCTACCTTCTCCTTTGTCTCCTGATATGAGGAGGTACCGCTGCCGCACTCTCGTAGAGTATACGGTAGCGAGCTAAACGTTCTCTAAGGTGATTATACAATGCTTTGTCGCAGGCTGCCTGTTCAGCCACAAATTCTGTCACAGCACAACCGGGTTCTTGCCTGTGCCGGCAAGTATTAAAGCGGCAGCCGGTTGCCGGATTCATGAATTCACGGTAGCCGCAAACAACGTCCTCCGGCGGTATGCCGAGCTCAGCCAAGTCCAAGGAAGAAAAACCGGGTGTATCCGTTAAATAACAGCCTGTCGGTGTGGCCCAAAGCTCGACGTGGCGGGTCGTATGGCGTCCCCGTCCCGTCTTGTGACTCACCCCTCCGGTTGCCATCAAATCACTGCCGGCCAGAGCATTAAAAAGTGTTGACTTACCGGTCCCGGAAGGACCCGCTAAGGCGATGATTCGCCCGCTGCCGGACCGCTCCGGCAGAGCTGCCAGCAAGCCCTGTTGTGACGTCAGAGAGGTCACTGCAGTACGATAACCCGAAAGCCTATAAAAAGAAGCCAAACGGTCGGCAGTAGACCTGTCCAAGTCACCCTTAGTGAAGCAAATCAAGGGGTCTATACCGGCAGTTGCAGTGATAACTAGAAGTTTATCTAATAGCAGCAGGTCCGGTTCAGGCCGGGCCACCGCTACGGTCAAGATCAGGCAGTCCACATTGGCCAGGGGTGGCCGCACCAAAAGATTTTGGCGAGCAAAAACGGATTCAATCAGGACCGGGTCAGATCGATCTTGCTGCCAGCTGTAAATGACCCTGTCACCGGGCAGGGGCCGCTGCTGTTTTCTTCTGAGAATACCGCGGGGAACTGCCGTGATGTAGTGATCGCCCCCCAGATGCAGGCGATATTTACCACCGACGCCGCGCGTAATAACCGCCTCCCCCCCGGCTGCTGTCAAACCGGCTCGGTCCGCCTTAATTTTCTCCATTATCAGCTGGCAGGGGTTGGGGCGGAGGCACCGGTCCCGTCGGTCCGGTAGGGGAACTGGGTGGGGTTACGGACGGAGTTGTAGGCGGCTCTGTAGTCGATGTCAAGGGCGGCTGTTCTGACTCCGTCGGCGCAGTCGTCGGCGGGGTTGTGGTAGTGGTCAACTCGGGATAAGCATCCGTGTAGCTACCAAAATTGATATAAATGGTACTCTTAGGCTCCACTAAGCTACCGGAAGCAGGCGAGAAACTGATGACATACTGGTCAGCTGCCGCTAAATTGGGATTGCCCCTCAGCAATTTGATATCTGCGACCAGGCCCAATTCTTCAATCATGCGCAAGGCGGTTTCCCTGTCCTTCCCCTTAAGATTCGGTACAGTTACCTTTTTTTCACCTGAACTGACATACAAAGTAACCGTTTGCCCGGCTTCTAGAATTGTGCCGGCAGGTGGATCCGTGCGAATGACCTGGTTGATCTCAACATCGTCGTTTTCTTCAAAGACTGTCTCCACCCGGTAACCCTTATTTTGCAACTCACTCATTGCGCTGACATAGGGTTTGCCACCGTAGTCCGGCAAACGGATGCTCTCTGCCCCCTCACTCACAATCAATTCTATTTTCGTCAAGCCGTTGGGTTTGATCGAAGTACCGGCCTTAGGCTTCTGGTCAATGATGTAATCTTTTTCCACCTCCGCAGAAGGTTGGAAGGTCTTTTTAAAGCCGACGCCGGCCTCATTTAATAAACGCTCAACCTCGCTGACCGGCTGGCCGGTGTAATCCTGGACGATAAAATCGGCTGCCGTCTGCCCGTTGAAGGCACTGCGTACCAAATAAACAACCGCGACTAAAACCAGGATAACGCTGGCTGAAACAGCGGCTATAATCAAACCCTTTTCGCGGCGTTTTTTCTCTGTCCGGCGGCGAATATTTTCTTCAATTTCTTCAATGTGGCTAAAGTCAGAAGCTTCCGGCATCACCTCAACCTGCTGAGTCTGTTCCAGCATAGCAGCAGCATAGTCGATGACACCGTAAACACCGGCCGGATCCAGCATAAAGGCATCCAGCTCATTGATCAGCTCCCTGGCATTTTTGTAACGTTCAGATGGCGACTTGCGAATACATTTCATAACAATATCCGAAAGTCCCTGGGGGATATCTGCGACCAAGTCAATCGGGGCCACCGGCTCTTCTTGCAGGTGTTTAATGGCCACCGCCACCGGGGTATCACCATCAAAAGGGACATCACCGGTCAACATCTCGTAAAAAACAATGCCGAGCGAGTAAATGTCGGCCTTTTCGCCGACCAGGCCACCCCTGGCTTGTTCCGGTGAAAAATAATGGACTGACCCCATAGCATTGCCGCTCATCAGCGTGATTGTGCTGGAAGTCGAAGCTCTGGCGATGCCGAAGTCTGTCACCAGAGCCCGGCGGTCCGGTGTCACCATTATATTGTGGGGTTTAATATCCCGGTGAACAATACCGGCAGCATGCGCATTTTCCAGCGCCATCGCCACCTGCAGGCCAATTGGTACAGCCACCCGCCAATCCAAGCGGCCATAGTGGTCGATCAGGTCCTTGAGGGTCGTTCCCTCAATATACTCTTGAATCATATAACGAACGCCGTTCTCTTCCCCCACACCCAACACTTTGACAATATTGGGATGAGAAAGACTGGAAGCAGCCTTGGCCTCTACATCAAACCGGCGAACAAATTCTTCGTCCTGCGCCAACTCGGACTTTAAAACCTTGACCGCCACATCACGGCCGGTCCGCCGGTCAACGGCTAAATAGACCAGCGCCATGCCACCCTCGCCGATGAGCCGCACAATCTGGTAGCGGTCACCCAGCATCATCCCGGTGGTGATCGTCATTCTCTTTTGCTCATCCATTCATAACACCTCTATATAAAACAGTCGACTCTCTCTATTAGCCACTCTTGCTCATGACCTTATCACAGTTTTTCGGCTTTATAAAAACTTACAGATAGGCTGCTATAACGGTTACATTATCTGATCCGCCGGCTTCGTTCGCCAGCGCAATCAGCCGGTCGACTGCCTCCCGCGGGCCAGCCGCCTGGCGAACTGTCTCCTCGATCAGTTTTTCCGGCACGTAATCATGTAGGCCGTCGGAAGAAAAAATAAAACGGTCACCTTTCTCCAAAGTAAATTCGGACACATCGGCAAACATATACTCCGGAGTTCCCAAAGCACGGGTAACAACATTCCGGTGGGGGTGGTGGGGTGCGTCCTCGGGCTTCACCTCGCCCCGGTCGACCATCAGCTGAACCAGCGTGTGGTCTACGGTCAAATGCAGATAGTCACGGCGCCGGAGTAAACAAACACGGCAGTCACCCACATGGCCTATAATCAAGCGGCTATTTAGAAAAATGCCGACCGTCAGGGTTGTGCCCATGCCGGCATTGGCAGGGTCCTCTAATGATTTAAGATAAACTTTGACATTAGCTTTCTCAATAATTTCGGCAATCAGCTTAGCGGTCCGTTCCACTGTAATATCGTTGTACATATCTTCCGCCAGACGGTCTGCCACGTACTTAACGGCGATACTGGAGGCCAGTTCGCCACGATTGTGCCCTCCCATACCGTCCGCTAAAATAACGACATAGGCGTTGTTTTCACCGCTTAAGACCATAAAGGAATCTTCATTATTTTGGCGGCGACGTCCGATGTCCGTGCGGGCGGCAAAACGAATTTTATCCCGGCTGCTCATAGTTCAGCTCTCCTCAACTGACCGCATGCAGCACTGATATCAGCACCCATCTCGCGGCGCACAGTGCAGGCGATACGCCGGTCCGTCAAAATCTTTTGAAAACGGCTTACGGCCTCCGGCTTAGCCCGTCGAAAGTGCCCACCGGGTATCTCGTTAGCAGGGATCAAATTGACATGACACAGCTGTTTTTTCAAGAGGTTAGCCAATTCAACCGCGGCTGCCGGTCGGTCATTAAAATCATGGAATAGGGCGTACTCGTAAGTCATCCGCCGACCGGTCTGTTCTTGATATGCCCGGCATGCCCGCATCAAATCGGTTAGCGGATAGCGGTTGGCAACCGGCATGATTTGGCGGCGCAAGCGGTCATTAGGCGCATGCAGCGAGACAGCCAGGGTGATCGGTAAGTCGGCAGCCGCCAGTTGATTTATTTCCGGCACCAACCCGCAAGTCGACACCGTGATCTTTCGCATACTGATGTTCAGTCCTTGAGCGCTGTTCAAGCGCTTGATAAATTCCAGGACAGCCGCTAAATTCGCCAAAGGCTCGCCAATGCCCATAACGGTCACATGGTCGATCTTTAAGTCACGATCTCGGCCGGCCAGGATCACTTGAGCAAACATCTCGCCTGCTGTTAAATTGCGTCCGAAACCTGCTCCGGTCGAAGCACAAAACCGACACCCCATTAAGCAGCCGGCCTGCGAAGAAACACAAACTGCCCGGCTTTTTTGATAGGGCATAAAGACAAATTCGACCACTTGTTCATCTGCCGTCTTGGCCGTATATTTGACGGTCCCGTCACGGGCCGATTCATATTTTCCGGAAAGGCGAAGGCCATCAAAAAAAAAGGCAGCGGCTAAGTCCTCCCGCAAATTCTGCGGCAGGTCTGTCATCTCTGCTGCCGCAGTGGCACCCCGGACCAACCAATGGTTGACTTGACCATAGCGGTAGGCCGGATAACCATGAGCGGCCAACCAGGCCTTTAAATCAGCCGGCGACAAATCATATATATAGCTTCTACTGTTGTCATCCCTATTCACAGTAGAGGTGACGGTCTGTTTTGTCTGCATGGCTACCTCGTTAATAGATGGTCAGATAAAGACACATCTGCCATTGTCATGAAAGTATCTGCATTGTAACACATACGACTTTTGAATGAAATATTCCGCCTTGCTTCAGGACTCTGCTAGAATTGTTGATGGCCCTTTTTACGAGGACTTTGCTGCGGCTTGCTTGAGCCGGTGAAATGACCTGCAGCAAACCCACTCACCGGACCGCACGTGGCCTCACCAACCACGATTAAAGCATCTAAATAAAAGGAAAGAAGTTGACGATGACTCCCCAGCACTACTTAACTGCGCCGGAAGGACCCGCTTTGAATTACCTAATGGAGGATGCCTATAGCCTGGAGCACGGCATTTACATTAAAGAGGCAAAGGCCGGTTATGCCGCCCTCGGTGTGGAGATCAAGCCCTACATGGTGAATGCCCACGGTTCGGTTCACGGCGGTTTGATAGCCCTTTTGGCCGACGACGTGACCGGTGTTGCCAGCCACACCTTGGCCCAAGCCTCTGTCACCATGGGCATGACAGTCAACTACATTAAAGCTGCTCTCAACTGCCAAACTTTAACAGCTATCGGTAAAATTCGGCACGGTGGCCGGCGCACACATGTCATCGACTTTGAAATCAGCGACCAAGATCAGCAACTGATTGCCAGCGGGACCGCCACCTACTTTGTGATTGAAAATTAAAGGTAGCCAATGTATCTCATTAGTTAAAGTTACCTTTTGCGCTCCATCACGGCGACAAAAAAGCCCTCACAACCATGGCGGTCCGGGCTCAGAGTAACCCGGCCACACTCAGCTGTTTGCTGCAACAAGGGATCTATATCTAATAGAGCTTGCGGCAATAAGTCGGTTATGTCCAGCGCCTCAAAATCTTTGTGCTCTGTCAAAAAAACTTCTACTTGTTCTTCGTTTTCTGCCGGGTTTAAAGTACAAGTGCTGTAGATCAAGCGACCACCCGGGCGCACCGCTTCCCCTGCCCTACAAAGGATTTGATGCTGCAGAGGATACAAGCCGGTGATTTTGTCATAAGTCATCCGAAAGCGCAATTCCGGACGTGAAGCCAACCTGCCTAAACCACTGCAAGGCACATCTGTCAAAACAGCATCAACCCTGTCGGTCAATCCGGCGGGCAGAGGAGCGGTGGCATCATGTTCCAACAACTTGATCTGAGCTAAGCGAAACCGCTCTCGATTTTTTTGTAATAAACCCAGGCGTGACACATGGATGTCTCCGGCTATAACCAGACCCGTCGGGCCCACCTGTTCTGCCAGCTGCAAAGTTTTACTGCCGGGCGCAGCACACATGTCCCAAGCCAAGCCACCGGCTGTCAGTCCGGAAAGAGTGGCCGGCAACATGGAGGCTTCACCTTGAACTGTAATTTCTCCGGCCTTAAAAGCAGGCAACTCCGCTACCGAGCACTCACCTAACTCAAGAAAATAGGCCTGCGGCATAAAATGAGCAGGCTTAAAAACAGCACCGCCGGCCGTCGGCACCCCCGTCTTAACCCCGACCCCGGGGCGGGCTCTGACCACCAGTGGAGGCGGCAGTGCCAGGGCCTCTAACAAGGCCGGGGCCGTTTCCCCATACCACTTCTTAAATAGACCTGCGAGTTCAGGAATAAGACCGGTCCTTATGCCCAGGTCACCGGTCGGCAAATTAACCGGCTCACGCAAAATCCCCCGCAAAACAGCATTGACCAAGCTGACCGCCCCTCGATTGGCCGTGGCCTCAGCTAAAAGGCAAGCTTCGTTGGTCACAGCTGCCTTGTTTTGGTTATTGGACCACAGGAGTTCCCAAACAGCCAGGCGCAAAACCGTGCGCACAGCGGGCTGCAAGCGCTCCATCTTCCGGCTTAACCTTTGGTTTAATATGAAGTCGGCCGTAACACTGCGAGCCAGCGTTCCCTGCACCATTGCCGTCACGGTTGAGCGAGTCAAAGCCGGCGGCTGAAAACGGTTAAAGACCCCCTGTAGGGCCAAATTGGTATAGGCCCCCTCCTCAAAGACTTGGTACAAAGTCAAAAAGGCCAGAGTTCGGGCATCTGCACCTTTCAGCTTGGGAAAATACCGCCGGCTCATCGATCTGCTCCGTCCTCCAGTTCAGCCAGGCTGGTAAAACGGTCACTGCTCTTAAAATTATGGGCACACTGGTCCGCCGCTAATTTTTTTCCACCGGGCAATTGAAGTTCCAGTAACTCAATAATGCCGCCACCGCCGGTGGCCACCAGGATTCTGCCCTCCTTGCAGCTGATCGGTTGCCCGGGTGAAAATCCTGCCGCAGGAGCCAGTCGGGGCAAGGTTCGAAAATTTTCTACAAGAGACTCGGCCCCGGCCTGGTCTTCCGGTTGCAATAATGACAAGACTGAGGCGGGCAAGTCTGCCATCTGCGGCAGGGCGGTCCGGTGAATTTTGACTGTTTGTCCGGACAAAAAACTATAGGCTCCGGGCCAGGGAGAAGTCCCTCTGACCAGGTTGTGGATAGCCGTGGCGGTCTTTGTCCAAATAATCCGCCCATCCTCTTTTTTCAGCAGACCGACATAGGTCGCCTTGGCCTCATCTTGGGGCACCGGCTGACGCCCGGCCGCTATGGCAGCCAGGGTATCCGGCAGTAGACCGGCTCCGGCCCGGGCCAGCCGGTCCATCAGAATACCGGCGGTCTCATCCGGCTCAATCGGCACAGTGACCTGGCTGTATATACCGCCCGCATCCATGGCCTCCACCATCTGCATAACCGTGACGCCGGTCTGCCGGTCACCTTGAATAATACTGTTGTGGACCGGGGCAGCTCCGCGGTAAAGGGGCAAAAGCGAAGCGTGCACATTCACCGGAGCAATGGCGGCCAAAGCCAACAACTCCGCCGGTAAAATTTTGCCGTAAGCCGCTGTGACAATAAAATCCGGACGGCAGGACTTAATTTTTTCTATAACGGTCGGATCATTTCGTACCACTGTCGGCTGATAACAAGCTATCCCCAAATCAAGGGCTGTCCGGTGGACCGGCGTCGGTATAATTTTTCTTTTTCGCCCCCTGTCTCTTATACACATCTGACGCTGCCGACGATTCGCCACCGGTGT
>CAMXYS010000023.1 GCA_947253135.1 uncultured Clostridia bacterium
ACACCGGTGGCGAATCGTCGGCAGCGTCAGATGTGTATAAGAGACAGCTTTAAACCCGTGTGGTAGCCATGCGGACGGTAGTGAGCCTCCAGCAAAACCGGCAACAGGGCTGCCTGCCAGTCATTGCAGTGCAGAATATCCGGTTCAAAGCCCATCGGCTCGCCCATAGCCTCTAAAACAGCCCGCTGGAAAAAGCAAAACCGTTCTATATCAAAGGAATAATCTTGATAAATAGCATCGTGGCCGAAGTAATACTCATTGTCGATGAAGTAGAAGGTCACCCCGTCTTGCTCCAAAGAAAACAGACCGCTGTACATCGACCGCCAGCCCAACTTTAACATGGTCCAGCGGATAAAGTACAACTGGTCGCCATACTCTTGCTTAATTTTGCGGTAAAGCGGCATGACCACTCTGGCATCGCAACCGGCCTTTGCCATCACCTTGGGCAGGACACCGACCACATCGGCAAGCCCGCCGACCTTTGCAAAAGGGGCAACTTCCGAAGAGGCAAACAAAATTTTGTGTTTCGTCATACGATGACTCCTTTCCCGATCACAACCGGGTAGTTAGGATTGCCAATCAAGCGGGTACCCGGCCTGATAATTGAATCCTTATCAATAATGACATTTTCTAAATGGCAACCTTCTGATATGAAGGTATCTTGGAAAATAATGGAGTTTAGCACAGTGGACTGGCGGCCGACGGTCACTCCTCTAAACAACATGGAATCCTTAACCGTACCCCGAATGCTGCAGCCGTCGGAAATCATGCTGTTGTCCACATCACAGGTGTCGTTATAAAAGGTTGGAGCTTCATCTTTAACCTTGGTATAGATAGGGTTAGGAGCATAGAATAGACAAGACCGGGTCGGCTCTGACAGGGCTCGCATGGTCTCGATAAAATAGCTCTGCAAGGAATTGATGCGCAACACTTCACCTGTGTAACAATAGCCTCGGACGTCCATCTCTTTAAAGAAATTAATAAAAGTCAGGACCGTGGCATCTTTTTCACCGGTTGACATCATATTGGCTAGGAGGTCAATGTAAGTCTCCCGCCGCATAATAATGGTATTCATGGAGATGGCATCGCTAATCCGCTTGGTCGGATTTTTAAAGACACCTCTGACCTTTTGTTCCTTATCGAGGTCCAAAACCACATAGGGTGTGTGCTGCTCACGTTCTTCCACATTGTACATGACGGTGATATCCGCCCCGCTCTCGATATGGGTTTTGATAAAGTCCGTGTAGGTCGTATTGTAAATACATTGACAGCTGGCAATAATGATATATTTTTCCGGAAAGTCCCGATAAAAATCCCAGATTCCGCCTATATCGTCCCCCTTACCACCGGAGGTTTCAATACCGATACTCGGCGGCAAAATATGCAAACCTTCATTCATCCGGTCCAAATCCCAGGGGCTGCCGGTACCTAAATGGTCCATCAAGGACCGGTATTTCACAAAAGTTGACACGCCGACATTGTAAATATGGGTGTTGACAAAATTTGATAAAACAAAGTCGATAATGCGGTAGCGGCCGCCAAAGGGCATGGCCCCCAAAGCTCTCGGCCGTGAAATTTCACCCAGATCCACTTCGACATCGTCAGCCATAATCAAACCGATAACATCTTTAAACATGCTTGTTTCTCCTTTTTAAGCTTGACCGTATGTCGGAGTTTCACCAGACTTGGACAACTTCACTGACGATATCGTCCTCCGCATCAAGGTCGGCACGAACGTCAACCATGCAGTTTTTCGGGACGACGGCCCCTTCTTTAATCACCATACCACGCCCGAAGACAGTGATGTCTTCGGCGCACAGCCGGCTGTTGTAATAGGGGTTCCTTTCGTCGCTTTCCGTCCCGATGCGGGCATCGGCCCCGATGGTTGTGTTCACTCCGACAATGGCCTTGTTGACGACCGCACCCTTGCAAATGCGCACACCCGGCATTAGAACCGAGTCTTTGACCGAAGCCCCTTCTTCAACTACAACAGAATGGGCCAGCACCGAGTGGACCACTTCACCTTCGATCACACAGCCGTCCGTCATGCAGCAGTTTTCAACCCGCCCGGACTTGCTGATATAGTGGGCCGGCTTAACCGGGTTGCGACTGTAGACCCGCCAGGTGGGATCCTTAAAGTTAATCTCATCCGGCTTATCCAAAAGGTCCATATTGGCCTCCCAGAGACTGCTAATGGTACCGACGTCTTTCCAGTAACCGGCAAAATGATAAGCCGACAATTTCATTTTTTGATTTAACATGCTGGGAATAATATCACCGCCGAAGTCATGTTTAGAATCAGGATTGGCCTCATCGGCGATCAACTCCCGCCGCAGGACCGGCCAGCTGAAAATGTAAATACCCATAGAGGCCAGGTTACTTTTGGGGTTGGTCGGTTTTTCCTCAAACTCGATAATATTGCGTCCGGTTTCATCTGTATTCATAATGCCGAAACGAGGAGCTTCTTCCCACGGTACTTCAATAACCGCTATGGTGGCGTCAGCCTCTTCTGCTATGTGCTGCTGCAACATTTTGTCGTAGTTCATCTTGTAGATGTGGTCACCGGAAAGAATCAGGACATAATTAGGTGAGAAATTATCGATAAAGCGAATATTCTGGTAGATAGCGTTGGCCGTATTGGTGTACCAATCAGTGCCGGCCATCTGCTGATAAGGCGGCAAAATATAGGCGCCCCCGTTATTCCTGTCCAGGTCCCAAGGGTGACCTGTACCAACGTAAGTATTAAGGTCCAGCGGTTGATATTGAGTCAATACGCCCACCGTGTCTATACCTGAATTTGTGCAATTGCTCAAGGGGAAATCAATGATGCGATAACGGCTCCCATAGGGCACGGCCGGCTTGGCAACATTATTCGTCAAAACTCCAAGTCGGGACCCCTGTCCGCCGGCTAAAATCATAGCCACCATATTTTTCTTAGACAAAATCAACCCTCCCGTCCGGCGAAGCAACCGTAAACGACGCCGGCTACCGAGCGAAAAAAACTGAAGGTTCAGAGTGTTCAGTGAGCCGATAACGCTGTTTTAGAAATTGCCTTGCTGCGATTCTTTTCTTTACAGATAATTATATAATATTCATCCATTTTGTCAAAACTGTTAAAATTGAGCTTGTCTTATCAGCTATATTTGTACACTTTGCCCTATCCTTGTCTGTTCATATGCCTTTTTGCTGTTTTATTTTCGTCAGAATCAGGATGCAGTTCTTTTACTTTGGAACTATTACAAACAAGGATTAACAACAATTGGGAAAAAGTTGAATTCAGGTTAAAATGATCTTGTTCTTTTTTAATTTAAGTTTCTCATGAGGTGCTCTATGAAATATGTCATTTTTTTAGGAGACGGCATGGCCGACCTGCCCACCGCCTTTCCCGGCGGAAAGACGCCTTTAGACCTGGCCAATAAACCCCATATGGACCGGCTGGCGACGACCGGCCGGCTGTATTCAGTGCACACAGTCCCAGCCGGCTTCACCCCGGGAAGCGACGTGGCCAACATGGCCGTCATGGGACTTGACCCCAAACAATATTATAGTGGCCGCTCCTCGTTGGAAGCAGTCAGCATGGGCGTGGACCTCAAAGAGACTGATCTCTCTTTTCGTGTCAATTTAGTCACTTTGACCGGCACAGGGGCCTTGCCAACTTGCACCATGGCTGACTACTCTGCCGGTGAAATCAGCACTGCAGAGGCTCGTAAACTAATTGAATTTCTGGCAGCCGAACTGGGCAGCCCGGACGGCAAACTCTATCCCGGTGTCAGCTACCGCCACTGCTATATTAAAAACGAGGGCCAAGGGGGCAATCATTTGACGCCACCCCACGACATCACCGGCCGAAAACTAGACGGGCACCTTCCTACCGGGCCGGAAGGCACTTTACTACTGCAGCTGATTGAAGAGAGTCGCCGTCTTTTAAAAGACCACCCGGTCAACCTGGACCGCCGGGCTCGCGGCTTAAACGAAGCTACTGCTTTATGGCCTTGGGGGGAAGGACGACGGCCGTCTTTTCCCAGCCTCCAGGAGACTTACGGCATCCGCGGCGCCGTTATCTCAGCTGTCGACTTAGTCCAAGGCATCGGCCTTTGTGCCGGCCTGGAAGTGATCAAAGTTCCGGGGGCAACCGGTACCTTAACCAGTAATTTTACCGGCAAGGCGAAAGCTGCTATCACGGCCTTGCAAGCAGGGACAGACTTTGTCTATCTGCACATGGAGGCCCCGGACGAATGTGGCCACCAGGGCGATGCTGCCGGTAAGGTCAAAGCCATTGAAATAATTGACAACGAAGTCATCAAGCCGGTTTGGGACTATCTGGAAGCAAGCCGTCAAAAAACAGGAGAAGACTACCGCTTGTTAGTTCTGCCGGACCATCCCACCCCACTGGCCTTGCAAACACATACCGCCGACCCGGTCCCGGCTGCCCTGTTTGACAGCCGGACAGCAGCTGCCGGCGGCGGCAAAAGCACAGCGAGCGACGGAGAAACAGCTGCCTTTGTTAACTATTCCGAACAAGCTGTGCAAAGACAGCTGCAAACAAACCCGGCCGAGACTGCTATTGAAGCAGGCGATTTGTTCCGCCACTTTATCCGACCGCTGGCGATCTGAGCAAATTCAACTTCAGTTTAAATTCCTTTCCGGGAGCATAGCGTTTTAAAAGGCTAATAAAATGCCCCACGGTCAGACCTTGACTGCGGGGCTTAATGTTCCTGCTAGCTCGGTTGTAAAACTCATGAGGTTTTGTCCTGTTGTTTAAGTGGTAAAGACCAATGCTGTCCAGCCACCGGTCGACTCCCGGTCAGATAAGGCCAGGCCTAAGTCAGCAAAGGCGGCCACAAGTTCGGGCACTCTTTCGTCTAATAAGCCGGAGCAGATCAGGCGCCCGCCGGGCTTCAGGAAGGCCGGTATTTCGTCCTTCATCGCTAAAATTACATCCGCTATGATGTTCATCAAAATAAAGTCGTATTGTTCTCCGGAAAAGGCTTTTATATCACCGGTCCGCACCGCGATTTTGTCCGCGCGGTCAGCTGCAGCTATATTCTTCCGGCAGGTTTCAGCTGCCACCGGGTCAAGGTCTGTCGCCGCCACAGCTGCTGCGCCCAACCGCTCTGCTATCAAACTTAAAATACCGGAACCGCACCCCACATCATAGACGGTCACACCGGGTTTCAACCATTTTTCCATCAAGGCAATCAAAAGAGCGGTCGACTCATGTTGGCCGGTACCAAAGGCCGCCCCGGGATCCAACCGGATAACTGCTTCCCCCGGCCGAGGGCTATAGGTTTCCCAAGAAGGAACGATCACAAAGCGGTCAGAGACATGAAAGGGCTTAAAGTATACCTTCCAGCGGTCGGCCCAGTCATCCTCTGCCAGTTCGGATAAAAGGATATCAGCCGGATCAACCGGAAGAAAAGTGGCAATTTCCATCAGCCGCCCCTGCACCTCTGCCAGTAAGGCAGACTTAAAGCTTTCCTCAGTCTGATCGAACCAGGCTTTTACGCTTGTGTAAGCCGGTAAGCTCTCAAGGAAAGCCTGATCGGCAAACAGAAAGGAACCCGGTTCAGCTAGCCGCCGACGGACCTCATCCGGGTCTTCTGTGGCCACTCCCAAAGCACCCCGCTCGGTCAAAAAATCAGCTATGACTGCTGCGGCTAAAGATCCGGTTCTAACTTCCACCTGTAAATAAGTCATGTTCTATCCCCGGGCGCTTAATTGAAGAGATTTTTTAAACGATCTAAAAAGGAGACGCGCTTGCGGTAATTTTTTTCATCACAAGCCTCATCAAAGCGAGACAGCAACTCCTTTTGTTCATCATTTAATTGGCGGGGAACTTCTATAGTAAAATGTGCTACCAGGTCACCAAACTGACCGGGTCGGTTGATCACCGGAATCCCCTTATTGCGGAGGGTGACCAGGTCACCCGGTTGGGTGCCTTCTTTAAGTGTGTATTTTTCAGTGCCGTGGATCGTCGGAATGGCAACCTCCTTGCCCAGGGCGGCCTGAGCAAAGGTGATGGGGACATCACAATACACATTGTAACCCCGACGTTCAAAAACATCGTGCGGTTTAATGCTTACTTCAATGTAGAGGTCGCCGTCCGGACCACCGTTGTAACCGGCCTCTCCCTCCCCGCGCAAGGTCAACATTTCGCCTTGATCGATCCCGGCGGGCACGGTGACATCGAGCTTGCGTTTTTGTTCTTCCCTGCCCCTGCCGTGACACTGATTACAAGGAGTGGCGATGATCTTACCTGTTCCCCCGCAATCGCCGCAGGGTCGGCTCACCACACTCAGGCCAAACAAGGTCTGTTGCTGCTGCGCGACCTGTCCACTGCCGTGGCAGGTCGGGCAGGTTTTAACCTCTGTGCCCGGTTCTGCACCGGAGCCGTGACAGTGGCTACAACTCCCTTCACGACTAAAATTAATCTCTCTTTTGGTGCCGAAGGCAGCTTCTAAAAACTCTAAAGTCATCCGATATTTGAGGTTGGCTCCTCGGCGTGGGGCATTCGGGTTACTTCTTTGAGCGCCGCCAAAACCGCCGAAGCCACCGAAAAAGGTGTTCAAAATATCGTTGAGGTCAAAACCGAAGTCTGAGGCATTGTAGTTTCTGTAACCTTGCCCGTCGACACCGTCAAAGCCAAACTGGTCGTAGCGACTTCTTTTCTCCGGATCACTCAGCACACCATAGGCCTCATTTACCTCTTTAAAGGCCTCTTCCGCCTCATGATCACCGGGGTGCAAGTCCGGATGGCACTCTTTTGCCCGGCGCCGATAGGCCTTCTTCAATTCATCTTCACCGCAATTTTTAGCGACGCCTAAAACCTCATAATAATCACGTTTTTCCGCCACGTGGACCTCCCGTCCGTTCTTTTTTAATTAAGGGAACCCGCCTGCACCGCGAGCAGGCGGGTTCTTGCCGTCAGCTATTATAGCAAAGATTAACCAAGTTACCTCTGCTTGGGGAGCCGGCAGTGCGAAAATTGTTCAGCCCGGTCGGGCAAATTTAGGCCTTATCGCCACCGGCGTCTTTAAAGTCAGCCTCGTAGGTTCCGCCGCCGCTCGGTCCGGCACCGGCTGCACCTCCGGGTTGACCGCCGCCGGTTTGATCTTGTGGTCCGGCCTGTCCCGCTGCTGCCCCTGCCTCTTTATAGATGCGTTCACCGGCCGCAGAGAGGGCCTGCTGCAAGGCCTCTTGGTCTGCCTTGATCGCGGCGACATCATCGCCTGTCATGCTAGTCTTCAATTTGTCTCGGGCCGCTTCAATTTGCTGTTTTTCGGTATCAGTCAGCTGGTCAGCCAGGTCCTTTAAAGTTTTATCCGCACTGTAAACAGCAGTCTCTGCCTCATTGTGAACTTCCGCCTTTTCCCGGTTGGCCTTGTCCTCGTTGGCATACTGTTCTGCCTCTTTGACAGCCCGATCAATCTCTTCGTCCGTCATATTGGTCGAAGCTGTAATCGTAATTTTTTGCTCTTTACCGGTGCCCTTGTCAGTTGCCGTAACGTTGACAATGCCGTTAGCATCGATGTCAAAGCTGACTTCAATTTGCGGCACACCCCGGGGGGCCGGAGCAATGCCATCGAGGGTAAAGCGGCCCAGCGGCTTATTGTCTCTGGCCATCTCGCGTTCGCCCTGTAAAACATTGACTTCAACGGAGGTTTGATTGTCCGCCGCTGTGGAGAAGATCTGGCTCTTCTTGGTGGGAATCGTTGTATTGCGCTCGATCAAACGGGTGAAGACACCGCCCATCGTCTCAATGCCCAAAGACAGGGGCGTGACGTCAAGCAGCAACAAGTCCTGCACGTCGCCGGTCAAAACACCGGCCTGGATCGCTGCACCTAAGGCTACACATTCATCCGGGTTAATGCCTTTAAAGGGCTCTTTGTCAAAGAATTTATTGACGCTCTCCTGGACAGCCGGGATCCGGGTGGAGCCACCGACCAGCAAGACCTTATTAATGTCGCCGGCACTCAGGCCGGAGTCCGACATGGCATTGCGCAGAGGCACCATGGCCGCCTCTACCAAATCGGCCGTTAACTCGTCAAATTTAGCCCGGCTCAAGGTCAAGTCCAAGTGCTTGGTGCCGTTGGCATCAGCTGTGATGTAAGGCAGATTAATATTGGTCGAAGTCACACCGGACAATTCAATCTTGGCTTTTTCAGCCGCATCACGCAGCCTCTGCATAGCCATCCGGTCACGGTTCAAATCAATCCCCTGTTCCTTTTTAAATTCAGCTACCATCCAATCGACGATGCGGTGGTCAAAATCGTCGCCGCCGAGGCGGTTATTGCCATTGGTGGCCAGGACCTGAAAGACGCCGTCGCCGATCTCTAAGATGGAGACGTCGAAGGTGCCGCCGCCCAAGTCAAAGACGACAATATTTTGATCCTCTTCTTTGTCCAAGCCATAGGCCAGAGAGGCCGCTGTCGGCTCGTTGATAATCCGCATGACCTCCAAGCCTGCAATTTTACCGGCGTCGCTGGTGGCCTGCCGCTGTGAATCGCTGAAGTAGGCCGGCACGGTAATAACAGCCTGCGTGACGGTCTCTCCCAGATAGGCTTCTGCGTCTGCCTTCAGTTTTTGTAAGATAATGGCGGAAATTTCTTGCGGGGTGTAGCTCTTCCCGTCTACTTCAATCTTGTGACCGGTGCCCATCTCCCGCTTGATCGACTGGATCGTCCGATCCGGATTTGTCACTGCTTGTCGTTTAGCGACTTCGCCTACTAAGCGTTCGCCGTCCTTTGTAAAAGCCACCACTGAAGGGGTCGTCCGACTACCCTCAGGGTTGGTGATGACAACCGGTTCGCCGCCCTCCATCACCGCCACGCATGAGTTGGTGGTACCTAAGTCAATGCCGATTACTCTAGCCATATAAAGCCTCCGTTTCACTCGTTTGTTCGTTTTTACTTAAAAGGGTCGTTTGTTCTTCTAATTAGCTACCTTGACAACGCTGTGTCGCAAAACTTTGTCGCCTCTGCGCCAGCCCTTTTCAAAGACTTCCGTCACCTCCTGGTGCCCGTGGTCATCGCTGTCTTCATGCAGGACTGCAGCGTGCAGATTGGGGTCAAAGGTCTCGCCCAGGGCCTCAATTTCTTCTACGCCTTGCTTCTCCAAAACCTCTTTGATCTGGCGGTGGATCATCTCAACACCGGTGCGCACGCTCGCCGCTTGTTCATTGTCCGGATCTAATCCTTCACTGGCCGACAAAGCTCGCTCTATATTGTCAACGACCGGTAGAAAGCTACTGACAACATCAACCACCGCTTGTTCATACAGTCGATTTTTTTCATCTTGAGAGCGCCGGCGGAAATTTTCGTATTCAGCCGCCAAGCGTCGAAAACGATCATCGGCTTCAACCAAAACTTGATTTAACTCCTCGTCAGACACAGCCGTTTCCGTTTGGTTTGCTGTGGTCTGATCCTGCTGATTAGAAGCATTTTGTCCCGCTTCGGTTCCCGTCTCTGTCTCAGCAGAAACCGTTTCGGCTTCCACCTCAGTTGTAGCTGCCGTTTCTGCTTTTATATTTGCCTCCGACTCAGCTGCAGCAGTTGTTTCCGGCTGCCTTTTTTGCCTTTTGTTCTTTTTGTGGTCGCCCATAAAATACATCTTCTCCTTATGTTAAATCCACCTGTAAGCGGCTATTTAATGCTTCTCTGATATAACCCAAACTGCCGCTTACACGCCCGTAGGGCATGCGCTTAGGCCCCACTATGCCGAGGCTGCCCCGACCGACCATCCCATGGTATGTAGCCGTGACAAAACTGCAATTGCGCAAAACATCCGGTTCCAGTTCTTCACCGATGCGGATCGTCACTGCTTCCGTTGCCGCCGTTTTTTCGAGTTGGGCCAATAAGTAATCCTTTTTATTTTCCACTAGATTGGCCACAGCAGCACTTTCATCCGGGTGGTTGAGATCTTGTAATTTAAATAAATTGCTCAAACCTTCAACCAGGGCTACAGCCTGCTTTGACTCTTGAATCAGTTGATAAACCAGTTTGCTCAACAGTTCGGCCATGTGCTGCGATCTCAATTGATTTAGAAACAAGGCTGCAATCTCTTCCGCCTTGATCGCGCCTGAAGGGCGACCGGAAAAAGCCCGACAAAAAGCTTCTGCCGCCACAGCCAACTCCCGGCTCGGAACAGGCATCCCCAGCCCGGCCAGGCTGTGACTGACCGGACCTTCCTCCGGAATTAACAGGAGGAGAATTTCACCGGTCTCTACCGGAAATAGGCGCAAGGCCTTTAACCTGAGGTCCGGTAGACCTGCGATAAAGGCAATTGCTGTATAGCCGGTCAAGTCAGACAACAATTTAGCAGCTCGCCGCAAGAGCGCCACCGGCTCCGGCAACTCTTCAGCCAAAGCCTGCTCAACTTGAGTCCGGTCTGCCAGTGACAGCAAAACCGGTGTCATCAGTTTGTCGACATAGACCCGATAGCCTTTATCTGAAGGTACCCGTCCGGCCGAAACATGGGGCTGCAACAAGTAGCCCGACCGCTCCAGGTCAGCCAAAATATTTCTGACCGTAGCGGAAGACACCTGCAAATTGCAATGATCAACAATACTCTTGGAGCCCACCGGTTCGGATGTCCTGACATAACCGTCCACGACAGCCTTTAATACCAGCCGTTTTCGATCATTTAACATCTGTGCGGAACTCCTTTCATCAGCACTCAGCCTTCCCGAGTGCAAGTATTAATTTATCACCCCCACCGAGGAAAGTCAATGAAGATCAATTTGCCTTTATTAAACTTTCAATGAACATCTGCCGAAAAGGGTTTTAGTCGCCTGATTTAGGCCCTTTCAGGGAATATTGCGCCATCAATCCGATGCTAAGTCTAAAAATTCCAGATAAACTTGGTTGGCCCAATCCAGTCCCTTATCGGTCAAGCAATAATGCCGCTGATCGACGACTCCGCCGTCCTGCTGATAACAACCGCCTCGTTGGCGGATGAGCCCCCGTCGGAGCAAGTCAGCCAAAGCCCGATCGGCAGCAGCCGGCCAACTTTTGCCAAATTGGCGTCGAAAATCAGCAGCAGAAACCCCGTCTGCCGTCCGAAAACCCAAGAAGAAAAATTCTTCTACAGCCTCCTGTTCACCGATTTCTTCTTCCAGCTTAGCCGTGCCCGCGCCGGCACCGGCCATATAGGCGTCGAGATCAGCCGTCTGCAGATAACGCCGGCCCCCGATAAAGGCCGCAGCCCCACAACCGAAGCCATAATAAGGCAGACCCCGCCAGTAAGTTAAATTGTGCTGCGACTCAAAGCCCGGCAAGGCGACATTGCTAACCTCGTAATGCCGGTAACCGGCCTGCTTAAAAAGAGCCAGGGCGGACTTGTACATTTGCCGTTCGACCACATCATCCGGCAGGCCCAGCCCGGCCGGATAGAGCCGGTCAAAGGGGGTCCCCGGTTCGACCGTCAAAGAATAAAAAGAGATATGGGGCAGCCCCCGTTCCAACAAAAACCGAGCTGTGGATAAACTGTCTGCCAACTCTTCAGTCGGCAAGGCCAGCATCATGTCGGCACTGATATTGGTAAAGCCTGCTGTTCTCGCAGTTGTGAGCAAGTGGTCAAAATCAGCCACTGTATGGCGGCGGCTCAGTTTTTTAAGCAATTGGTCAGAAGCAGTTTGCAGACCGATGCTCAAGCGGTTAAAACCACCTGCCCGCACCGCCGGCAATAAGCCCGGAGAAGCAGTTCCCGGGTTGACCTCCAGGGTGACCTCCGCTCCCTCTTCCAAGCCAAAAGATTCCTTTAAAGCGGCCAGAATTTCCAGGAGGGCTGAGGCCGGCAGGTCACCGGGGGTGCCACCGCCAAAATAGACTGTCTTTAAAGGTCCCCGGCAGACCGGTTCGCCGTATAAATCAACCCCCAAATTGCGGGCAGTCCGGTGAATTTCGGCAGTCACGGCGCGGACATAGGCGGGTACACAAGCGGCCCGGCCGGCATAAGAGACAAAATCACAATAACCGCACTTGGCTACACAAAAAGGGATGTGGACATAGGCGGCCGCCGGTTTTTGCAAAAAATTAGCCTGCCCAGGACGGACAGCCGAAGAGCGGGCTCGATCAATGGCGGACGCAAAAGAAGGTTCATCAGCCTCCGCAATTACATTTTTCTTAAAAATTTCTTGATCAGGCGTCACGGTTTTAAATAAGCCCTCACTCTTCTATAAAAGCGCTTAAAGCTGGGCGACTGATTAGCTGCCGGCTGCATCCCGGGAGCGATGGCAGCTGCCCAGCGAAATTTGTAGCGGCCGACGGCCGGGTAGCCCAATTCTACCAAGTCACAGGCTCGGTCACCCAACAAAACTTCTGCCAAGCATTCCCAGGTGCCGCATACACTGTCCTGTTGATAAGCAGCCAGACGCTCACGGTCAGCTTCAGGGTAAGCTTTCAAGAGTGCCTCCGGATCACCCAAAAGCCAGGCTTCCAATTCTTCAATAGCCACACCGACCACGGTGGCAACCGCCGGCGACGACCGCAAAATAACCTGCTGTAAGTGCTCAAACAAGGCCCCCGGTTCCCGGTTATCCGCATCCATTACTAAAATTAAGAGCAGCTCTCCCGGTCGGTTGCCATAAACCTTGTTGTAGGCTCTTAACTTGGCCGGCAACTGACTGAGCAAACCCATCTCATTGGGCTTGGGCGGTGTCAGCAGTTCAGCTGCCGAGGGCAGGTGGCCAATCCCCCGGTGAGGGTAGACCCCCAGCGGACAGTCCAGGTTCACTTCCTTTAAAATAGCCTTCAAAACATGGTATATCAGTACGCTGCCTGACTTGTCTTCAACCAGGGCATCAATCCTCACGTTCGGTTGCCTCCGTCAAATCCAGCCCCTCGCCATCGGCTCCCTCTTCCAGCTGAGAGCCAACTGTCGTCATAGTTGCAGGTTGATCAAAATGGCCGGAATACCACTGGGCTCCTAAGGATATCCCTTCGTCGTACATGGCTGCCACCAGGGGGATGTCCGCTAAACACACAGCCCTGGCCCCGCCGTCCTCCGTCCGCTCATAGTTCCAAACTTCAGCAGGGTTAGCCATGTCCAATAGGCTGTTATTGTGGGTGTTAAAAAAAAGTTGAACTTCGGGATAACCATTTATGACATACTGCCTCATCGCCTCAGCCAGACCTTCTACCCGGTCGTAGAACAGGCCGACATCCGGATTTTCGAGCATAATCAGAGGTCTGGGGCCGGGATCTTTAAGGAGCAGCAACAGGTTGAACAGCTTGCCCTCATTGCCCTGCAAAAGGGCCGGCAGACGGTTGAGTCTGATGCTGTCACCGCGCCCCATCAAGCCACCTATTTCCCGCATGGCAGACCGATAAATCTCAGGTTTTTTCTCTTTAAACCAAAGTAAAAAATTTCTGGTGTTGGACATATACTCATCTAAGTGTTTGTGACCACCACCTGCTCGCTCTTGAGCACCGGCCAAGCGACTTTGCTCAGCTGCTTGATAAAAGGTGTTTTCGCCCGCATTTTGTCGGCAAAAATACCAGCGCCGCACTTGATCGGCGAGGGCATGGAGTGCCGGGAATTGGCGCTGGACCCCATAAAGAGCCAAGGCTGACCGAGTGGAATCGTCTAAGTCAACCGAGCAATTGAGGCTGCCGTCCGAACTGACCAAGCCCCGCCCCCCCTCCACCTTTAAGTAGAGGCGTTCGCCGGCATACCGTTTCGCCTGTTGTGGGAAGCTGATTGAGCGCTGCCCTAGACCCAAAAGTTGTAAACGGCGGCGGGTGCAACTGATACCGGTCACCTGTTCACTGACCAGGTGGGGGCGGTCAAATTCATCGCCGACCAGCAAAATTTGCCAGCTAAGAATCTCGGCTGTCTTGCGACAGAGGACATGAACTTTAAAAAATATGCCATCAGCTGACCCATCGGCTGTCTTTAAAGAACTGTAGCCCAACCGCCCCTTGGCATTACAGGCATATTGGATATCATGGCGCAGACTGTCAGCTAAAAGGTCTAGGGCTTCAAAAATTAAGGTTTTACCCGTTGAGTTGCGGCCGACAAAGGCACAGAGCGGGCGCAGTGGGCGAAAAAGGGTGGCCTGGCCCTCCTCCTGCTCAGCTGTCAAAAGAGCTGTAGGGTCAGTCAAACCGATCTGAAAATCTTTAAAAACGGCATAGCCTTTCAGTTCAAGTCCCAAAAGCATGACCTTATCTCCTTATTTTACCGGCCGTACTGCCTAAAACAGGTCTCCTGTTCAGTTCATCAGCCTGCCGCAGCAGCCGTTTCCTCCCTTTCTGTCGCAAGCTATTCGTCAGTCGCAGACGACGCTGTACCCTCCGCCGGCAAGCCGTTAAAAACACCTCGCTCTATACAACCTTGCAAAACATAAGCTACATTATTGATCCGTTTTTGAAAAAGATCTTCGCCAAACAGCTCTATTAGACTCTCTGAATCGTCCCGGCCCGTGCCGGACACCTGGCCTGAATTCTCCTCATAAGCACTGCGGGTCGACTCCTTCACATCGGCCGGATTTTTAAAGTCATAATTGCCGGATTCAATGTAAACAACAGGGATGCCGGCCTCGTCAAAGGGCACATAATTGCCGTCCTTCAAAGTAAATTCCCGGTAAGGAACTTGGCTGCCGCTACCTTCCGGATACTCCACTTCCGCCCGGCTTTCGTTATAGAAAATATCGAATTCATTGAGCGTCGGTAGATCTTTTTCAAAAATCACCCCGGTCATTTCATACAATTTGCGGCGGTTCCGGTACTTATTTCCCTCTGTCAAAGCATTGCGGCCGGCATGGGCGTACAGCTTATCGCCGGGCAGGAGTGATTCCACCACATAGACTGCGTCGGTTCTCTCTCGGTCAGCCGCGCTCATTGCAGCAACATAGGCCTCGGCACCGCGGAAGCTGTCGTGCCCGGCGCCTAAAAAGATTAACTGAACATCGTAACCAAGGGGACTGTTTTTTAGCTGCCGGGCCAGAGTCAAGAGGGTAGCTACACCGGAGGCATTGTCAGAAAGGCCGTCAAAATCAGTCACTTCCTCCTTCTGTGCCTCTTCTTCACTGTAAATAACATCATAATTGGCACAGACCAAGACCTGCCTTTTTTCAAACTGCCTGTCGACTTGGGCGTCTTCCAGCAGTTTTTCGACCGTCTGACCGCGCTCCTCCAGGTGCAACGGGTCTACCGTTTGAAAGCCGCTGCCGGAAAACTCCACGATGATGTTGGCAGACTCCCGACCGTCATCGTCACGGCTGGAAAACGGAACAATTCGGGGCTTGAGCCCCTCTTCTTCCAAGGCCTCTACCAACATCTCTCGAGCTCCCTGTTCAGCTTCGGAATAGGGGCTGCGAAAAGGATGCCGGCGAGCCAAATCCAAAGCAAAAGACAGGCCGCCCCGGCCGAATTCGGCCGGTTTAGTGACCTCCTCCGGCTGACCGCAAGCCGGCAGCAGGAACAGTAGACAACAAAGCCAAAGCAAGATGGCAGCCGGACGGCAGCGGTGGTGCCAGGCAGAGTAGCCGGCTGTAACAGCATTGAGCTGGTCATTACCCTTCATAACGATCTCCTTAAAAACGGTTATATGCCCATTTTAACACGTCCGGGCCTTTCTCATTTCGTTATTTATGGGCAGCAGGTATAATA
>CAMXYS010000024.1 GCA_947253135.1 uncultured Clostridia bacterium
TCGTCGGCAGCGTCAGATGTGTATAAGAGACAGTTATTGATAGTAGCTAATTCTCTTCTTTTTAGCCTTACATCTTCTCATTAATTTTGTTTTATTAGGCAATACTTCTCTTTCGAAAACAGCTTTACCGGAGTCATGAAAAAGCCGACCCACTCTCGCTGAGGGGGGGTCGGCTCTCAGAAAATACAAATCTGTTTTTCTTATCGCTTTTTAGCCAGTTTCATGCCTAGGTCGCTGATATGAATCTTATATTCATCCTGCTCTTTTAATGCCTTTATTTCTTCTTCAAATTTATTCTTCCGGATCGCCTGCTCTGATTTGCTCTCCCAGACCGGCTTATCCGCCCGGCCGGTAAAATACATGACATGATATCCATATTGAGTTTCTACAATACCCGTATCTCCGGTTTTTCTATTTTCATCGAAAATCCAATCGTTAAATTCTGTGACCATTTGTCCCAGAGGAACGTCATCATAGCGCTCTGATTCCTTGGCCTTGCCATCTTGTACCAGCTGGTCCCCGAGCTCTTTCATTTGCTCTTCACTTTTAATCTTGGCCAAGGTTTCTTCTGCAGCCTGCTTAGCACTTTCTTTTTGCTCAGCAGTGGCCTTTTCCCGGTCTGCTTCAAAGAGAATGTGACGGACACCGGGCAGGTGGGCATTATCCTGTTCTCTGGATACATAATAGACGACAAAGTAGCGGTCATTTGATTCAATTACAGCCTTGTCGCCATTTTCCCGCTCTTGGTCAAATAGCCAATCCGCCACTTCCTTATTCACAATCGACCCCTTTAAATTAGTTTGCAAGGTTTCGGATTCTTTATCTGTATCGGTAGTATAGGATTTGGCAACCTCATCAAAGGTATTTTCGTCTGTCAGCCGATCGAGCATCTCTTCAGCTTTTGCCTTAGCCTCCTGTTTGAGCTTTTCCTTTTCTGCAGCCGTTACCTCCGGCTTTGCTTCCTTGTTATCTTCCCCATTTGCCTCTGCCTTGGTGGGATCCTCAGGAGCAATCATGAAACTGTGATAGGTAACGTAATCCAAGTTATCTTTATTTTCATCGTAATATTTCTTTATATCTTCAGCCGTAACGTCATACGTCTTGAGGTGCTCTTGTTCAAATTTGTGAGCAAGTGTTACTCTTTCAAACATTGCAGCCAGTCGATCCGGCTTAGCACCCGGTCCAAATTGTTGTAGAAGCGCATTCGCATATTCTGCATCCGTTTTGTACTGGGCCTTCAATTGGTCGAAGTAGTCCTGGATCTGTTTTTTCTCTTTTTCATCCAGGGCTATATTATTTTTTGCAGCTTGATCGGCCTTTAGATAAATATCCTGTATCGACTGCTCAGTAGCCTCATGAAAATATTCTTCCCATGTTTTTTCCGGATCCATGAGCGATTTTGCCGTTAAATCATACTGTCCTGTCTGGTTAGGCCTAATTAACCCCATTCTGGCAATCTGATTAACCTGCATATTGTAAAAATAATTATATTCAGAACCCTTCACAGCTTGATTGCCAATCTTCATTGGGGGAATAAGGCGCTGTGGCAAGCCTGCTGCAAAAGCAGCCCATAAAAAAAGCACCAGGACCAAAACAACTAAAATGATAGGGAATAAAACCCTACCCAACCTACTACCGGTCTTAATAGCCTTCTTTTTACCTTTTTTATCAGTTTGTGCCTTTAGCCTGTTTTTTTTCTCTAATCGGCGCAAATCCTTTTTGGATTTCTCACCGCTGTCTGTTTGCTTCATTCCTGTTATCTCTCCAATCATCTTCGTTCGTTTCACGTGAAACATTTTCTTATTATACACAAAGTTGCTTCTATCAACCTAGGGCAAAATTTTCATCAAAATACATTCTGTATCCATCTTGTAAAGCATTTATAAGTAGCCTATTTAAAGGAAATTCCCCTTGCAAAGGTTTCAGAACATTTAGCTGCAAATCGATTAAATCATCGGATACTCTAGCAGCAATACTACTTTCTTTTCTTCTCCCGAAACCTAAAAGATAAGATCCATAATTTTTATCACTCATACACAAACTCACATAAAGATAGGCGAGGCTGAGTAATTCTACATACAAGAAATATAATGGCGAACTACTATCGAGTGTAGCCCCGCTCAATTCATCGATTTTTTCATCAATTTCAGGAAGATAGCCGGCCAGTTGTTGCTCTAAATTTTCTGTCAAAAACCAATCCTTATAGGTTTTTGCAATTCTTTTTCTTTGTGAGCGGTTCATTTTTTCGTTTTTATAAGTTATCAGGATTTGCAAATGCCCCAACCAGCTGTCTGCCCATGGTACCTGCTTTGTTTTACCCTTTTTAAAACGATCTTGCCAAATTTTTAGAAAAAACTCAGCCGCCTCGCCTTTATCTTTACTTTTTTCCAAAAAAGATAATCTTTCCTCCGGTTTTTCTATTTTCGCGTATTCTTTTAGCCAAGAAAAAAAATCTCCTTGATCTTGATTCCTTGATTCTTCAATCTTATTTAGCTTCTGTTCAGAACCGCAGTAAACACAAAAAACTCTGGGAGCATCAAGTGCTGCATCAAATTTTTTGCCACATGAACTACACGTATAATTTTTTGTTTCCATGATTTCCTTCTATCAATGTAGAATTCGATCTACATCCCAAATTCAATTGTTCTTGTTTTATGTTTCACGTGAAACATAGCTTTTACTGATCCAAAAGGGCAAGGATTCTTTCCAGGTCATCAGTGGAAAAATACTCTATAACAATTTTTCCCTTATTTTTACGGTCGAGCAGGCGAACCTTGGTCCCCAGAGCTCGCATGAGCCGGTCTTCGGTGTCCTTTACGCTTAATAGATAAGCGTCCGTCTCACTATTTTTACTTTGCTCCTCTTGTTTTTTAGGCGCAAGATAATCTTTCACGAGTTTTTCAGTTTCTCTTACATTTAAGTTTTTATTAAGAACCTTTTCAGCCAATAAAAACTGTGTATCTGAATCTGAAATAGGGAGGAGGGCTCTGGCATGACCGGCTGTAATTTCCTTATGAACTAATAAATCTTTTACTTTTTCGCTTAAATTAAGCAAACGAAGGATATTGGCGATAGCAGAGCGACTTTTACCGACCATTGATGAAAGCTGTTCTTGCTTCATGTCATAGTCATCAATCAAACGCTTTAAGGCTTCAGCTTCCTCCAATGGATTTAAATCCTGTCTTTGTATATTTTCAATCAGGGCTTGCTGCAAAATCTGCAAATCACTCAGCTCGCGAATAATAGCGGGAATCGTTTCTTTACCGGCCAGGCGCGATGCCCGCCAGCGGCGCTCACCGGCTACTATTAAATAACCCTTTTCCGTCCGGGTAACGATGATCGGAATAATAACACCGGACTCTTTGATCGATTCTGCTAAAGCTTCTAATTCAGCTTTGTCAAACTCTTTGCGGGGCTGGTCGCTATTGGGATAGATCTCTTGAATATTTAAGTGAATTATTTGATCAGCAGAAATTTCTGTTTTTTCTGTCTGCAATAAGGCTCCTAAACCCTTGCCCAATCCACCTTTTTGTCTAGCTGCCATTATTTTAGATCCTTTCCAGCCCTTTTTATAACTTCTTTGGCTAAATTATTGTAGGCAATAGCGCCTTTCGATAAGCGGTCATATAGGTTGATCGGTTTTCCGTAACCCGGTGCTTCACTTAAACGTACATTTCTCGGAACCACTGTCTTAAATAATTTATCTCCAAAATAATTTTGAACCTCTGCCTTAACTTGCTTAGCCAATTGAGTGCGTCGGTCAAACATCGTTATTAGAACACCGAAAATTTCCAATTTTTCATTAAGACCCTGCTTGACAAGCTCAATGGTCTGAACTAATTGTGAGAGGCCCTCCAAAGCGTAATACTCTGCCTGAATGGGAACTAAACATCCATCTGCCGCTGTCAATGCATTTAAAGTTAAAAGACCAAGAGAAGGAGGACAGTCAATTAAAATAAAATCATATTCATCCTTAACTGGATCTAAAGCCTTTTTTAAGCAAAACTCTCTTTTTTCAGTATCTACGAGTTCTACCTCAGCCCCGGTCAAATCAATATTAGAAGGGCAGAGGTATAATTTTTTTTGAATTGTTTCACGTGAAACAATTCCGATTTCTTTGTTTTCAATTAAAACATTATAGATAGAATCTTCAAGTTCATTTTTGTCAAATCCCAGACCACTTGTCGTATTGCCCTGAGGATCTAAATCCACGAGTAAGGTTTTTTTATTTTTAGCAGCTAAGTAGGCAGCCAAATTAATAGAAGAAGTGCTTTTTCCAACACCACCTTTTTGATTGACTACAGCAATAATTTTGGCCATTTTTTCCCCCATAAAAAGATATAGTCCAATTCTAGCACAGGAGCCATTTTATTTTAGAGAAAATAGGTGACAAAATCTGTCAACAACAAAAAGATTTTACTTAACTAATTTAAATAAACATATGATATATTTTCTAGTTAGTTTATTTGCCCAATTAATTGCAGAAAAAAGGAGGTTAAACCAACCTCCTTTAATTCAAGATAGCTATTTAATCCGGATCAAACAATGCTCTACTTAATAGTCTAGGTGAGCAAATTTTGCATTTTCTTGTATAAATTCTCGCCGGGGTTCGACCTGTTCGCCCATTAATAGAGTAAAAATACTGTCTGCTTCCTTGGCATCGCCTACTTCAACTTTCAATAAACGCCTGGTTTCCGGATTCATAGTTGTTTCCCACAACTGGTCCGGACTCATTTCACCAAGCCCCTTATAGCGCTGAATGGAAGGATTTTCCCAACCCTGCTCGGCCTTTATCTTGTCGATCCCTTCATCATCATAGGCATAGTAGCCTTCCTTGCCCTGGTAGACCTTATACAAGGGCGGGCAGGCAATGTAAACGTAACCGGCTTCGACCAATTCTTTCATATGACGGTAGAAGAAGGTGAGGAGCAGGGTGCGAATATGTGACCCGTCAACATCAGCATCAGCCATAATAATAACCTTATGGTAGCGTAACTTACTGATATCAAAATCCGCTCCGATACCGGCGCCCAAAGCCATGACGATGGGGGACAACTTGTCATTGTTGTAAACCTTGTCAATCCGGGCTCTTTCTACGTTCAGCATTTTCCCCCAAAGCGGTAGAATAGCCTGGTAGCGACGCTCTCTCCCACCCTTGGCAGACCCACCGGCTGAATCACCCTCAACAATAAAAATTTCACAGAGTTCCGGATCATCTACCTGGCAGTCGGCCAGCTTGCCCGGCAAGGTAATGGCTTCAAAAGAATCGCGGCGGCGAGACAGGTCACGCGCCCTTTTAGCAGCCTCTCTGGCCCGGCCGGCAGCAATACATTTATCTACAATCAAGCGGGCGTTTTGGGGGTTTTCCAGCAGATATTCCGACAGTTTTTCGTTGACTGCCGTCTCCACTATACCCCTTATTTCACTGTTGCCCAGACGCGATTTTGTCTGTCCTTCAAATTGCGGTTCAGGCAATTTAACACTAATAATGGCACAGATTCCTTCGCGGACATCTTCGCCGGAAAAGTTGGCATCATTATCCTTTAATAAACCGGCTGTCCTGGCATAATCATTTATAGCCCTGGTCAGAGCAGACCTAAAACCGGTTAAATGCGTGCCGCCCTCGATCGTAGCAATATTATTGGCATAGGAGTAGACATTTTCCACATAGGTGTCATTGTAGGCCATGGCCACTTCAACAAAAGATTCCCCCACCCGGCTGGCCATATAAATCGGTGGATTAAATAGGGAATTTTTATGTTGATCGATGTATTCCACAAAGGACACTATGCCTCCTTCGTAGTGTAATAACTTTTTCACGGGCTCCTCATCCGGCCGGTCATCGATCAAATGGATGGTCACCTCCTTATTCAAAAAGGCCATTTCCCGGTAACGAGTCAGCATAATATCAAAATCAAAGGTGCAGTCCGGGAAAATTTCTGCGTCTGGTTTAAAGATAGTCTTTGTCCCCGTTTCACCTTCCGGCACTGTACCCACAATCTGGAGTGGACTGGTGGTTTCGCCTCTGGCAAAAGAAATTTTATAAATATGTCCGTCTCTTTTAACAAAGACATCCATCCACTCGGACAGGGCATTGACAACAGAAGCGCCCACACCGTGCAAACCACCTGAAACACTGTAGGCACCGCCGCCAAACTTTCCCCCCGCATGTAAAATTGTATGAACAACTTCAACAGTAGGAATATTTAATTTGGGGTGGTTGCCCACCGGAATCCCACTGCCGTCATCTTCGATGGTCACCGACCCGTCCTTGTTTAAGATTATTTCAATTCGGTCACAGCGGCCGGCAATGGCCTCATCCACCGAGTTGGCAACAATCTCGTAAACTAAATGATGCAAGCCTCTGGTGGTCGTGTCACCGATATACATGCCCGGCCTTTTGCGGACAGCTTCAAGACCTTCCAAAACTTGGATATCAGCCTCGGTATAAACAGAACTGTTGGAGGTATCAAAACTGTCCTGACCCTCAATTTCAACTAATTCTTCCACAAAATCGTCAGTGAGTGCCTTGGGATCGGCAGCTAAATTAATCAGCTCGTCGCCATTTTCCAAATCTGCTCTTGAATTTTCCATGCTTTCCTTTCCTCTTGCCCTCAAACAATTTGACCGGCGGCCAGACGGCGACGCAATGTCTGCGCGGAAACGGGGGAGAGGTAAACCCCTTCCAGCGTCACAATAAAGGATTTGGGCAAATCATCTCCCAAAACCGTTACCAGTCCCTCTGCTTCCTTTTGGGCTAAAAAACGACGGGTTGTTTGGTCAGTATTTACCCCAGTTGACCCGTCAAGATTAAAGATGCCGACAATCAGGCGGTCGGACAAGGTTCGCTCGCCACCAATATGAATGTACATATCCGTATTATATCATTTTCCGGGCTTTTATTCCCTGTCGACCGTGCCTTCGCCCACACGGTAAGTCGCCACCTCTATATTTTTTTTCAATTCATTTATTTGTCTACTGACTAATTCCGCCTCAGTACAAGTCAGTAGAATTTGTGTTTTTTCCATCCGGCTGACCAAACGTTCGCGCCGACTTTCATCCAATTCAGACATAACATCATCCAACAGCAAAACCGGCTTGCGATAGGTCTTTTCTTCGATCAAATTCATTTCCCCTATCTTCATGGCCAAGGCGGCGGTTCTTTGCTGACCTTGTGAGGCAAATTTTTTCATTTCCATCTGATTCAATTTGATTTCAAGATCATCGCGGTGCGGTCCGATTAAAGTGTAGCCGCGTTTTAAGTCTTCCTGACGACCGACCGACAATTCATTTTGATAGTAATCAGCCAAGTCTTCTGCCGGTAATTTATTGGCTGCCTGATAGCGGATTTCCAATGTTTCTTTTCCCCCGGAAATCATCGCGTGGGCTGCTCCGGCCAATTCTGTCAACCGGCTGACATAGCGCCTCCGCTCAGCCGCCACTCGGCCGGCTGCCAAGGCGTAACGCTCATCCCAAATATCCAGTTCCATCCCTTTAAAATCATAGGGATCACCCGGTCTGGGCCGGTAGTTGGATTCCCGCAAGGACTTCAACAGGCGGTTTCTTTGTTTTAATATTTGTTGAAACTCCTGCAAATAAGAAAAATAAACAGGCCTTATTTGCACAATTAAAAGATCTAAAAATCGTCTTCTGACCCGGGGACTGCTTTTGATTAAATTCATGTCATCAGGGCCAAACATCACCGCATTAAACAGACCCGGCAACTGACTTATTTTATCCAGTTCCATCCCATTATAACGAACTGTGCGAACAGTCTTGGGTCGCAGCGGATCCCCGGGTACAGCCTGTAAGTAGTGGAGGTCTAATTCTTCTTCCAAACCCGGTTCAGGTTCGTAGATAAGACCGATGCGGTAGCGGTTTTCACCCGTCTTAATCAGATCTGCGTCAGCGACAGACCGGTGCGAGACGGCTGATGTGCAAATAAAAACAGCTTCCAGAAGATTGGTTTTGCCACGGCCATTCGGCCCATGAAAAATATTGACGCCCGGCTCCAAACCGAGCGTCAAAGCCCCATAATTTCTAAAATTTTCAAGACTGAGCTGTTTTATTTCCATTGCCTGAATAAAGCCTCTTGATCAGCGGCGCAGGGGTAAAATTAAATAGGCAAAGCGGTTGCCTTCAGTCGGATTTATCACACAAGGACCAACCTGGCCGTTAAAGGTCACCGCTATTTCCTCATCTTCAATCACCTTCAAAGCATCGCTAAAGTAGGAAGGATTAAAATCAATGTCCACACTGTTGCCAAATAACTCAATATCAATTTCTTCATTCATCACACCGACATTGGTCGTTTCGTGAACTTCTAAAACATCGCCATCTGCCTTGAAATTGACCGGGAAGCGCAAGTTATCGGACTCGATCAACAACATAGCCCGCTCCACAGCTGCCCTCAGTTGGTCGGTTTTGATAACCATCTTAGTTTCATTATTTTCCGGCAGCAGGCTATTGTAGTTCATAAATTCACCTTGGATTAGGCGCGACACCATCACCACGTTGCCAAAATTAAATTTGATATGGTTCATCGTCGTGTACAAGGTCACGGCAGCCGTCTCGTCATCCAAAATATTCATCAATTCCCGCAAGGTTTTGCCGTGGATAATAAATTTTAAGTCCGGCAGTTCTACCGGCGACTCCTCCCGGCGCAGGGCCAGCCTAAAGCCGTCGATCGCAACCATTTCAAAGCCTTTTTCACCCGATTTTAACAGGCAGCCGTTTAAATTTCTTCTCTGTTCATCTGTGCTGACTGCAAAAATTGTTTGTTTTATCATATTCTTCAATAATTTTTGGCTCATGGTCAGCTCATTTTCTTTTTCCACCTCCGGTAAAACGGGGAACGTTTCAGCTGACCGACCCTTAATTTTAAATTCGCTCTGTCCGGAAATCAGGGTGACTGTTTCTTCTTCGTCACTCTCTAAACTGACGGTCTCGGCGGGCAATTTATTGACAATATCAGCCAACATTCTGGCGGTCAAAACAATTTTTCCCGGTTTTATAATTTCTGCAGGAATCCTACAGCTGATACCCATCTCCATGTCATAGCCGGTCAAAACTAAATCATTTTCGGCCTCCAGTAAAATGCCGTCTAGAATTTGCATCGTTGTCCGGGTGGCAACAGCTCTTTGAGCATTGCGAATAGCTATTCTAAAATCACTTGTTGGCACAATCAGTTTCATCGTTGTCTCCTTTTGCCGTGTGTTTATTGGTGTCTATATTAATATGGTTTTCTTCTTCTTCTTCTTATAGGCTGTTGATAGTAAGGAAAAGTCTTCACAATCTTTAAATTAAAATCTCAGCCGGTTTTTCTTTTGAGGAAAGGATGATGTAAACGTTAAGCAAATATTACGGAAGTTTTGCAAAAGTATATTTATCCTTAGTTTATCCTCATCTTATTATCCTCATATCCACAATTTTTGTGGAAAAATGCGGTTCTCCTACATTGTAATATTTTGGCGGAGGTTTTTGATCTCACTTGCCGTTTTATCGTTTTCTTTGATCATGCCACTGATTTTTTCACAGCTGTGCATGACCGTGCTGTAATGGTTGTTAAAGGTTTTTGCGATTTGCTCGTAAGTTAAGTCCAACTCTGTCCGCAAAAAATACATGGCTACTTGCCGGGGATAAGAGATTTCCTTATTTCTTCGCTTGGACATAATATCGGCCTTGCTGATGTCATAGTAATTACAAATCAGATTAATAATACCCGTTTCATTAAGGTTTTTTTTGGCGGTCGGGTTGATAATATCCTTCAGGGCATCGGTGGCGATGGAGAGGTTAATTTCTCCGGACAGAGAGGCATAGGCTATAACGGTGTTGCACGCCCCTTCCAATTCCCTGATATTGGACCTGATATTGCCGGCTATGTACTCAATAATGTCCTTTGGCATTTGAATATTATTTTCTTCACACCGGCGGTTGAGAATAGCCACCCGGGTTTCGTAGTCGGGTTTTTGGATATCGACAATGAGGCCGCTGGCAAAACGGGTGCGCAAACGGTCTTCCAACAAGGAAAGACTGTTGGGCGGTTTGTCGCAAGTCATCACGATATTACTGCCTTGCTCGTATAAGGTGTTGAAGGTGTGGAAGAACTCAATTTGCATCTGTTCTTTTTCTTCAATAAATTGGATGTCGTCGATCATTAAAAGGTCGCAATTTCTATACTTATTGCGAAAGCCTTCATAACTGCCCTTGCCAATGGTTTTAATAAATTCATTGACGAACTGTTCACACGGTATATAGATCAGCTTCTTTTGCGGAAAGTGCTGTTTGATGTGGTTGCCGATTGCATGCATCAAATGAGTTTTACCGAGACCGGACCCGCCGTATAAAAAGAGGGGGTTGTTAATTTGTGAACTCTGCTGGTTGGCTACAGCAACACAGGCGGCATGGGCAAAGCGGTTGCCTTCACCAACTACAAAACTGTCAAAAGTGTAGCGGTTATAAAGGTCGATTTCGCCGGTGTCAGGATTTGTCATAATAGCCGGCTGTTCAGGCAAAAAATGTTGTCCTGAAAAAGTCGGGCCGGTCGGATGTCGGGTCGCTGAGGAAATGACACCTTCTTGTTCTCTAATATCTGCCGGCACTTGGTCTAAATCAGTGACGAAATAGATCTGATAGTCTGCCCCGGTCACGATTTTGAGGGCATTGATGATCAGGGGTTCATATTGTTTTGCATAACCCATGACAAAGTCATCAGGCGCTTGAAGAACTATAAAAAAGCTGTCTTTTTGCCGGCCCGAAAGGACAGCCTCCAAGGGTTTGATCCAAGTTTCCATGGTGATTTTACTGTTTAGTGCCTCTGCTAATACAGGCAGGGTCTGCTGCCAGACTGCGCCTATATCGGCCGGGTGGTCAGCAGCATGCAGGTGGTTGCCGGTCATGGGGTCTCCTTTCCGCAAGAAGAGGTAAAATAATCGATAGACCTTCATTTTAGCAGAGATATAAGTTCTTGTGGAAAACTACACCGGTAAAAAAAACAGTCAATTTGGCCGGCAATTGTCAGTTTTTAAAGTCGCATTGCCGGCCTTTTTTGTCTAGATTGAGGAAGCAGATTAGAATGGATAGGAAGCACAAGGCAAAAGTGGAACAAGGAGAAAAAATGAAGCAGGTAATTTATTGTTATGAGCGGTGCAGTACTTGCCGCAAGGCTTTAAAATGGCTGGCAGAAAATGGGGTAGAAGTAGAGGTGAAGTCCATTGTAGATGAGACACCGACAGCTTCCGAATTAAAGCAATTCTACGAAAAAAGCGGCTTGCCTTTGCGCCGGTTTTTTAATACCAGCGGTATGAAGTACAGAGAGCTGGGTCTCAGCCAAAAATTAAAAGATATGCCCGAAATAAAGCAATTAGAATTATTGGCATCTGACGGGATGTTGATCAAAAGGCCCTTGTTTGTAAATGATGAGCTTATTCTTTTAGGCTTTAAAGAAGAGAACTGGCAAGTTTTGTTGAAGTAAAACGGTTCGGTTAGCTATAAGCGGGGACCGGCTATCGATAATAGGCGATCTTTTTTAATCAGGGGTAAGCCTTTTGCCGGGGGCTTTTCCTCTGCCTTGTTGACAGTTTAGCTTGTGTAGCTGTCTCTTTTTCAAATATAAGACCCTGTCAACGAGGGCGATGATCAAGATTAAAAAGGCAGCGCCAACCGTGTTGAGAATGAGGTCATTAATGTCCACAACCCGATAGTGAATACCGGTCAGCTTATTTAAAAAAGCCTGCCAGGTTTCAATTAAAAAAGAGAAACAGCAGCAAATGAATAGGTTGAGGTTGGAACTGCATTTAAAAATTAAGCGGTTAAAGAGGGCGAGGGGCATCAGCAGCAGCAAATTTCCCAAGCTGTTATAGATAAATAAAGAAAGGGGCCCCGGGTTCCCTTCCGCCAGATATAAAAGGCCGATTTTAAAAGATTTAACCAGGGGGGAGAAGGGTTCTAAAATAAATGTTTGACGAACTTCCGACCAGCTCAAAGGTATTTGCAGACGAAAGATGGGCAGGGAGACTGTTGCCCAAAGCAGGCCCAGGTAAGCAGCAAAAAAAGCGAATAAAAAGGCTCGCTTTTTTAGAGGCTTCTTTTGCCAATGAAAAAAAACCAAGACCAGCAAAAAAAGAAAAGCGGATAGGACAAGGCCTTCTTTTTGAATTTTATAGCTAAACATTGCCCTATTATAGCGGATTTGACCTCTTTTTTACCGCTTATGCAAAACTGATTTGCTGTTGTTAATAAAGTATAATGAGGCCAAATAGAAAGGGATAAGAACAAGATGAGCCAGGTGGATGAAAGCAAGCAAAAAAAAATATTAGACTCTGTTCATCATCAAGATACATGGGATTTGACCACTATTTTTGCCGATGAGGCTGCTTGGGAAAAAGAATACGGGGAATTGTCTGAGCTTGTAAGAAATCTGTCGGATTACAAGGGACTGTCAATGAAGAAGCCGGCTGATTTGTATGCCGACTTAATAGCAATAGACCAGTTTAAAAACCGTCTGGAAAAACTTTATGTATACGCCCAGATGAGATTTGATGAGGATTCAACCGCTGCCGCAAACCAGGCCTTAAATACAAAGGCTGTCGATCTGGCCACCACTTTTGCAGCGAGCTTAGCCTTTTTAGAACCGGAATTGAGCCAAATAACACCGGCGGACTGGGCTGCCAAAGAAGAAGCCTATGAGCCGCTTGCCCTTTATCGCGAATATTATCGTCATCTGAGTGCCTTAAAAGACCACCTGCTCTCAGAGCGAGAAGAAGCGCTTTTGAGCAAGGCGGGTCCTATCTTAAACAGCAGTCGGCATATTTTCGGCCTGCTCAACAATGCCGACTTCAACTTCCCAAAAGTTCACAATGAAAAAGGGGAGTCTGTTCAATTGACGCATGCTGTTTACCAGAGTCTTTTACAGTCTGTTGATCCGACCGTCCGGCAAGAGGCTTTTACCGCCTACTACTCGGTTTACCGGCAGTTCAATAACAGCTTGGCGGGCACCTTGTCCACCGCCATCCGCCGCAATAATTTTTTAGCGGAAGTAAGGGGCTACGATTCGGCCAGACAAAAGAGTCTTTTTGAAAATCAGATACCGGAACCCGTTTATGATCAGCTGTTGGAGACAATTCATAAAAGAATTGACTTATTGCACCGCTATACAAGCCTGCGCAAGCGCCTTTTAAACTTAGATGAAATGCACAGCAGTGATTTTTATGTGCCGATGGTCGGTCGTGTGTTGATCAAGCCGACTTATGAGGAGGGCAAGACTTTAGTTTTAGCAGCCCTGAAGCATTTGGGAGAAGAATATCTGGCAATTGTGAAAAAAGCCTTTGCCGAACGCTGGATTGATGTCTATGAAAAAAAAGGTAAAAGAAGTGGGGCCTATTCCGGTGGAACTTACGGCACCAACCCCTTTATCTTAATGAATTGGCAAGATCAACTTGGCAGTGTCTATACCTTGATCCACGAGCTGGGCCACAGTGTGCACTCTTATTATGCGAGGGAAAACCAGCCTTATATCTATTCAGACTATCCTATATTTTTAGCAGAGATAGCCTCTACCACCAATGAAAATCTGTTGACGAATTATCTTTTAGAGCAGGCAGATGACCCTGCTGTTAAAGCCTATATATTGGCCCACTATTTGGACGGCTTTAAGGCGACTGTTTTTCGGCAAACGCAATTTGCCGAATTTGAACATGAAATCCACGAAGCCGACCGCCGGGGCCAGCCGCTGACAGCTGATTTTTTAAATCGTTGCTACAAGGATTTAAACAGGGAATACTACGGACCGGCCTTGGCAGATGACGACTTGATTGCCTATGAGTGGAGTAGAATCCCCCATTTTTACTACAATTACTACGTCTACCAGTATGCCACCGGTTTTAGTGCCGCTACGGCCTTCGCCAGGAGAATTCGAAGCTCTGAGTCACAGCGGGCAGCTTATCTCGACTTTTTGAAGGCCGGTCGCTCAGCTCCCCCTATTGACCTGCTTAAACGGGCAGGCCTTGATATGACGACAGCTGAACCAATCGACGAGGCTCTGGATGTGTTCCGTTATTATCTGGAAGAATTAGAAAAATATACGAATCAATTTTAAACAAATTTTGCCAAGATGAGCGCAGAGGGAGGGCTTTGGGGTGCAGCGGCGAGCTTACCGGTTGAACTGGACAGACCTTTTAAAACCTGAACGTTTGCGGCCGAGCGGGTCGCTCCGAGCGGATGACTACCGCAACGAATTTGAAAAGGACTACCACCGTATTGTTGCGGCTGCCTCTTTTCGGCGTTTGCAAGACAAGACCCAGGTCTTTCCCCTTGATCAAAGTGATTTTATCCGCACGCGTCTGACTCACTCTTTAGAAGTGTCCTCCCTGGCCAAATCATTGGGGCAGACAGTGGCCCATGAAATACGCTTTAGAGATTTGAACCGCGATTTAGACGGCCATACAGTCGCGGAGATGAGTGATCTGCTGCTCTGCGCCGGCTTGATTCACGATATTGGCAATCCTCCCTTTGGCCATTATGGTGAGACCACTATTAGAGACTGGTTTAAGGGTAAACTGCCACAGCTTACCTTTGGCGGTGAACGACTGACAGACCTTCTTTACCCACAAATGTTAGCAGATTTTTACAATTTTGAGGGTAATGCCCAAGCCTTACGATTGGTGTCCAAACTGCATTTTTTGAGGGATGAACACGGGATGAATTTGACCTTGCCCCTGTTGAATACCATTATTAAATACCCTGCATCCTCTCTTTCTATTGATCGAGAGAGTCCGGATATTCGTCGCCACAAGATGGGTTACTTTTATGCGGAAAGAGATTTGTACGACCGAATTGTCAGCACTACCGGCTGCCGGCAGGTCCGCCACCCCTTGACTTATTTGCTGGAGGCGGCTGATGACATCGCCTATCGAACTGCAGATATTGAAGATGCCTTTATCAAGGGCCGCTTTACTTTCGGGGAATTTACGGATGCCTTGTATAACAGCCGACAAAAAGCTGATATGACAGTGGTTCAAAAAGACCGCTACGAATATCATTGCAGGCAGCTGGAGGATTTTTACCGCTATGCCAGGGAAGAGAGGCTGAACAAGCCCGACCTCTACGCCTTGCAAAATTGGATGATCCACCTCCAGGGCAGTTTAATTAAAGAGGTTGCTGATGCCTTTTGCCGCCATTACACAGCTATTATGGACGGCGAATTTGAGCAGGACCTATTTGCTGATCTTGATTCTGCCTTTATTCTCCTGACTTTAGGAGAGATAGCGGTTGACTTTGTCTTTACCTCAAAGCAGATTATTTCTTTAGAAATTTCCGCCAATAAAATTATCGGGGGTTTGCTCGACATGTTTGTTCCGGCGGCTATTTACTGGGACACCGGCAGGACCAGGCCATCGCTGGAGCCCCGTCTGATGGCAATTATTTCAGATAATTACCGCTCTGCTTATTACCGCTGGAGCAAAGCTGCCTCGGAGGTGGAAAAGCTGTATTTACGGCTACTTTTCGTGACAGTTTATATTTGCGGGA
>CAMXYS010000025.1 GCA_947253135.1 uncultured Clostridia bacterium
GGGGAGAGTGGGCCTAGTCCCACAAAAATACCACCACTCTCCAATATATTAATTTCTAAACGCTTAGCTTCAGTGTGCCAAAGAAAAGTTTTAGCGTCATATTTACTTTTTACAAAAAGCCCTAAATCAGCTTCACCGCTCAGAACCTTGCACGTTACATCATTTCGGTCCGTCTCAATTAGATTATAATGGATGCGCATCGTTTCGCCGGCTGTTACAGCTTCCAGTGTTTTACGCAACAATTTATAAGTAAAGTCGAGCTGCTGAGCGGCCACAAAGAGGCGTGAGGGTTTTCCGATATCGTGGTCAAAAAAATTTTGCTTGAGTGCATTTTCAGCTGTTAAGACATTCCGCGCGTAATATACAAATTTGCGTCCGTCGGCTGTTAAATCAACACCCCTGGCTCGACGGTGGAAGATGGTAATATCATACCGGTCTTCAAGCTGGCGGACTGTTTTTGAGAGTGCAGGTTGGCTGATAAAAAGTGATTCTGCAGCTGCGGTTATGGAACCATATTCCACAACTTTTAATAAGTGTTTCAGTGCATCTGTTTCCATATGGCTTTAGTTTCCCCTTCTATTATATAACCATTTAGATATGGTCTGGAGGTGATTAAAAGTAATTTGTAGAAAAAGACTATAGTGATATGATACAAGAAAGCAAAATTAATGGCAATAATATTGATCATTGTGCACAAAATTACTGGCAAGGATTTAGTAAAAGGTCTAAAAACGATCATTTGGCAGTAACCAATAATATATTTGTCATAACTGAGAGGGTAGCCATTAGGCAGGCTTTTTTGCTAATTGAGCTAGCTTCTGGATATTTATATCGCAAGAAAGCAACAATTAAATGCTCTCAAAAAGGGAGAAAGTGAAAGGAGTGCTTTGTATGGGAGAATTTTATGACATCTATCCAAAGGACAAGTGGAGAGACAAAGACTATCGACTGTTGGATAAATTTAGTCTGAAGGGCAAAAAAGGCTTTGTCACCGGAGGAGGTGGTGGCATCGGTCGGAATGCGGCGGCTGCCTGGGCTGAGGCCGGAGCAGATGTGGCCCTGGTTGACTTACCTTCTACGGGTGAAAAGTTAACGGAACTGGCTGCGGAACTTTCAGACCGTTATGGGGTTAAGGTCTGTGCTCTTTATTGCGATGTATCTGATCAAGGGCAACTTGACCAACTGAAAGTTGACTTGGTCAACGAATTGGGCACAGTTGACGTTGCTTTTATCAATGCAGGTGTTTGCTTGCCGGGAGACGATGTAGACGTCAAAGCTGATGTTTGGAAAAAAACCATCGACATCAACTTGAATGGTGCCTATGCGACCGCCCAAATTGCCCAACAGATTATGAGAGAACACGGGCATGGTGGTTCCATTATCATGACTTCATCCCTGTCCGGTTATAATGCCAACTTCATCGCCGGCGGCCCCTCTCCGGTTTGTGCCTACGGCACGACCAAGGCAGGACTCTCACAATTAGCTCGCTATATGGGAGCTGCTTTAGCACCCTATGGCATCAGGGTTAATACGATTTCTCCAGGTTATGTTTGGTCCGGTATCCATGAGGGCGTCATGGATAAAGCGGGCCACGACATGCTCTTGGAAGTCGTCCCGATTAAGCGTTTCGGCACGACCGATGAGTTGCAGGGAGCCCTTTTATTCTTAGCCAGTGAAGCTTCCTCTTATATTACCGGAATCAATCTTCCGATTGATGGCGGGTACTCGATTTATTAGTTCAGATCCATTAGAAAGGCAGTGAAAACATGGCAAAAGTACAGATAGACAATGTAAGAGACCTTGTCATCAAGGCGGGTGAAATCAGAGAGAAATTAGCCCTGGGCACTCGGCGCATTGGCAATGTTCATATTGGCGGACCCATGTCCGCGACGGACGTGGCGGTCGCCATTTATTACAAGTATATGGGTTTTGATCCGGAGAAATTGGATGACCCCAACCGTGATATCTTCATTTTAAGTAAGGGTCACAATGGTATTTTATTGTTCACGATCTTTTGTGATATGGGCATGTACGATTGGGACTTGCTCCTGGATACCTACAATACAATCGGCAACCCTTTTGGAGCTCATCCAAACCATAAGCATGTCAAGGGGATAGAGGTTTCATCCGGTTCTTTGGGACACGGTTTATCTTGGTGCTGCGGCATTGCCCATGCCAATCGAGGTCGACAGATTAAGTCGCGTATTTGGACACTTCTAGGTGATGGCGAGATGGAGGAAGGCTCTAACTGGGAAGCCATTCTTTACGCTGCTTCCAAAGGCTTGGACAACATTGTTGCCGTGGTCGACTTCAACCATGCTTCAGCGGCTTTTGAGTGCGGTCAGAACTTGAAGTGGGGTGACAAAGGAGGGCCGGAGGGCATGGCTGACTGTTTCAGAGCCTTCGGTTGGAATGCAACTGTAATCGATGGTACAGACATGGCTGAAATCGATAAGACTTTAGCGGCTCTACCTGAAGTTACCTTGAACGGTAAACCCAATGCGATTATTTCCAGCACGACAAAAGGGCAGGGTGTGTCCTTCATGATGGAGCGGCCTTGTGCATGGCATATCGGAGGGTTTGATGACGAAAAGTTGGCAGAAGCCACTGAAAGTATAAAGGCATATACAGCTGAGCGTTTGGCGGAGGTGGAATAAAATGGCAGGTTTTACATTCTGTTGTGGAGATATGGGTCCGGCCATGGAGGCTAAGGGAACCGTTACAAATGAAATTCTAGAGATGATTGAAGATGACAGCCGAGTCTGTTACATCAATGCGGATGGCACCGGGAATGGTGGCCGGGTCCAGCAGATGCAAATGAAATACCCTGACAGAGTTCTGGATGTCGGTATTCAGGAGATGAACATGGTGACGATTGCCGCGGGCTTGGCTAAGCAAGGTTTTATGCCCTATGTGCAAACCTTTGGCCCCTTTCTCTGTGTTAGAGCTCTGGACCAAATTCACAATGACGTGGCTTACAATGACTTTCCTGTTCGTTTAATCGGAACCCATGCGGGTACATCTTCAGGCTATGGCCCCACTCATAACACGATCATAGAGTTTGGTGTGATGAATGCCCTGCCGAATATGACCATGGTGGCCCCCTGTGATGCAGAGCAATGTAAAAAGTTGTTAAGGGCTTCCTTGAATTATGAAAAGCCTATCTACATCCGCATTCCCAGAGGGGAAGAGCCGCTTGTCTACAGTGCCGACTATGAGTACGATTACAAAATCGGTAAGGCGAACATCATCCAAGAAGGCACAGATTTAAATATTATAGCGACAGGGATGGGGGTATACGGAGCGGTTCAGGCTGCTCGTCAGTTGGAAGAAGAAGGTTACAGTGTGGGCGTTATAGACATGCACACGATTAAACCGATCGATCAGGACGCTGTGGTTCGAGCCGCTAAAAAGAGCACGTGTCTAATCACTGTAGAAGACCACAACATTTTGGGAGGATTGGGCAGCATCGTTGCAGATACCTTACTTGAAGCCGGTGTCTTTGCCAAGCTTAAAAAAATAGGCATTCCAGATGTTTTCGTAGAGTTTGGTTACCCTGAAGAAATCTATCCTTATTATGGAATGGACGGCGAGGGGATTGCCAAAACTGCTCGAGAAATGCTTCAGAATCAATAAAAATAAACCGGAGCCATTCCGCCCCTTTCACCTTGCGGAATGGCTCCGGCCACAAAAAGGATGCATTGTCGTATGAAACAACTATTTATTACATCCGTGAAAGACTTTGCCACAAATAAGCCGGGCAGGGTAGAGCTGAAAGAGGTTGACTGCCCGGAACCTAAAGCAGATGAAGTGCGGGTCAGGATTCGTTATGCTTCAATTTGCGGTTCGGATGCCCACATTCTAACAGGTCATTTAGGATCATTTGAAGAGATGACCAAGTCGATGCTGCCGATGCCTTTTGGTCATGAGGTGTCAGGTGTGATCGACAAGCTGGGCCCGGAAGCAGAGGCGCTGGGCTATGCGGTCGGTGACACGGTTGTTGTTAACTATGCCCGGTACTGCCATGCCTGTGATTTTTGTCGCAGCGGGCGGGAGAATTTGTGTGCAAACATAAAATTCTGTATGAATGGCTTTGCCGAACTGGCTTGTTATCACGTCAGCCAAGTCTTTAAAATTCCGGCCTCTTATGACCTGAAGACTGCGGCTTTAATCGAACCTTTAACGATTGCTTTGGCTGTGGCGGAACAGGCGGGCTTCTCTTATGGCAAATCGGTTGCCATCTGGGGGGCTGGCGGCATTGGTCTGATGCTGGTTCAGTTGGCACGCCTTTCCGGAGCCGGTCAAGTGACGGTATTTGATCCGATTTCAGACAAACGGAAGCTGGCTCTCGAACTGGGAGCGGATGCAGCTTTTGACCCGACTGATCCCGACGCACTTGAAGAGGCGACTGAGATCGCAGGAGGGAACTTTGACTGTGTCATTGAGGGATCCGGAGTAAACTCAGCTGCAGAGCAGGCTTTGAAGTTATTGGCCAGAGATGGCAACGGTGTCTATTACGCCATGTACGGCAAGGACCCCTACTTGAAAGTTGATTTACATCAGGACTTTTATTGGGATCAAAAGCACCTGCATGGTGTCATTATGGGAGCCGGACTTTTTCCCAAAGCGATCCGCCTGGCACCGCGTTTAAACCTGGCTAAAATTGTTGGGAAAACCTGTCCCCTCAGCCGCTATGAAGAAGCTTTCGAGGCTCTTTACAGCAAAAAATACGCCAAGATCATTGTGCAAATGGATGCCTGATTTTCGAATTTAGACTCCGGCTACAGCAAACAAGTTGAGCCGGATCCTTTCTATTAACCTGGTTGCTCAGACCCGGTTACGCTTTTTTATCTTTTTTGTCCTCAGAGAGGAGAAGTATATGAGTAAACACACATCAGATGTTGAATTTAATCAAACATATTATCACGGGAAAGCAGCCGTAGCTCGAAAATTTGCTTTTGCATCCGGCGAAATGGTCTACAACTTGCCCTGGATGTTAATCAGTTCTTTTTTGGCCTTTTTTATGACCGATGTCGCCCTCATTCCGGCTTCTGCCGTTTCCATTTTGTTTTTGATTTGCCGGGTATGGGATGCCATAAATGACCCAATGATTGGGTCATTGGCGGATCGCACTCGGACACCGATGGGGCGTTACCGCCCTTGGTTGGTAGGTGGAGTCATAACCTTACTGCCCTTGGTTATTTTATCTTTTTGGGCGCACCCCGACTGGAGTGTTGGGGCCAGAACGGCTTACGGTTGCATTCTTTATGCCTTGGCCGTCATTGCGGCAACTGCTTGGAATATACCTTTCTCAGCCTTGAACGGCGTTATTTCGCCATATCCCAGGGAGCGGGCTTCCTTTTCTTCCTACCGAATATTTGTCTCTTCGATTGCCTGCTCTGTGGCCACAGCGATCTTTATTCCCTTAGTAAAGCGTTTTTCGGGAGCTGGGGGTGACCAAGTCCGAGGTTATCTTTTGGCTGCCGTTGTCGTTTGCTGTCTTGCCATACCTTTTGCCTTCACCAGTATTTTGGGGACAAAAGAGGTCGTCAAGGCACCTGAATCCACTAAGTTTAGTGGTCGTCAGATGAGGGACGTATTTTTAAAAAATCCCCCTCTATTAATTGTTTGTATGGCCTTTTTGGTATACGGTTTTATGAGTTATGGGCGCATGACAGCCGGCATGTACTACTTCAACTACATTTGGCAAAATACTGACCTATTTACTATTTATGCTACTGCAAATGGTCTGGTCTGTGCTGTCGCTGCCTTTTTTAGTGCCTACCTGGTTAAGGCCTTTAGAAGTAAACGTGGTGCCCTGCTTTTCTCTTACGGGATCAGCACGATTTTAAACGCTGTTATTTACTTTTTGACACCAGAAAATTCAACCTCTAAAACGGTTTTGATCATCTTAATCGTCACGGGTATCTTCAATGGCTTCAATACTGCTCTCTTGTACGGCATGATTGGAGATACGGTTGAATATGGGCAGTGGAAGACCGGCATCAGAGCAGATGGACTTTGTTCCTCCGGCACCAGTTTCATGATGAAGTTGGGTGGTGCCTTGGCCCCGACTTTGCTCTTGGCCCTGCTGGCTGCCACAGGATATATAGAAGGTGCACCCACGCAACCGGCCCCGGCCATGGGCACCATGAATTTAGTCATGAATTTACTGCCGGCCCTACTATGCTTGATCAGCTTTATTTTGTTCTACTTCTACAAGTTGGATGATACGATGCATAAACAAATCATTTCTGACTTAAAGGAGAGAGGAGAGTATCACGTAGAGTAATTGCCTGGCAAGAGATTGGTAGAGATATGCTTGCTGGAAAAGAGGTCGATCCCTTAGAGGTCGATCTCTTTTTAAATTGAAGCAATTTTCTTTTAGAGAGGTCGTTTACCGATAGAATGTAAAATGGCCTTTGCTGCCAGGGCAGGTTCTCTTCTCTGTTCCATCCATACATAAGATTGGGGTGTGAAGGCCCTTTCACATCTCCTTTGAATTGCCCAGCCGTTAGATTTCAACCGTAAGGTGAGTGTTTTCTCTTGCTTTAGTACCAGTATATGACTGTCAAACTTTTTTGCTTGACGGCTCATTTTTTAAGCTGGAATGGAAGACATGCTTGCGGTAGTGGAGACAACACTGTTATTAGATTATTACGCTTTTCTTTTGACCAAGAGAACCCAAGAGATTATGCGTCTTTACTACAGCGAAGACTAATCTTTGGCTGATAATGCAGACAATCTTAAGGTCAGTCGGCAAAGTGTTCACAGCGTGCTTAAGCGTGGTTTGGAAAACTTGTCGGTCTATGAGAAAGAGCTGCAGCTTTTAGAGAAACAAGAACAGAGAAGGTTACTCCTGGCAGACCTGCAAACAGCAATTACAAGCTTGTGAGAAAGCGGAGGCGCTTATTGCCGGTTCTCCAGTTGAGCAGCGGCGGCATTCGCATTCATTCTATGTTTGTAGACGAGGGTTTCGGCGCCTTGGACGAGGAGAGTCTGGATGAGGCCATGGAAATGTTATTAAGGAGCAGGACTGCTGACCGTCTGGTAGGCATCATTTCTCATGTGAAGGACATACAGGCCTTAGTTCCGCAAGTGCTGGAGGTCGTGAAGACGGATAAGGGCAGTTACTTATCGATTAGGAATTAAAAGGCGAGGTAGAGAAAATCTCAATGGCCTTGATGACTCGATGCTTGGGGCTGGATATCTGCAGCCACCGGGAGGAAATACTGTACCCCTTCGAGTGGCGGTGGTTAAGCTTTCCCGGCTATTGATGGGCTTGTTTTCTGCTTTTGAAAAAATCCAAACTTGTTTTGGTCCTCGGCAGAAACTGTGTGACTTTTAATTGCTTGGATCGCCTAACCCTCTTAATTTTTCGACCTGTTCCTCACGCCCTAAAACAATCAGGACTTCACCGATAGAAAAACGATGGTCAGCAGGAGGATTAAAGAGTAATTCATCATCCTTATTTTGTTTAATCGCCAGCACACTCAGACCGGTTTTTTGGCTAATTTTAGCTTCAGACAGCAGCTTATTTTCTAAATAGGAGTGTGGCATGACCGTCACTTCTTCCAGATCAAGTTCCACACCGCCCACCTGGGTAATGACATCTAAAAAGGAAATGACATGCGGTTTGGTCATTAAAGCGGCCATCCTTTTTCCGCTGATTTCAACAGCGGAAAGGGTCTTATTAGCGCCGACTTTCATGAGCTTTTTACTACAAGCAGGGTCGGTTGAATTTGAGATGATGTAGATTTCGGGGTTTAGGTTCCGGGCTGTCAGAACGGTTACGATATTATCGACATCTGTATCAAAGGTGCTGACGAGCCCCTTGGCCCTCATAATACCTGCCTCTTCCAGGCAGTCTTCTTGGGTCGAACAGCCTTCAATAGCCAAAATATTTTCATCATTGTAGGCTTTGACGTCATCAGCGGAGGTGGTCACGACGAGAAAATTAAGCTGCTCTTCAGTGAATTGATGAATAATCACATTGGCCATTTCTCCGGAACCGCAAATGATGTAGTGATCCTTCAGTTTTGCAATTCGATTGTCCATTCTCTTCCCCTTTACAATGCTGCGAACCTTGCCTTCGACGAACATAACCACCAAGGTTGTGAAGGCATAACCAACGATGCCGACACCTACGAAAATCATGAAAATAGAGAAAATTTCGGCCGGCGCATCCATTTTAGCGACTTCTCCAAAGCCTACCGTCGAAACCGTTATGACTGTCATATATAAGGCGTCAATAAAGGAGATCCGCAAAAGGAGCATGTAGCCGATAATGCCCACGGCGATCAGCAATAGGAAGGCATAGAATATAAATTTAAGCGTCTTTTTTTCTTTCATAACACCCCGACACCCCCACCCTCGATTGAGAAGATTATAATCTATTTTGCCTAAAAATAGGAGCTCTGACGACTTGAATGAGAAGGGTAGCTTCAATTTTTGAAGTCGCCGGCAGAAGAGATTTCGGATAAAGACATATGCGATAAGTTGACCGGACGGAACGGTACGCTGAGGAGGCGGCAGGAGAATTTGAAGGGAGGACGAGTTGGCAAATGGACAGGGAACTGACACCCCGGCAGGTGGAACGACTGCTGTTGGAGAAGCTTTCAGACAAGAAGGTGAACCGAGAACGATGGAAGGCCTACAACAAGGTTCAGAGTAAAAAGAGGTTGCTCCAACGTGGAGTCAACCTCTTTTGATGACTACATCAGGTCAACGCTGTAAGAAGGACTTAGCCTTGGAAGGGCTTGCCGGCAATCGGACCGGAGTCTAATGTGTCAATTCTTTTGATGTCAATAATGACAGCGGCAGCCTTCGGTCGCACACCCGCCTTTTCTTGGGCTAGGGCCATGTTTTCTTCATCTGTAAAGCTGGTTGCTCGGCCGACAAAACGGTAGCCGTGGTTCGCTTCACGGTTGACAAAAGCGACAGAAATTTTGCCGTTGGCCTTAATGTTAGCGTGGTGTTGACCATCTGTGTTTTCACAGAAGATCAGACGTTCGTCGTCTAGGACACGCATGGTGCGCTTGGGACCGACATTGGGGTGGCCGTCATTGTCAACGGTGGCAATGTAGGCCAACTGTTCTTTGATTAAATTTTTCATATCATCGTTTAACTTCATGGTGAAACTCCTTACCTTTGGCTACTAAATTTGTTTCATACTTGGGAAGTAAAAATATTACGAATTGATGAGTGCTATCAATCCAAAATTTTTTTACTAATAAAGATTATTTGTTAACTCATGAGTTGTCAAGCGCTAACTACAACACTGTTAGAATAATCTGCTAATCCTTTTGGAACAGGAACCTTAAAAAATTCAATAACCATAAAACCAACAAAATTAGACAAAGAGCACAAATAATAAGCTAAAAAAGAATGATTGACTGTCAAAAAAATAATGAAAAAGAAGAATGGTCGACAGAAAATAAAAATAGATTTACAATGATACCAGTGAATCGTTATAGCTTGCTGAAATATAGAGACCTACTGGCCTTGTGCGATATGTAGGGGTGGGGGGAACTCATGAAAACATTTTCAATTCATCCGTCAATTACGGAGTACGAAACATTTAAAGATTTTGCTGCTGACGCAGGGTTAGGTGAAAGCGACCTGATTTTTACCAATGAATTTATCTATGATCCTTTTATCCGCCCGGCCAACTTACCTTGTCCCGCTCTCTTCCAGGAACGTTACGGGCAAGGTGAACCGACTGATGAGATGATTGACGCCATTCGGATGGACTTCCCCGCCGGTATTAAGCGTGTGATTGCTGTCGGTGGCGGTACGGTCATTGATATTGCAAAACTCTTGATTTTAGAGCCTGTCTCCGACCAGAGCTTGCCGAGTAAGGGCTTGACTGAAGCGATGGTGACCAAGGCGGTCGATGTTGAAAAAACAAAGACCTTGTTATGTGTCCCCACAACCTGTGGTACCGGCAGTGAAGTGACCAATGTTGCTATTACAGCCCTTTTGCAAAAACAAACTAAGATGGGCCTAGCCTTGGATTGTATGTATCCCGACAAGGCAGTTTTAGTTCCTGAAATGATTGCCACCTTGCCCTACAAATTTTTTGCGACGAGTTCAGTGGATGCCATGGTGCACTGCGTTGAATCGTTCCTGTCACCGAAGGCGACAGATTACTCTGCTATCTTCTCTATTCAAGGCATTAAGACAATTGTGGCTCACTATCGCCAAGTGGTGCAAAACGGGCTGGAGACTTGGTCTGACCATGCGGCAGCCTTTTTGAAGGCTTCCAATTATGGCGGTATTGCCTTTGGCAACGCCGGCTGCGCAGCAGTTCATGCTTTGAGTTATCCTCTGAGCGGTCAATACCATATCCCCCACGGAGAGGCCAATATGTTGATGTTTGAGGCGGTTATTCGCAAATACATTGAGAAACAGCCGGTCGGGCGGATTAATGAACTGGAAGATGTCTTGGCCGAGGCCTTTGACACAGACACGACGGAAGGAATTTGGGACCGCTTGTTCCAGCTGCTAAATGACATCTTGAAACGCAATCCTCTAAATCATTACGGTATTAAAGAGTCCGATTTAGAAGTCTTTACAGAAAGTGTTATAGCAGGTCAGCAAAGACTTTTAGTCAACAACTATGTGGAGTTGGACCACGCCGACATGATGGATATTTATCGCAGTTGCTATGATTCATAAAATTTGTTGATGAAACCAAGCAGAGAAAGCGTTTTCTCTGCTTGATTTGAATTATAGGCGAGGAAAGACCGATGATCAGCTACCTTTCGGCCTCTGTCTGTGGTCTGAAAAAGACCTTTCTCGATACTTTTATCAGCACGTATTTTGCCACTTCTTTAGCTGGCAAGGTGGTAGTTGGCCATTATGTTCCGGCTTATGCCTTGCCGACCTGGATTGGCTCTTTAGCCCTGGGTGTAGCAATTTCAGCCTCACTGATTGTTTTATTGCTCAATCAGAAAAACCGCCAGAGTCACCGCCGCTTGGTAGATGATTTTGCAGAGGACTGGTTGACCATGTCCAACCGCCTATTGCCAAACCGGCTGCAGGTGGACATTAATTTAGAGGTGAATCCTGAGACGGGTAAACCTTTGCCGTGGAAAGAACAGAACTCTTATTTACAAACGATTCGAACACGGGCCTTGAGCCCGGCTTCAGATGCAGAATACCAAGCTATTCTTAACAGCTTGGAGCGATTGGCAGAACGTGCCTTTCGCAACCGTGCGGACCGCTATCATTTTTATTTGCCTTTGGAGCTCTATGCTGAGACAATACAGAGTTTTTTGAGCGGCTGCACAGATATGAATTACCTGGAATCGGAACGTTCCGTCAATCTTTTCAACGATTTTTTATGCCATCAACAAGATATCAGAAACGGTCTCCTGCGGAGGATCAGCCGAAGTTATGGGAGCCGTTTTTGGAATTTAAACCAAGCCTACGACCTAAATCCGCAGGCTGAGTTGACGTGGGAGCGAAAGCGATTGGGTTTGCCTGAGCGGCCAAAGCGGCAGCCGGCAAAAATAGGTAGGACCAGATTAGAGCTTGACCGCAGGAAAGGAGGGGGCAGGTCGTTGTTCTAATCCGGCAGTCATTATTACCTGGAGGTAGTTATGGAAAATAAAAAAATCAATGGTTCACAAGTTGCAAAAACTGTGACCGGTGAACCGCCGGAAGGCTTTATGACAGAACGTTTTCCTTTGCGAAAACGTGAGTATGGGGGGGAACAACCGGGTATTAAAGTCGGACCGTTTACCATTCGTATTCCACTGGTCCACCACGAATGGCAATGGACTGAGTTCCTAGCGGCGCTCTTTTTAGGAGTAGCTTGTCTGGGTGCCGGTGTTCAAACGACAATTACCACCTTTGGTCTGGATGTACCGGGTAACATAAAAGCTTTAGGGTTGACAGAAAACAGCATGTTTTTGATGGCCCTGACATTCGGTGTCCTAAATGCTGCGTGTTATTATTTGCCGTCATTGCTGGGCGATCCTGTAGTGCCGGGTTGGATTACTCCGGCCTTGCCTTTAACTTTGGCCTTTTTGGGCCAGTATGCTGTGCCGGACTTTGCGACTAATCAGGTCGACCGAATCCACGCTATGATCGCCCTACAGCTCTTAGTAGCTCTTATGTTCTTCTTAATGGGTGTGACTGGTTTGGGCCGCAAGTTGGTAGAGAAGGTGCCGGTTGCCATCAAAGCGGGTATTATCCTCGGAGCTGGTGTTACTGCCGGCATGAATGTTATTCAGTCCAGAATGCCAAAGGCTCCTTGGACGGTCGTAATTGCTGTCTTATTGTCATACTTGTTCTTGTTCAATCGCTCTTTTGAGCGGCTGGCGGCTAAGCACAAGTTTTGGCGTGTTTTGCGCAATCAAGGTGTTGTACCGGCACAAATCTTTGCTATCGTCTTGGCTCCGATTATCTTTAAAGAGATACCGATGCCGCAAATTCAGTGGGGAATCACGCCATTAAATTTTGGCTGGGTAGCTCAGCACTTTACTATCTTTGGTATTGGTTTTCCCGCCATGCAATATTTTTTATCAGCCCTGCCTTTGGCTTTAGCGATCTACATTATTTCTTTCTCGGACATTGTTTTGGCTCAGGAAATTGTAACAGAGGCCTGTGCTGAACGTCCGGATGAAAAGGTGGACTTCAGCCCGAGCCGGTCCAACTTGGTCAGCGCGATCAGAAACGTCATCATGGCCCTTTTTGCCCCTTGGGTGCCGCTTTGCGGTCCACTGTGGGCTTCCGGCTTGTTGACGATTACAGAGCGCTATAAGAGGGGTTATAAGACGATGCGGTCATTTTGGGGAGGTGTTTGCACCTTCCGGGCTTCGACTGTTATAGCGGTTATGATTTTGCCGCTGGTTACCCTGATCAAACCGGCTTTTGCGATTTTCTTCGGTATCACCATGGCTGTTCAATGCTACGCTTGCGGCAATATCGGCATGCGCATGGTGACCAAGGCTTCAGACCGAGGTATTGCTACCGTTATGGCAGGTGTTTTAGCTTGTGCAACACCGGCTTGGGCCTTGCTAACCGGTATTGTCCTGTGGTTCTTGATTGAAGGCACAGAAGTCATTCATGAGAAACTTGAAGAAAGAAAGAACAAGCGTTAAGCTGCCTTGCTAAGGCCAGCCCTGCAGAACAATTGCCCTCCCCACAAACACCCTCTTTTCCTGTTAATTTAAAATCTGGAAAAGAGGGTGTTTTTTAACTTAAACAAGCACTTTTATTAAGTTTAGAAGGGGAGGGTTAAAGTGAATTTAGCGCCTTCTCCCGGTTTGCTTTTAACGGCGAGATGGCCACCGAGTAGGCGAGTCAATTCTGCTGCTATGGACAGGCCTAAGCCGGTGCCGGACTTACCTCGGGCTTTGTCAGCCTTATAAAAACGCTCAAAGACATGCGGTAGATCTGCAGCAGCAATCCCCTCGCCATTGTCCTTCACGGTGATCACAAGGGCAGAATCTTGCTCATTGGTAGCGACTTCTATGCGGCCGCCGGTCGGGGTGAATTTTATGGCGTTATCTAGCAGGATGACCAAGATTTGTTCAATGCGGTCGGGATTGGAAAACAAGGGTTTGTAGTTTTCCTGAACCATGGTAAAGACCAGGTCTATTTGTCGCTCCCGACACATGAGCGCATAATTTTCTCGCAATTTTTTCAAAATGTCCTCAATCTTAAAGTTCATTTTTTCCAAAGGGATTTGTCCTGCTTGAATGCGAGAGAGCTCCATCATATCGTCGATCAGACGAGACAAACGAATGCACTCCGCATGGATGATATCGTAATAGCGGTGTAGGGCGGCGTCATCTTTAACCATGCCATCTTGCATCGGTTCGATCAGGGCCCTCATCGCTGTCAGAGGCGTTCTCAATTCATGAGATATATTGGCTATGTAATCGCGCCTGGTTTGCTCTAGCTTTTCGGCTTCTGTCACATCTCTAAACAGTCCAACTGCACCGACAACTTGGTCCTCTGTGTCTTTTAACACTTCAATTTGTACGTAGATGAGGCTGTTCTCCAGACGGATTGTGCGCCGCCGCTGGAGGCCGTCTGACAGGGCCTTTTGAAAATCTTCTTTTATTCCTGCCGGCAGTAAGGAGATTATTTTCTTGCTGGCATCATTAAGTCCTTCAGCTCGACTTAAACCGGTAAAAATATCATGATCAGTATCTTCAAGTGGATGGTCGCTGTCAGAATCCAAGTTTAGCAATTGAAAAAAGGCGGGGTTGCAGTGGGTTAACCGAAAGTCTCCGTCGAAGGCGGCGATGCCCTCGTTAAGCCCGTTCAGGATTTGTCGCAGGCGGTTGCGCTCGGTTAAAAGGGCAGATACAGTGCGCTTGAGGTCAGCTGCCAATTGGTTTAAGGCGCGAGCCAGTTCACCGATTTCGCCGGGTTGGCCACTGTCAGCTCTTAAGGTAAAGTTGCCGTTTGACATAGCTTGGGCGATGTCTTTCATTTGGTTGACCGGCTGAGTGATGCGGTTGGCTAAGAATAAAACGGGCGTGAACATTAAAAGGAAGGTAATAGCACAAGCTAAAATTAAGGGTAGGTAGAGGCTGCGAGAACCTGAATTCATGTCCTGCAAGGACTTCATGACAAAGACACTGCCGACTATAACATTGGTTTCGCTGTACTGGTCTTGGACGATAATGGGATAGCCGACCACCAGAATCTGTTGGTGGTCTTCGCCATATTGCAGCGTGAAGTCGATGCTCATGCCGGCCTTAATGCGGTCTTGGTGCTTGGTCATCTCGCTGCGAGCCGCGGTCAAAAAATGCTCATCAAAACCGGTATTGGCGGAGGTTTTACCATAATATTCGGTGGGTGCATTGAACAGAAAAACAGTGATAGAGGCATCAGTCATCTCGGCCGTTGTTGACAAAATATCGTTAAAGCGGAGGGCGGAAATTTCCTGGCCGACATAACGACCGGTTTGTTCGGCCAAATAAGCACTCTTGTTGCGAAATTCCTGGGCTCCTAAATTGCGCAGTACACGGTGTGAAGTAATAGCGTAAATGGCGACAATCAAAATAGCCGAGGTGAGGACTGCGGCGATGAGAATCAGTAAGTACTGCCGGCGTAAGACGCTATTTTTCATGCCGGTATGACCTCAAATTTGTAACCGATGCCATAGACGGTCACCAGGGTATAGGCAGCCCGGTCACGTTGGATTTTCTGGCGGATGCGTTTGATATGTGTATCCACTGTCCGAGTTTCACCGAAGTAGTCATATCCCCAAACCTGCGAAAGAATTTGTTCCCGGGTCATAACCTGGCCTGGATGTGAAGCTAAAAAGTAAAGAATTTCAACTTCCTTGGGTGTGCAAGATATAACTTCACCGTCAACCTTGACCTGGTAGTGGTCCAGCAAAATTTCTAAGCCGGGAAAGTGGAGGTGGTGCCCATCTGAACCGACCTTTCTCTGATTCCGGTCACTGATGCGACGGAGGACGGCTTTGATGCGGGCCACAACTTCGCGCGGGCTAAAGGGCTTCACAATATAGTCGTCCGCAC
>CAMXYS010000026.1 GCA_947253135.1 uncultured Clostridia bacterium
ATCCAGGACGTCTCGTGGGCTCGGAGATGTGTATAAGAGACAGGTATTGATCCAACAGGTTTTGCAGCCCACTGTGGTCACGCAAATTGGTCATTCCCGGCATGCCTCCCGGAAAGATGAGCATTTTGCCATCTTTAAAGTCACCTGCAGCAAAAGTGGTATCTGTCTGTATGCGGACACCATGGGACGACTCTATAACAGGTTCATCATTGATCGAAACCAAGGCCAAATCAATCTCCGCCCGGCGCAGCAAGTCTGCCGTTATCAGTGCTTCCGCTTCTTCAGTTCCGTCTGCCATAAAAAGATATACTTCTGCCATGTGCTTCTCCTTCTCATTTTATATATTGCCTTCCTTCATTCTAACACGAGATGGAGCAGAGGCGAAAAGACAAACTTTAGCTCTGCATAAAAGATAGCTGGTCAGCCGTTTAAAAAATGTCCCGGCCATACTCGACAGGTTAAGCCGGCAAAGTCGGTCCTGGAGCCGAACCGGTGAAAAAGAGCATCGCGCTCCTCTTCACTTTTAAAAATACAATAGACAGCGCTTCCGGAACCGGATAGTTGAACCAAGTCGGCGCCGGCCGGATAAGCGAGCTGACCGACCGCTTGGACCAGGGCGCCTAAGGGAGCAATCAAGTGCTCAAAAATATTCCCGCCCACCTGCCTTAAACTGCTTAAGCGGTCTTCTCGGATGGCCTTTAAGGCAGCAAGCGGCTGTATAGCACAGCTGCGGGTAGCTGATGTAGATATATTTTTTAAAGGGGACTGCGCAAAGGGATTTAAGCCTGCGGCAAGCGTTTTATGGCACCTGCCGGTCCTGTCCCTTGATCCCGTCAAGTCGCTATAGCCATTTTCTTCATCCCAAAGACGAAAAGCTTGGGCTGTTGACACCGGCAAATCCGGCTGTACGAATAAAAGTGGATAGCCCGGCAAAGGGGGCAGCTGCTTAATCCGGTCGCCGATCCCTTCGCAATAGGCCAAACCGCCTTCAATAAAAAAGGGCACATCTGCACCAAGGCGGGCCGCGGTCCGGCGGAGCTCTGTTGCGCTTGGAACCGGAATAGAAAAACAATGGCGCAGGCTTTGGTCAGCTCTTAAATAGTCGGCCAACAGACAAAGGACAGCTGCTGCATTACCGCTGCCCCCACCGAGACCGGCTTGAGCCGGCACCTGCTTTTCTAAATCTTGCAGAACACGCCACCGCGGAGCGCCATCAGCCGGCAAAAACGGGTCAATAAAATCAGACCAAAAGGCTACAATCGCCTTGGTCATCAAATTGTTCTCCGGAGAGCAAGCCAATTTTCTGGAGAGCTCTAAAAAGCGGGCCGAAGAATTGATTGTGACAGCAGGCCGACCGGGCGATAAAATAGGCGGGTCGACCGGTTCTGTCAAAATTAAAGCATCTTTTCCTCCCTGTTGGGGTAAGCCGGGAGCCTGCTTTACCTCGTCCAGACGCTTAATTTTTAAAGTGACATCATCTGCCGGGGCAACAGCCTGCATGACCGTTGACAATAAATGGTACCCATCCGGCCGCCTGCCCTCTATCTCTAAAAATAGATTGATCTTCCCCGGTGACAGGCGTCTGTTGCAGTAAAAAAATTCAGCCAATGTCTATCCGGCTCCTTATTGGGCATCCGTTTCAAAAGGGAGCGCTGAAGTTCCCACATCGGCCTCCTCTTCCTCCTCGTACAAGGTGCGGTCACCTAAGGCAGCTAAATCCTCATCCGGTCTGACAGCTACTTCTAAAGCATCTGTCAAGATATCAACATAACTATATGAAAGCAATTCGGTTGTATTGCCATCGCGACGACAACGCACAGTAAAAACATTCGGATAGCAACTCTCTAAAACACCCTCTCGCACAATCACTCGGCGGCGGCCACCACTGGACCGCAGACGCACCCTTTTGCCTATGCAAGTTTGCATATCGCGCCTGCACTGTTCAATATCTTCTCTGATAATCATAACTCTACTTGCTTTCTCCCTTTTCTAAACAAATGGAATAAAAACAATTGTACCTTATTCAATAAGTTAAATACATCAAGCCCTGTCTACATCTCCCGCAAACGGCGCACACTGGCCTCCATCGCAGCCATCACCATGCCGTTAAAGCCTGCCTTCTCCAAAGTGGCCACACCAGCTATAGTGGTGCCGGCAGGCGAACAGACCGCTTCCCTTAACTCGGCCGGATGTTTTTTCGTCTTTAGGACCATGCGGGCAGCCCCTTCCACTGTTTTAGCTGCAAATAAAGTAGCCTGGTCAGCACGCAGGCCCTGCTCAATGCCCCCTTGAACCAAGGCCTCAATCAACATGTAGACGTAAGCCGGTGAAGAAGAAGATGTTGCCAAGACAGCCGGTACTAAATCAGCTGTAATTTCAGCAGCCAGGCCAAAAGACTGAAAGAAAGATAAAACGGTTTCCTTTTCCGCTGCTGTCAAGTGGTCGCCAAAACACAGACCGGTCATACTGCTGCCCACCATAGCAGGTGTATTAGGGATGGCATGAACCAATTTTAAATTTTCTTTGGCCAAAGTCTCGGCCATTAGATCGATGGTCCAGGACGGCGATATGCTAATGATTACATGTTCTGTTGTCACCACCGGACGGATCTCAGTAATCACGCTTTGATAAACTTGCGGTTTAACCGCCAAAATGAGGTATTTAGCCGCCTTGGCTAAAGACCGGTTGTCCACTGCTGTAAAAACACCATAAATTTCATTTAAGCGCCGGTCCGCTGACAGGTCGGCACTGTGCACCAGCAAGTCTGCCGGTTGACAGAGGCCTGCTTGCAAACAACCGGCCAGCATCGCCTCGCCCATATGACCACACCCGATAAAGCCTATTTTATCCATTTAACCTAACCCCCATCTAAGCAAATTTAATTCGTTGACAAACACTACCTCATTATAAACGATACTGCCCGGTGTGCTAAAATAGAAAAAATCAAGACTAGAATTAGAAATGAGCGCCGTCCTATGTTAAGTGATTTTGAAATCGCCTCGCAAGCCCAACTAAAAAACATCTCTGCTGTCGCCGCCGACCTGGATCTGAAGGCAGATGAACTGATTCCCTATGGATCCCACATGGCCAAACTCCCCGCTGAAAAAATTCTGGCCGAGCGGCACGACCGGCCGGACGGGCAGCTCGTTTTAGTAACTGCAACCAGCCCGACCCCCGCCGGCGAAGGGAAGACAACCCAGTCGATCGGTCTGGCTCAAGCACTCGCTCGTCTGGGGAAAAAGGCAATCGTAGCTCTGCGGGAACCATCTCTAGGACCGGTCTTCGGTCTAAAAGGCGGGGCCGCCGGCGGTGGATACAGCCAAGTCTTGCCGATGGAGCAGATCAATTTACATTTTACCGGTGATCTGCACGCCATCACAGCCGCCAACAATTTGTGCGCCGCCCTATTGGACAACCACCTGTTCCAAGGCAACAAGCTTGCTATCGACCCCAAACGGATCGTCTGGCAACGCTGCTTGGACAGCAACGACCGCAGCCTGCGCCACATCTTGATCAATCCGACTGCCCGGCCGGCCGACCCCATGCGTGAAGAACATTTTAGGATAACCGCCGCCTCTGAGGTGATGGCCCTTTTTTGTCTGGCGAATTCAAACCAAGATCTCGGTCGCCGTTTAAAAGAACTCATTGTGGCCTATGATCAGTCCGGTCAGGCCGTGACGGCGGCAGATATCGGCGCGGCGGGGGCCATGCATGCGCTTTTAAAAGATGCCTTTAATCCCAACTTAGTACAGACACTGGAAGGTACACCGGCCCTCATTCACGGCGGACCTTTTGCCAACATCGCCCACGGTTGCAGTAGTATCATCGCCACTAAGCTGGGACTTAAGCTGGCCGATATCCTCATTACCGAAGCCGGCTTCGGAGCTGATCTAGGAGCGGAGAAATTTTTGGACATCACTGCCCCTAAAGCCGGTTTCAAGCCAGCCGCAGGTGTCGTTGTGACAACGGTTCGCTCACTAAAATACAATGGTGGTCAACCGTCAGACGAACTCACTAAGGCAGACTTAAAGGCTCTGGCAAGAGGGCTTAGCAACCTGGAGAAGCACTTGGAAAATTTGGCCCGGTTCGGATTGCCGGCCCTGGTGGTCATCAACTGCTTTCCCACCGACACTGCCGCTGAACGGGAGCTTATTCATGCCTGCTGTCAAAAACACGGGGTTCGCTGTGCCGAATCTCATGCTTACAGCGCCGGGGGCGACGGGGCCACAGCAGCAGCCGGCCTCTTGCTGGAACTCTTAAAGACCGAGCAAGCTTGTTACCAGCCACTCTACCAAAATGACCTCCCTTTGGAAGAAAAAATAAAAAAGGTCGCTATTGAAATCTATGGTGCCGCTGCGGTTCATTTTTCCCCGGAGGCAATTCAGGAAATGGCTGTGGCCAAAGCGGCCGGGGCAGATGCTCTACCTGTTTGCATCGCTAAAACACCCTACTCCTTTTCAGATGATCCCAGCCGACTCGGCCGCCCCGAAGGCTTTACCCTTACCATTCGCTCCATGCACATTAACAAGGGGGCCGGCTTTACAGTTTGTCTGACTGACCGAGTATTAACGATGCCCGGTCTACCCAGGCACCCGGCGGCGGAACAAATTAAAGTTACACCGGGAGGGCAAATTACCGGTCTGTTCTAAATTGCCAAGTCAGCCGGTTCGAGGTCTTTTAACAGGGCTCTTAAATTCTCAGTTTCCTCCCCTGTCAATCCGACACCCCGGCTCATTTTTTCATGCTCCGGATCCCATTCTCTGATATCGAGCCGGGGCCGCCCGTCATTCCAAGACACGATATTGACCTCTTTAGACCAACCGGTTTTGCTGACGCTGAGGCTGCCCAAGTGCCTGTGAATTTGATAAGTTACCTGCCTGTTCCTGTTCGTTTCCATTGCTGTCATTCCTTTCTTGCCGACTGGGTCGGAACTTCGCTGTTACACATTTAAATTCTAAAATCTGCTACAGCGATTATCACAAGAAAAAATAAACAAAAAAGGACCTGTTTGCCGGGAAAGCGACAAACAGGTCCTCCTTTTAGCTGAACTGTCCCAACCGTCTAGGCACTGGCCTCCGACTTTCGGATCAGACGTGGATTCTCCTTGCCCTGAACGGCTTTTTTAGTGATGACACAACGGACAACATCCTCCTGCGAGGGAACCTCAAACATGACATCTGTCATTAACTTTTCGATCACGGCCCGTAAACCACGAGCACCGGTCTTGCGGTCAAGTGCTTGGCGGGCAATTTCAACGATGGCCGCTTCTTCAAATTCCAGTTCGACACCATCCAAGTGCAGCATATAGCGGTATTGCTTAACCAGGGCGTTTTTCGGCTCGCGTAAAATTTTGACCAAAGCCTGCTCGTCCAATTGGTCCAAGGTCACTGTGACCGGCACCCGGCCGATAAATTCCGGAATCAGACCAAACTTGAGCAAATCTTCCGGCAAAAGCTCTCCCAGGACCGACTTTTCCTCTTCGACCTTAGTACCTTTAATTTCAGCACCGAAACCCATTGATTTTTTTCCGATTCGGTCACGGATAATACTCTCGATACCATCAAAGGCACCACCACAGATAAAGAGGATATTAGTGGTATCCATCTGAATAAACTCTTGGTGCGGATGCTTTCTTCCACCTTCCGGCGGTACATTCGCTACTGTGCTCTCTAAAATTTTAAGTAAGGCCTGCTGTACCCCTTCCCCACTGACGTCGCGGGTAATCGAAGGGTTGTCCGAGCGCCGGGTAATTTTATCAATCTCATCAATATAGATAATTCCACGCTCTGCTCGGGCAACATCATAATCAGCATTTTGCAATAATTTCAATAAGATATTTTCTACATCCTCGCCGACATAACCGGCCTCCGTTAGGGCGGTGGCATCGGCTATCGAAAAGGGGACATCCAGCAATTTAGCCAACGTTTGGGCTAGCAGGGTTTTACCTGACCCGGTCGGACCGATCAGCAAAATATTGCTCTTGGTCAGCTCGACCGTCTCGCCTTCCGACTCACCCTTTGCAGTGGCGGTGGCAATGCCGTTCTTGGTTTGCACGGACTCTGCATACACTCGTTTGTAGTGGTTATAAACTGCGACAGCCAGTGATTTCTTAGCGCGATCTTGTCCGATCACGTAATCATCCAGCGCCGCTTTAATTTCTGCCGGTGTCGGTACATCTGCCGGCAGGTCAGCGGTCTCGGACAGGGTCTTGCCGCCCCCCCCATGCTGTTCTTTATGAAGCATGTCAGCACAAAGTTCAACGCATTCATTACAAATAAAAATTCCGGGGCCGGCGATCATACGCTCTACCTGAGCCTCTGTTTTGCCACAAAAAGAGCAGGAGAGCGGTTTAAATAAATCATTTTCATCAAACGGCGGGCCCCCGCCGTTAGTCTGGTCAGACATGAAGCTTACCTCGTTGTCATAATTTCATCGACAACACCGTATGCCAAGGCCTCTTCAGCCGACATCCAGTTGTCGCGGTCGCTGTCACGGGCAATTGTTTCATACGACTGCCCGGTGCGTTCGGCTAAAATTGTATTGAGACGGTGTTTAAGTTTGCGAATATGTTCAGAAGCGATATGGATATCGCTGGCTTGGCCCTGAGCGCCACCGGAAGGCTGGTGAATCATCACTTCAGCATTAGGCAGGATGGTGCGCTTGCCTTGGGTTCCCGCCGCCAATAGAAAAGCACCCATGCTGGCCGCCATGCCCATACAAATCGTACGCACATCAGGCTTTATGTATTGCATGGTATCATAGATCATCAAACCCGAGCTCACTTCACCACCGGGGCTATTAATGTAAAGTTGAATGTCCTTCTCCGGGTCTTCTGCCTCTAGAAAAAGTAATTGAGCCGTCACCAGGCCGGCCGTTACTGAATTAACCTCATCCGATAAAAAAATAATGCGCTCTTTAAGCAGGCGAGAATAGATGTCATAAGCTCTCTCGCCTCTGTTCGTCTGCTCGATAACTGTAGGCACCAAGGCATTACGAGGTAAATCCTGCAAAAAATTTGAGGGGCCGGTAAAAAAATTACTATTGTACATAGTGATGTCCTTTCTAAAAGCAATCAAAGCAATTTGACTGAGTAACCTTATTCATGGCTAACATACTAACATAGATCAAGGATAGTCAAAGTGAAGTTTTCGTAAAATTTATACATAAAGCAAAAACGTCTCTTTCACAAAACACCCGAAAGCGATCAATGAGCTTCCGGGTGTTTTAACTTACCTTAAATGCTGCAAGCTATTTTGCAGTTAGGCCTCGTCTGCATCCGTCTGGTCTGCTGTCTCCTCCGTGGCGCTGACCGGAACTGCTACAGCCTGCTCCCGCACTAAATCAATTGCCTTTTTAAATTTAATATCATTGTCGAACATGGCCGTGCTGTCACCGAAAATCTCTTTGACTTTATCCACTTCCATCTGATAGCGATCTGCCAGTTCCTGCAGTTCTTTTTCCTGCTCTTCCGGAGTCACTTCAATCGCTTCAGCAGCCACAATAGCCTCTAAGACTAAGCTGGTGCGGACACGATTTTCGGCGTCTTTGGCCAAGCCGGAGCGGAACTCTTCCATATTTTGACCCAAGAAGCCCAGGTACTGGTCCAGACTGATACCCATGCCCTGCATCTGTTCTTCTTGTTGGCGGACCATGGCATCGATTTCATTTTCGACCATGACTTCCGGCAGATCGATCTCAGCATTGTCAACGGCCGCCCGCAGAGCATTGTTTTCAAAAGTGGACTCGGCCGCCTTCTCCGCACTCTCCAGTTTAGCCTGGCGGAGATCTTCTTTATATTCAGCTAAGGTGTCAAATTCACTGACATCCTTGGCAAATTCATCGTCCAGCTCCGGGACTTCCTTCACTTTAATTGAGTTCAGGCGAACTTTAAAGACAACCGGTTGACCAGCCAGGTCAGCATCATGGTATTTTTCCGGGAAGGTCAACGGGACATCAAATTCATCACCGGGGTTGTGCCCGATAATAGCATCTTCAAAACCCGGAATAAAGGAGTCGGAGCCGATCTCTAAGTCATGGTCATCGGCTTTGCCGCCTGCAAAAGCGACCCCATCCTTGAAGCCCTCATAATTAATGTTTGCGGTGTCACCTGCTTCAACAGCCCTGTCATCTACCGGTACCAGGCGAGCATTGCGCTCTTGAATGCGCTTCAACTCGTTATCCACATCCTCATCTGTCACCGTTGCTTCAGGTTTTTCCGCCTCAACGCCTTTATACTGTCCCAGCTGGACATCCGGCTTAACAGTAACGGTAACGGTTGCTTTTAAGCCCTTTTCCGAACCGATTTCCTGAATATCTAAAGAGGGCTGAGACACCGGCTCAATACCGTGTTCCTTGACGGCTTCTTGGTAGGCCGGGTTTAATGAATCGTCAATGGCATCCTCATACAGGACAGCCTCACCGTAATAACGCTTAACCATACCCAGCGGGGCTTTCCCTTTCCGGAAGCCGGGGATATTGAAACGCTTGGCATTGCGGCGATAGGCCCGATTGACCGCCTGGTTGAAATCCTCAGCGGGTATTTCAATCGTCAAGGTGACGACATTGCTCTCTTTTTTCTCAATTTGCGATGCTGCCATATAGACTCCTCCTGATAGACTCGGCGGGCCCGCCGACATCAATGCCCTATTCGTCTATTTTTTTCTAAAATGCTAAAAGATTCTATCATACTACCTCCTTAGTGTAAAGAATACTTGTCGTTTAATGAAAAATATACTATTATAGGCCCGATAGATTTGAAATAGACGGCCATGGTCGGTTCTTTCGTTCAGAACCATGCAAAACCATGCCCGTTCAATATAGATTGATCGTTACCATTGCTTTTCTCTGCTTCCGGACAACGACCGGATGGAAAATCAGATCGTATCGTCAGACTCTTTTAGTTCCGCTCATTAAAGCGTTTCGTAGTCGCATCTTCAATTATTGCCGCTCCGCAGCACATTTAATAAGTATGATCAGAAATCTGACAGCCGGCTTGGACTTTTTTAACATTGCCCTATAGCCGGTGACAGGTTTAACCAGGTCTGAGGACAGCCAAGCGATGGTCACACTATGGAGGTTATAATTTAATGACAAAATCAAACAAAAAGGGTGGCGAACACTTCGTTCCTCACCGAGTGCACCCACCCAAGCCGGCTGCCAACGCCGGTGGGCAGACCCCTGTCCGCAGCAGCCAAAAAGGCTTCGGCCGCACCCCTACCGGTTCGGCGGGCAGGCAAGCAAACAGCCGCCGCAACCGCTCCACCGGCAGTGGCAGCAATAAAAATACAAAGTCTAATACAAACGGACCTAAAACACGCCAAGGTGGCAGTAACAACAACCGTGTCACTGCGGGCAGAGGCGGCAGGAGTGCGGCCGGAAACAGGGCGCAGGGGCGCGGCCGGGTCGGACAAGGTCGGTATGGGCAAGGCCAAAGACGTTATAACCACTTGGTCCAACTCAAACGGTCAGACCTCCCCGTTCTGTCACCACAAATGAAACAGGCCAAGCTTTTGGCCAATGACACTCGCCAAAAAGAACAAGCCATAACTGTTTACACCGGCAAATCCCCCGCCAAAAATACCCTTAAGATTATCCCCCTGGGTGGCCTGTGTGAAATCGGCAAAAATATGACCGTGATTGAGTACGGCAATGATATGATCATCATCGATGTCGGCGTCGCTTTTCCGGAAAATGATCAACCCGGTATTGATTCCGTCATCCCCGACATGAGCTATGTGCGCAATAACCGCCACAAATTGCGCGGTATCTTTTTAACCCATGGACACGAAGACCATATCGGCTCCCTGTCTTGGTTGTTGCGCGACCTCAATTGCCCTGTTTATGGTGGCCGTTTGACGATTGAATTGGTCAGCTACAAATTGGAAGATAAGGGTGTCAAAGGCCGCGACCGCTTTTTGCATGTCATCGGCGACGGCGAAACTGTTAAAGTCGGTTGTTTTGCAATTGAAAGCATCCATGTCAACCACAGTATTGCCGATGCCTTTTCCTATGCTATCCACACCCCGGCCGGTGTGTTAATCCACTCGGGTGATTTTAAAATCGACTATACACCCATCCATGGCAAACCAATTGATCTGAGCCGTTTTGCCAGCCTCGGTGAAGAAGGTGTTTTACTGTTTATGTGTGAGAGCACCAATGCCGACCGGCCCGGTTTTTCCAGCTCGGAGCGCAGTGTCGGCACTGCCTTTACCGAGCATTTCAGCAAGGCTCAGGGGCGCATTGTCGTCGCCACCTTCTCTTCTAATATTCACCGCGTGCAGCAAGTCGTTACAGCTGCAGAACATGTCAACCGCAAGGTGGCTTTGGTCGGTCGCAGCATGCTGAATGTCTTTAAGGCGGCAAACAACTTAGGTTACATTGACATGAGGCCGGATACGCTGATTGATATCACTGAAATCCACCGCTTTCCCCCGGAAAAGTTGGTCATCATCACTACGGGCAGCCAGGGCGAGCCGCTGGCCGGCTTGACTCGGATGGCCTTTTCAGAGCATCGCTTTGTTGAAATCAATGCCTCCGACACAGTCATTATCTCCGCAACCCCCATTCCCGGCAATGAAAAACCGATTTATAAGGTGATCAATGAACTCTACAAATTAGGTGCCAATGTTGTCTATTCAGCCCTGGCTGATATCCACGTTTCAGGCCATGCCTACCGCGATGAGATGAAGATTTTACATCAGTTGGTGAAGCCCCGCTACTTTGTGCCGATCCACGGTGAATACCGCCACCTCTACTTCCATGCCGGCCTGGCACATGAGATGGGCCAACCTTGGGAAAGCATCTTTATTCTGAATAACGGTGATATTCTTGAATTTGAAAAAGGCAAGGCCGCTATTACCGGTTATACAGAGGCACGTGATGTCTTGATTGACGGCTCTCCCAACAGCTTAATCGACGACCAGATTTTGGACCAAAGACTTACCTTGTCTGATGACGGCGTCATTTCTATCGCCTTTGCCGTCGATATGAAAAAACAGCAACTGAGCGGGCAGCCCATCATCCAAAGCCGCGGCTTTATCTACAGAAAAGACAACAAGGCCATGGAGGCGGAAATCAGCAAACGCATTGAGAATTTCGTCAGCCGGTCCAAGTCTTCTGAACAATCCTTGTCAGCCGCTCTCAGCTCAAACACCTTGCGCAACCAGTTACAAGGCTTACTTTACAGTAGAACTGAACGCCGGCCCGTCATCCTTTTATCAGTGATCGAAATTTAATTCCTGCTCTGAGGCTAAATTGTAGTTAAACTGTGACAGCCTAAGAAAAAAGTCCGACTGCTGGCAATCAAGATACCCTGCAGTCGGACTTTTTTAACGGTTAAGGTACAACCGGACGGGCCGGCCCTTCTACTTCTCGTCAACTAGGCATATTCCACTCTTTAACACCGGCGAAATAGGGCGCCTGCTTGCGGTAACGGTAATCATCCAAGTCCTTACCGGTCCAGTCGTGCAGACCCTTACCTGTCTCCCGTCCGGTCGTGCCTGCTTCAAAACCCGCCTTGATCAAATCTTGAATTTCAGTTGCATTGCATAAGTCAGGATAGACATTTTCTGCAATCGCACACTCCAAATCATAACCAACGTCATCGTAGTATTCTAGCAGACCGATTGAAGCATAGCGCATACCCACTGCAAATTTAACAGCCTTGTCGACATCTGCGGCCGTCGTAACACCTTCTTCAATCATATAAATCGATTCCCTGAAGAGGGCTTGAGCCAAGCGGTTGACAATAAAGCCGGGTATGCTCTTCTTGAGAACCACCGTCTCCCGTTTCAAGGTATCTAACAGAGCCCGGGTCCGGCTGACGGTCTCAGCTGAAGTCTCCGGATGCAAGACGACCTCTACCAGAGGTAGCATGTGGGCCGGCTGAAAGGGGTGCGCCACCAGCAACTGTTCGGGCCGGCTAGTCAGCTTAGCCAAGATATCTGCACTGATGGAGGAAGTGCAAGAGGCAATAATGGCCGTCTCATCTGCATATTTTTCAATAGTTTCGTAGACAGTCCGCTTAACGTTATCTGCCTCTGCTACAGCCTCAAAGATGAAGGTGCAACCTTTTAAAGCCGATGGGTCATTAGTGATCGTCAAAAGCTTTAGGGCAGCCTCTTTATTTTTTTCCTCGGCCAGACCCTCTTTAATTAAGTCATCCCAATTGGTCTCAATGGTCTTGCGGCAGCGCTCGAGACCCGCTTCTGAATGGCCGATCACCACAGTTTCAAAGCTGTTTCCAATGGCCAGAGTCGCTTCACAAGCCCCAATGGTACCCGAACCATATACTGCAATTTTTTCCATAAATTACTCCTTCTCTAGTTTTGAGGTTTAACGACGGGCTGCCCCTATGACAAGCCCCTGCCGGCAATAAGGCCCGGGGTAAACTACCCGCCCGGGCCTTGTCCTCAACCGGCAGTACTGTACTGCCGGTTGCTTTAGTCATGTATCAATCAGACAGGCGGGCCCCGGTCCTGCCCTACTTTACATCATGTGCATGCCGTGGCTGATCATCATACTCTGACCAGTCATAGCACCCGTGTCATTGGCCAGGTACATAACTGTATTGGTGATTTCTTCCATCTTAGTAAATTCACCATCAACCGTATCACCAAGCCAAATTGTGCGGATGACCTCTTCTTCTGAAATGCCTTCCTGGGCTGCAATTTCAGGTAGTTGCTTGTCCAGGAAGGGTGTACGGACAAAAGTCGGGCAAATCGTGTAGGCGTAGATTTTGTGGGCGGCTCCCTCCTTGGCAATCGCCTTGGCCATGCCCAGATAACCGTGTTTGGCAAAAGAATAAGGTTGTTTCATGGGACTTCCAATGTAAGAGTGAGTCGAACCGGTAAAGATGATGTGACCGCCCTTGCCTGACTCCTTCATCTTGCGGAAGGCCTCACGAGCACAAAGGAAGCCGCCGTCACCGTGAACGGCCATCAACTTTTTCCAATCTTCAAAGGGGTACTCGTCAAAGGGATGAACGATCTGGATGCCGGCGTTAATATGGCAAACATCAACGCTGCCAAAGGTCTTGACCGCCTCATCAAAGGCGCTGATAACGGAAGCCTCCTCAGTAACGTCAATTTGTACAGCGATGGCACTGCCACCGTCCTGCTTGATGGCATCAGCCACTGCCTGAGCCTTATCCAAATTTAAGTCGGCTACAACTGCATTATAACCTTCTTTACCAAAGCGCTTGATGACACCTTCACCAATACCGGAAGCCGATCCTGTTACTAATGCTGTTCTCATTATTTTCACTCCTTTTTATCTTGGCTGCCAGCCTTACAGGCAGCCTTCACAACTAAACTTTTCACTCAAGTGAACCCTGTAGACTCTTCAGTAATTGAGTTTAAATGACTCCTACACTCCCCAGAATGACCGCCACAACGTTGGCCAGAATGGGAATGGCACCGGCAACTATGAACATATCAAAGAAACCCTTTTTGTGACTGATACCGCTGTAGGAAAGGTAAGTTACAACTGCACCGTCATGCGGCAGGGTATTCAACCCGCCGGAAGCAATAGCTGCCACCCGGTGGAAAACCTGAAGGCTGATGCCGGACTCTGCGGACATAGCCTTAAAGTTGTCAACCAAGGCATCAAGGGCGATGCGCATGCCGCCGGAAGCTGAGCCCGTGGCTCCTGCCAGAATATTGATGGCTACAGATTCTGAGATCAGCGGGGAACCCTTGATGCCCAAGACCCATTGAGACAGGAGGGCAAAGCCCGGTGTGACACTGACAACGGAGCCGAATCCCACGACGGCAGAGGTGTTGATGATAGCCTGAACGGCACTGGCAGCACCGGCATTGAAGGTTTGTCCGTAGTGACGAATGTAGGTTTTCTTAGTAATCAGGCCCTGGATGATTAGAAAAAGTATCAGTAGGACTGTACCGGCCAGTAAGGAGACCACGATGTGCTGCTTAAAGACATTCAGCAAAACCAGAATAACCAGGAAGGGAATCACGCAGAGAAGTGCGCTCGGCAGGTCCTCATCCGGAATGGCCTCTTCCACATTGTCGGGCTCGTCATAACCTTCACCCAGAGCGCGCAGCTTATGAGCACGGTAGTTCAGCCAGATGACCGGGCCGACGAACATGATGATGGAACAAACGATGCCGATGACCGGAGCAGACGTCGGCGGTGTGTCAAAGAATTCTCCCGGAATCAGGTTTTGAATAGTAGGTGTTCCCGGCAAGGCGGACATGGCAAAGGTGAAAGCGCCCGTCATAATGGTTGCCGGGATAAGGCGACGTGTAATATTAGCCTCACGGAATAGGCCGATGACAATTGGATACATAGAGAAAATGATGACGAAACCGGAAACGCCGCCGTAGGCTAAAATACCAGCTGCCAAGACCGATACGAAAATCACATGTTTATGGCCAAGGATCTTGACCGCACCTTTTGTAATCGCCTGCGCACCGCCTGAGTCCTGCATCACTCTCCCAAAGATGGCACTCAGCAAGAAAGCCGGAAACCAGGTCTTGGTAAATCCGACAAAGCCTTCCATATACGTCTCAAGGTAAGTCGGCAATAATTCTAAACCGCCGGTCAAAGCCACAAACATGGCGCAGATAGGAGCAACCCATATCAAAGAGCAGCCCCTGAATGCGAAGAAGACCAGCAGAGCCAAGGCCAAGATAATACCAACTAGGCTCATATAACCCTCCTTTTTGTAATCTTAAACAAACAACAAACTTGAATTAGCTAATCATGTTATGCATCTTATCATAGTTGTCATAAAAATCAACAATATTTTTGATCTTTTTTTATTATTTTTTCTTAGCCTTGTGATCATAGTAGCGCTGTGAAAGTAATTAACTGCCCTCGCTTTTAAAACTTATATAACTGCGCTCGCTTTCAAAACCTAAAAGAAGAAAGAAAAAAGGCTTGAATGCCTGCCTTTGAGGAAAGCATTCAAGCCCTGCTTTATGCTCGTCTTTTTAGCAGAGGTTAAATAGTCTTATTTTTAGTAAGAAGGGGAAAAAATCAGCAGGCATCCGGCGGTAGGCGGTCTTTTAAATAGTCCAAAAAAAGTTTACAGGAATGGGGCATGTACTTGTTTTTATTCCAAGCCAAGATAATGTCCCAATACCTCGTTTCATCTACCATGGGTATGCAGCAAACATCTTTGGCCGGATGCTTGTCCAAAACCGGCTTGGGCAAAATAGATACGGCATGGTTTTTGGATACCAACTCCACCATAAAATCCCACTGCGAGCTGAGCAAGGCAAAATGAGG
>CAMXYS010000027.1 GCA_947253135.1 uncultured Clostridia bacterium
CCACAGATTTGGTGAACTTAGTGCGAGGCGAACCCGGCAGCAAGGTCAAAATCAAGGTGTTTCGCCCCATTTCCAACCAAGAACTGGAGTTTACTTTAACTCGAGCGGAAGTTCAGCAAGAAATTGTCAGAGGTAAAATGTTGTCTGATGAAGTGGGTTATCTTGCCGTCACTTCCTTTACCGATGATGTCTACCCCATGTTTGCCAAGCAGATGGATGAACTCATTGAAGCCGGGGCTAAAAAAGTTATTTTTGACCTCAGGAATAATCCCGGCGGCAGTGCCCAAGCTGTGAGCGATATGCTGGACTATCTGCTGCCTAAAGGCACTGAGTTTGTCACTGTTAAGGGCAGAGAAGACGGGCAGGCATATACGGAGAAATGGGAGGCTAAACATGATGCTCAAGTGCCCGAAGACATGTCCTATGCAATTTTGTTAAATGGGAATTCTGCCAGTGCCTCGGAATTGTTTAGCGGCTGCTTGCGCGCTCAGGGTAAAGCTGTTCTAGTCGGCGAACAGAGCTTTGGCAAGGGGACCGGCACCATTATGATTCCTCTGCCGGATGGCGGCGGCTTGAATATCACTACTTTTGAGTATATTTTGCCGGATGGTGAGCACATTGAAGGAGAAGGTTTACACCCTGACCACGAAGTCAGCTTGACGCCTGAGCAAAAGATTTTGCCGTTAACCCAACTGAAGCCAACTGATGACGCGCAGCTGCAGGAAGCCTATAAACAGTTGACGGGCGGCACAGCCTTGCCGGACCGGGAGGGACCAAGTGCGTCAGCTCCGGCAGCAGGGCCCGGAGTTGATGCGGCGGATGAAGCTACAGCGGACGGAGCAGAAGCGGAGTCGGTTGAACCTGCAGCGCAAAGGTTCCTGCCTGCCCCCGCTGCGGCAGACCGGTCACAAGCTTGTACAGCTGTTACAGGGTATTGGGGCAGAATTTGATGGCCCGGCAACCGGATTCAGAGGCGGCCGCACCGGCTTATGATGGCTTGGCCGCCTTTTACGACGAGTTTCAGGAAAGTGTAGACAACCCGGCCAGGGCTGCTATGATTGACTGCCTGGCCCGGGCGTACGGCTGCGGTGAACTACAGGGAGACGAGGGACAACCGTTACTGCTGGATTTAGGCTGCGGTACGGGCGCGCTTTTTGCTCCCTTGCGGGAACTGGGCTATGACCTGATCGGCATTGACAACTCCTCCTTAATGCTGACCGCAGCTCGTGACCGCTTTGAAGATAGCGAGTATCAGCCACTCTTATTGTTGCAAGACATCACTGACTTTGAACTGTTTGGCACAGTCAATGTGATCACCTGCCTGCTGGATACGGTGAACCACGTGCTGGAGCGCCAGGACCTGTTGCAAATGTTTAGGCGGTGCAAGACTTACTTGCAAGCCGGCGGCCTCTTCATCTTTGACGTATTGACTGAAGAGCACCTGGCCGAAAGATTGGGCCAACAACAATTTTTTTCGGTCTCAGATGAAAGAAGTTTATTTTGGCAGCACGACTATACTGCCGACACAGGCTTGAGCCGGGCGGCCATCACAGTATTTGAAGCGGTTGGGTCAGCGAGAGAAAAAGTGCCCTCAGACTGTCTGTACAGGCGGAGTGATTTTGTGATCGCTGAACGCTATTACCCGGCTGATGTTTTGTTGCACTTATTGGCAGAGGCCGGTTTTGCTACAATAGAACGCTTAGAGCAGAGTCGGATTGAGAAGTCTGTCCGGCCGGGGCGAGCTTTTTTCATTGCTCAATAAAAATAGAAAACGATTTGCTGCCAAAGCAAACAAGCGAGGTGCCTATGCCAATCAAAAAAAATGATCCGATCTTGAATCCGGCCGGTGACCACTTGGTGGTGGCCACTGCGCGAGATGGCAGGATCCGTGGAGTCGCAGTTCGCAGTACACAAACTGTGGAGAAGTTGCGACAGGTGCACGACCTTTCGCCCGCCGTCACCCATGCCCTGGGTCGTTTTGCGATCGGTGCACAGCTGATGGCGGCATCTCTAAAAAATCCCACTGATTTGATGTCGATGACGCTGCGATGTGACGGGCCCTTAGGGGGAATGACCATGGTGAGTGGGTCTGACAGCTATGTGCGGGGTTATGCCTTGAGGCCTCAGGCCGATTCGGTTGTCGCCACTGCAGCTGAGTCGGCCATGGCGACTTCTTCGCAAAATGCGGGGCACACTTCGCTCAAGGCCTTAGTCGGTGACGGCACCTTGACCGTCGTTAAGGATATGGGTTTAAAAGAACCTTATTCGGGCACAGTCCAGATCTATTCCGGCGAAATAACAGCTGACTTGGCTTATTATCTAGGCTTGTCGGAGCAAGTGCCCTCTGTTATGGCAAGTGGCATTAAATTAGATGAGACCGGCCTTGTCTTGGCCGGCGGCTTGCTGATCCAGTTGATGCCGGGGGCGACGGAAGACGATATCGATTTTATTGAACGCCGGGCCGCCGGCTTGCCCGATGTCAGCTTTTTGTTGGAAGAAGGTTTTACGCCGGCCCAGTTGCTCGATTTGTTTTGGGGGGATCCGGCCCTTGTTTATTTGGAGTCCAGACCCATCGGTTTTCGTTGTAATTGCTCACGTGACCGGATGCAGAGAAATCTGTTGACTTTGCCGGCCAGCGACTTAAAAGAATTGGCGGCAGACACTTCCGGTATTGATTTGCACTGTCATTTTTGCAACCGACATTATCACTTCACCCAGCCGGAAATGTTGGAGTTGTTGCCCCGGTAAAGGTCTTGATCTGCTATAATGATTGCTCGGTCTCTATTTATGAAAGTAAAAGGCAGCCGGGCGTTAGGTAAAGCAACCAAGCGACCGACCGTAAAAGAAAGCAGGCCTCGTATATGCACCACCTTCACAGATACACTAAAAAGGCTACAGCACTTGCAGCGGGCCTTGTCGCCGGCCTGTTTATGTTAGCCGGTTGCGGTCAGCAGGCCGGCGGATCCGGTGACACTTCGCCGGCCGAAACACCGTCTGCCGCTTCAGCAGAAAGTACAACCACAGTTCCACCCACCTCTATTTCTCTGTCGGCCAGGACAGAGGGGAAGGACATGAAAGAGGAGAGCTATGCCGACCTGAGCAATGAGGCACTTTCTTGGTGGTACCGCATACCCGAGCCGCTGGGGGAAGCTGTCCCGGCGACCATCGAGGCGCCGATTGCCAACTTGCTGGACAAGTACGAAGGCATGTGGCAAGCTCCGGCCGGCAAGAAAAAAGTTTATATTACCATGGATGCCGGTTACGAGCTGGAAGGATCGGCCCCTTCGCTCTTGGCCACGGCCAAGGAAAAAGATTTCAAAATTAATTTTTTCCTGACGAAGGGCTACGTCGAAAGCAATCCGGAACTTGTCAAACAAATGAAGGCCGACGGGCATGTTATTTGCAATCATAGCAATATGCATTTGAATGGCCCCGAGGTCTTGGCTGAATCCGGCCTGGCCGGCCTGCTGGACGAAATAGAACCGATGAATGAGTCCTTGCGCAATGTGATTGGCGAGGACGCTGCCCCCTTCTTCCGCCCTCCGCAAGGCGGTTACAGTGAACGGTCGCTTGCCATCATAAGGGACCTGGGCTATCATCCTGTTTTTTGGAGTTTTGCCTACCGCGATTGGGTTGCTGAAGAGCAGTTTGACCACGATGATGCCATCAATAAGATTATGGAACAGCTCCATGACGGGTCGATCCTCTTGCTACATGCCAACTCGCAGACCAACGTCGATATTATGGGCCGCCTAGTAGATAAAATCAGAGAGCAGGGCTATGAGATCGGCACTTTATATGAGGCCTATGACCTTATCAAAGAGGCGGCTGAAAATCCGACTCCGACAGAGTCCGGCGAAGCGACCGCTGCCACGCCTGCGTCGCCAGCCGGGAAAGAGCAGCCGGCCAACAGTGTTCCTTATGTTGTCAAACAGGGGGAGACACTTTGGGGTATTGTTTCGAACTACTACTCGACCTCAGCCCAGGAGGTTGGCCAAAAAATAAAAGATGTGGCCGCCTTGAACGGTTATGATGACCCTGAGGAGATGCCGCTGCGAGCGGGTGAGACAATCTATCTCCCGGAAAAATAGTTGAACTTGAGCGGTCTGCAGATATAAGTGCAGGCCGCCTTTTTCTGAAGGCGAAAAATTGAGAGGACCATGCATGACAAAAAAGGCAGAACTGCTGGCTCCGGCCGGCAATTTTGAAAAGTTGAAAACCGCTGTTCTTTACGGGGCAGATGCTGTCTACTTGGCCGGGCGAGATTTCGGCCTGCGAGCTTTTGCGGCCAATTTCGATGATGCAGAGCTGACCGAGGCCGTAGCCTACGCCCACAGCCAGGGTGTCAAGGTTTATGTGACCTTAAATATTTTGGCCGGACCCTTTGACTTGGCTGCCTTGCCGGACCGGGTTTTGTTTCTGCAGGCCGCCGGAGTTGATGCGGTTATCGTTTCAGATGCCGGTATTTTCCGCACTGTGCGGCAGCTGGCCCCCGACATGGAAATCCACATCAGCACGCAGGCTTCTGTCACCAATGCGGAGGCCTGCCTTTTTTGGTATGAGGCCGGGGCCAGGCGGGTCGTCTTGGCCCGGGAATTGTCGCTTCGGGAGATCGCTGCCATCCGGCAGGCCATCCCGGCGGATATGGAGCTGGAAGCCTTTACCCATGGGGCCATGTGTATGGCTTGGTCGGGTCGCTGCCTCTTATCCAATGTAGCAACTGGCCGAGATGCCAACCGCGGCGCTTGTGCTCAGCCTTGCCGCTGGAAATACCATGTGACGGAAAGTGGTCGTTTACAGGAAACGGTCGGTTTATCTGAAACCGGTTCACTAGATCAGGTTGATCCCTATACTTGGGAAATTGAAGCAGATGAAAGTGGCAGTTTCATCTTCAGCTCGAAAGATATTTGTATGGTGGACCACTTGGCGGATATGCTGGCGGCCGGTATCAGCAGTTTTAAGATTGAAGGGCGGATGAAAAGCGCCTATTACACAGCGGTTACGACCAAGGTCTATAAAGAGGCACTGACCGCGGCCCTGTCCGGCTTGCCGGAAAGTGAGGCGGTGAGGGCTGCCCGCAGATTGGAATTAGAGAGCATGGTGCACAGGCAGTTCGACACCGGTTTTTACTATGACCATCCCCGGGATGATGCAAAGATCTCACCGGACCGAATTAGCTATGTCAAGGCGACAGTTGTGGCCATAATTAAGGCGGTTTTGCCGGATGGCAGGCTCTTATGTGAACAGAGAAATAAGTTGATGGTAGGCGATCGTTTGGACATTATTATGCCGCAGGGTGACAATGTTTCGACCCAGGTAAAGGCCTTGTACAATGATAAGGGGCAGCAGGTAGGGGCCTGCCCTCACCCACAGGAAGAATTTACCTTGTTGGCTGATTTAGGTGGGGTTACGCCGGTGCCGGGCAGCTTAATCCGCCGGCCGGGGGGGAAGTACGGCGAATAGTTCAACCGGCTAGAAAACGTCCCAATAAAAGTCCTGTCAGCAAGATGGCTACGGCAATATACCAGATGGGGTGGAGGGCTTTAAAACTGGTCGATAGACGCTTTCTGATGTTGACCTTGTCGGGCCGGCTGACTGACAGTCGGTTTTTTCTTAAAAACCATTTTGATTTGCGACCGGCCGGGGCATGTTTTTCCGTGTCGGACCAATTTAAGTAGAGCGCGATAGCCCCAATGCCGACAAAAAGCAGACTAACCCAAAGACTGATTTTGCTGCCGGTCAGTTCCAAAAAGATGAAGTTGGAATCAAAGCGGGGAACAATCAGCTGAAGGAGCAACAAAACGGTGCGCACGGAAAGATTAAAACTGAGGGCCACTTTGAGGTCGTCATAGATCAGCCGGAGGCGCAGGGTGAAGAGGCAAAGTAAAAAAGGCACAAGGCCTGACAGGGCATAGGGAGCACTCAGCCCTGCGATCAAAGAGATCATCAGGACCCGGGTCATGTGGCCGTTGGTCACGCGCAGGTCAGCCCTGTTTCCGCGGTGGTTCAGCCCTTCCGCCAGCAGGCCGGTAAACAGGAGCGTTTCACAGATAGCACTGGCCGGCACTTGAATTAAGAAACAAGTAAAGAAGGCAGCCGGTGAAGTGAAAGAAGGGTAGGCGGGGAGGACAGAATCGAGCACGATAATCTCCAGGCTAGTCAGCAAATAGACCGACAAATTATGCAGCCCGCGCAGGAATAGGGCGGCAATAACCCCGGTTAAGGCGGTTTGCAAGACGGTGTGGAAGTTAGTTTTACCGGCACCGGTCAGCCGCAGGGGCCGGTCGACCAATTGCTTTCTCAAAAGCAGCAGTGGCAGAAGATAGATAACCGTCAGACGAAGGATTTGGCCAATTGCATAGCCGGCAATCGGAGCACGGCTGAAAAAATTGATAGAGTAGGCAAGGGGAGTCCAGCAGAGCCGGAAAAGAACCGCCATCAGGGCAAGCAAAAAGAGTGCCGCATGGTAATTGGCAGAGGCCTGCTCAATTGCCTTGGCAGCGGTTTTCCTGGCTTTGTCAGCCACAGTGTTTGGTCGCAATAAATAACCTAGTTTAGAGGCGGTTCGCTGTCGGTAAGCTGCGGGGGCAGTCTGGCCTGAACGCTTAGCCGACCGGGCTGGCTTGTTTGTTTTACGGGTCCGCCGTTTTTTTGGGGCAGCGGCTGTGGCTACCTCAGGGGGACCGGCTGCCCGAGAGGATGCGATTGCAGCAGTCTTTTGCGGTCTGATTTCAGCCAACACCGGACCCTTTCCAGATTTAGTTTTCATGGTAGGTTCGGTTTTCTTGTCGGGATTAGTTTTCTCGTCAATTGTAGGGTTCTCGTCGGTTTCAGATGCGAGAGCAGGTTCGGACTCCGGGGCAGAGGGGGCTATTTTAGCCGGACGGACATCCACGGTTTCGCTGACAGGCATGTTGGTATCCCTTTGCCGGTCATGCGGAGTAGCTTTTTTTGTCAGTCGATCAGTCGGTTGCTCGATTTTGGCAAGACCAAGACGCTTGACAGGGCGAACTTCAGGGGCAGAAATTGCCTCTTTTTTTGCTGTACTATTTTGCTCTTTTTTCATAGTTCTCCCCCCATTTATTCGGTTAAATAAGTATAGCAAATGACCGTTCGAAATTTATTTCTGTGGCCGACGATTTTTAGCCTGTGCTAGTATTTAAGTACAGCTAAAGCAAACCGGGGCTAACAACCCCTGACGGAAGGAGTAGGCAGTGGATCCGATTCTAACCTTGCAACAGATGCTTGAAAGTGCTAAGCGGCCGGTCTTTTTTGGCGGAGCCGGTGTCTCGACAGAAAGCGGTGTCCCGGATTTTCGGAGCGCCGACGGTATTTATCAGCAGGAAGTCGGGGCTGAAACGATTTTGACGCCCGCTTATATGGACCGAAACCCGGTTGATTTTTGGCGGTTTTACCGCCAATACTTTATGCCGGAAGGAATCAAGCCCAATGCCTGTCACCTGGCTTTGGCGGCCTTGGAGAAAAGGGGGAAGATGCAGGCTGTTATCACCCAAAATGTCGACGGGCTGCACCAGGCTGCCGGCAGCTTGAACGTCATTGAATTACATGGTAACGGCCGCCGTTTTTATTGTGAAAGATGTGGTAAACCAGCCTCTTTCGAGGCGGTTAAGCAATGTTTGGAACCGCCGACTTGTGCCTGTGGCGGCCGGGTGCGGCCGGATATTGTCTTGTATAACGAGTCCCTAGACACAACAGCTTTGGAGGCGGCCCTAGCAGCGATTACAGCAACGGACTTGCTGATTATCGGCGGCACCTCGATGACCGTTTATCCGGCTGCCGGGCTGGTGCGTTATCAACAAGCCGGCCATCTGGTGATTATCAATCGGGACAAGACCGGCCGGGAGGGCAAGGCTGACCTCGTCATCAACGATGCGATTGCTCTTGTCTTTGAAAAAATAGCGGCCGGTTTAGGCTTGTTTTAAACATAAGACCGGGCAACACTGCGGTTGGGTCCCGGCCTTGTCTTTTCAGTTGCTCTTAACAGGGGGTGGTTTCAATGGGTCTTGGCAGCGGCGGCAATACCGGCTAAGCAGCCGTCTTGCACGGCTGTGGCGACCTGGCGGACCGCCTTAACCCTGATATCGCCGGCCACATAGAGTCCGGGAATTGCGGTTGTCACACCGTGGTCGGACCGGTCGGGCCGGACAAATCCATTTTCCAAGGGCAGGAGGTCGGCCAGCAGGTCGCTGTTGGCAGCCTGGCCAATCATGGCAAATAGGTGCAGGCCGTCTGCTGCTTCAAGTTTTTCTGTTTTTCCGTCCGCACCGGTCAAGGTACAAGCCAGAATTTCCTCTCCGTTGGTATCCAAGTGGCTCACCGTTTTGCCGCAATGAACGGTAATATGGGGGGCCGCTTCAATTTGTTGTCGGAATTCGGCAATACATAACAACTGCGGTTGGTCTTGCACAATGTGCACTTCACGAGCTGTTTGAGCTAGGTACAAGGCCTCTTTGGCGGCGCCGTCAGACCCGCCGTTGACCACCACGATGCGGTCGCGCACAGCCTCCTTTTGCCCCAGGGCCCAGTGCAATACGGGGGTGTTCGCAGGCAAGTCGAGGGGGAGCTCTTTGGGGGTAGATCCTGTTGCCACAATGACTTGTCGTGCCTCATAGTTGCCTTTGATCGTTTTCAGAGAAAAGCTGTTGTCTTGTTTTTTTAGACAGTCTACCTTTTCATAATGAATGGGTATTTGAGCTGCCAGCAGTTGTTTTTCAAAACGCGCTGCCAGTTCGGGTCCGGTCTCGCCTACGACAGCGCCGGCAAAATGGCTGACTAAAGATGCCTGTCCGATCAGACCGCCAACCTTCGCTTGTTCAAAAACAGTCACGTCCAGCCCTCTTGACTTGGCATAGAGGGCTGCGCTGACGCCGGCCGGGCCGGCTCCAATCACACATAAATCCAGCATAAAATACCTCCTGATTAGTTAAAAAACTCGATTTTGTTATAGCAAAACAATCCTTGGTTACCAACGAGCAACTGCTACAACTGAGTATTTTAGCACTACTGCAAGGGATTCAGATGAGGGAACTATGAATAAATGAGAGGCTGCATGCTGGAAAGGGAGATAGACATAAAAAAGGGCAACTGCTGCAGTTGCCCTTTTTAAGTGGAGATGAGGGGGATCGAACCCCTTACCTCTTGAATGCCATTCAAGCGCTCTCCCAAGTGAGCTACACCCCCATAAATTGAATGATTTGTTGAATGCTCAGACATAATACACGAGAATACGGAAAAAAGTCAAGGCCTAATTTCAGTTTCGCCCTCACAGGCCTTTTTGCTTTCCCCGGCGCCATTTGTTAAACTGTAAAAGTTTCAATTTGTAGGTGGACCGACTTATCGGTCCGGTGTAGTTTAGTAGGACGGAGAAAAAGAAATGAGTATTAAAAGAGTACTGTCAGCCGGCTTGGCCTTAATCCTGGCGGGCGGCTTAGCTGCTTGTGGCAGTGGGCCAAGTAATGATGCAAACGGGACGACATCCGCTGATGCCGCGACAACAGAGAACCAAAGCGAGAACAAACAAAACCCCGCAACCGGTCAAAAAAAGATTAAGGTCGGGGTGATTCAGCTGGTTGAGCACCCTGCCCTGGACGCGGCCCGGTTGGGCTTTGAAGAAGGCCTGAAGGAAGCCGGTTATGAAGAAGGCAAAAATCTGGAGCTGGATATTAAAAATGCCCAGGGGGAGCAGACCAATTGCCAAACGATTGCAGGTCAATTTGCCAATCAAAATTTAGACTTGATCTTTGCTATTGCCACGCCGGCTGCTCAGGCTGCTGCCAATGCGATTAGCGATAAACCAATCGTAGTGACAGCTGTGACTGACCCCGAGGATGCCGATTTGGTGGACAGCAATGAAAAGCCGGGGGGCAACTTAACGGGAACTTCAGACTTAAGTCCGATTGGCGAGCAGGTTAAGCTGGCCCGCAAACTGGTTCCTGATGCCAAGAAATTCACCATCCTGTACACTTCCAGCGAAGCTAATTCCGAGCTGCAAGCCAGACAGGCGGAGGAGCTGGCCAAGGCGGAAGGCTTTGAAGTCAGTGTCAAGAGCGTGTCCTCCAGCAACGAGGTTCAGCAAGTGACTGAAGCTGCCGCTGCCGACGCAGATATTCTTTACATCCCGACGGATAATATGTTGGCCTCGTCCATGCCGGTTATTACCGATGTGGCGGTTACAGCCAAAGTTCCGGTCATCGGCGGAGAGGAAAATCAACTTTTAAACGGGGCCCTGGCTACAGTTGGCATCAATTATTTTGACCTGGGCAAGCAAACGGCTGCAATGGCTGTGCGCATTATTGAAGATGGGGCTGACCCCGCCACTATGCCGATTGAATATTTAGAAAACACGACTCTGGCAATCAACTTTGAAACGGCCAAGGCGATCGGCCTGGATATTCCTCAAGACATTATTGAACAAGCGACCCCGGTTCCGGGGCCGACCGGCGCAGGCAATTGAACCATTTTGAAAGTGAGGGCGACCAGTTACCATGATGAGACCTTATAAAAAAGTTTTTAAAATGCCCACTGGCCTGTTAGCCGGAATTGCCGCTGTGACTTTGACCATAGCGTCGCTTTTAACTGCTTGCGGCGCCGGCGGTGCGGATCAGACCAAGCAAAATGGAAATCATGAGGCTACAGCAGCAGTTGCTGACCATGAAACCGAAGCCACCGGTCAGGCCAAGACCGATCAAACAGTTAAGATCGGCGTGATGCAATATGTTGAACACCCGTCTTTAGACCAGGCTTATCAAGGCTTTTTACAGCGCTTACATGAGGCCGGTTATAAAGAAGGTGAAAACTTAAAAATCGATTTTCAAAATGCCCAGGGGGAGCAGGCCAATTGCCAAACCATAGCCGGCCAATTTGCTGTCGGCGGCTACGACCTGATTTTGGCGATCGCCACTCCGGCCGCCCAAGCAGCTTTAAATGCTATTGAAAAAACACCGATTTTAGTGACCGCTGTCACGGACCTGGAGTCGACTCAGTTGGTGGACTCCAATGATAAACCGGGTGGCAACTTGTCCGGTACTTCTGACATGGCCCCCATTCCGGAGCAAATCCAATTGATTAAGAGGATGCTGCCGGAGGCCAAGACCTTGGGTATTATCTATTCTTCCGGTGAAGCGAACTCTGAAGTCCAGGCCGTTGAGGCGGAGCAAGAGGCCAAAAAGCTGGGCTTGGCTGTCAAAACTGTCACCATTTCTTCAACTAATGAAGTACAGCAGGTGGCGGAATCTATTATGCACGAGGTGGATGCGGTCTACCTCCCTTCAGACAATGCTATTGCCAGTTCAATGATGACCGTTTCGAATGTAGCCGTTGGTCGCAAAGTGCCTATTTTCCCGGCAGTTGAAGCCATGTGCGCCCAAGGTGGCTTAGCTTCTATTTCGATCAACTACCAGGAGCTGGGTGCGCAGACTGCCGACATGGCTTTGCGGATTTTAGAAGAGGGGGCTGATCCGGCGGAAATGCCGGTAGAACGCCAGAAGAAACCTCGCCTGGTTATTAATTCGGAATTTGCTGAAGAGATCGGTTACCAGTTTAGCCCGGAATTGATCGCTGAAGCAGAAGAAGCTAAACTTGATTAATATGATTTAACAGAAAGTCGGAAAGCCTCACCCAGGCCGTCCGATTTTCTCTTTGCCTGCATTGAGGAGAAGGGACAAAAACTAATGGATGGACAAGCAATCCTGACGATCTCACTAAGTGCCATTTCGCAGGGTGTTATTTGGTCAATTATGGCGTTGGGCCTGTACATTACGTTTCGCATGCTAAAGTTTTCCGACTTGACAGTCGATGGCAGTTTTACGACCGGTGGTGCGATCAGTGCCGTCTTGATTGTCAATGGAGTCAACCCGGCTTTAAGTCTTTTACTGGCCTTGGTTGGGGGGATGGTGGCCGGCTTTATCACCGGTTTCTTGCACACGCGGATGAAGATTTCCCCCTTGTTGAGCAGTATTCTGACTCAGATCGGCCTCTATTCCATTAACCTGCGCATTATGGGAAAACCCAACCAAGCGCTCTTGAAGGTGGAGACCGTATTTAAACAATTTACAGGCCTGACCAAAATCAGTGACCCCTACGGCTCGTTGCTATTGGCCGCCCTGATCACGGCTGTTTTAATTTTGTTATTGTATTGGTTCTTTGGCACGGAGCTGGGCAGCTCCATCCGGGCGACCGGCGATAATCCTTCGATGGTGAGGGCGCTAGGGGTGAACACCAAGGCGACCATTATGGTCGGTCTCGTTTTGGGCAATGGCTTGGTGGCCTTGTCGGGTGGCCTATTGGCCCAAAGTCAAGGATTTGCTGATATGGACATGGGCACGGGAGCCATTGTTATCGGCTTGGCGACGATCATTATCGGCGAGGTTTTATTTCTTAAAAGAAATTTCCTGCAAAGATTTATTGGTGTGGTGGTCGGCTCAATTATTTATCGGGGCATTATCGCCATCGTCTTACAGTTGAAAGTTGAGAGCCAGGACTTAAAGCTGTTCACAGCCATTATTGTGGCATTGGCCCTGTGGATTCCTGTGGCTACTGATCAATACCGGGCCAGACGCGCCCGCAAAGAGGCCAATCGCACGCTCTTTATCGATCAGGTTGAGGGTGATGTAGACACTTCAGAAAGGGAGGACTGACCATGCTGGATATAAAGCATTTGCGCAAAGTCTTTCACCCCGGCACGCCGAATGAAACGGTTGCTATTAATGACCTGAATTTGCATTTGGACGCCGGTGAATTTGTGACCGTTATCGGTGGCAACGGAGCGGGCAAATCCACTTTAATGAACAGCATTGCCGGTGTTTATCCGCCCGATGCCGGCCTGATTTCCATCGACGATATAGATGTCACATTTGCCCCTGAATACAAGCGAGCTGCTCTTTTGGGCAGGGTTTTTCAAGATCCGATGATGGGCACGGCCGGTGATATGAGTATTGCGGAAAATTTAGCGATGGCAGCCCGGCGCGGTCAGCGCAGAGGTTTAAATTGGGCTATTACGCCTGACGAAGAAGAGCAATATAAAGAATTGGTAGCCCGGTTGGAATTGGGGTTGGAAGACCGGATGAGCGTCCGGGTTAAATTGCTGTCCGGCGGACAACGGCAGGCACTGACACTGTTGATGGCAACCCTAAAAAACCCCCATGTCTTACTGCTGGATGAGCACACAGCTGCCTTGGACCCCCGCACGGCAGACAAGGTCTTGAGTGTCACTAAACATCTAATTGCAGAGCGGCAGCTGACGACTTTGATGATTACCCACAACATGCGACAGGCCATCGAGTTCGGCAGCCGGCTAATTATGCTGCATAGGGGGCGGATTATTTTGGACATCCGCGGTGCCGATAAGGAAAATTTAGAAGTAGAGGACTTGCTGCACCAGTTCGCCGCTGTTTCCGGCGAAGAATTCAGCAGTGATCGGGCCTTGCTGGACGCTTGAGCCCCGCGAGTCCAAGCTTGCTCTAGCCAGCGGATTTACTTCGACCTCAGCCATTTAAATTAGTAAAAAGGGCGCTGACGCCAAGTCGTCAGTGCCCTCTTTGATTCGCTTAAAATGATCTTAGCAAACTTCTAACCGCGGGATTTCAATACATGATCGTTGTGTTGACCACACGCGGCGGGTAGCCGGCGTCGTTTAGCACGTGGAGGATTTCTTCCTTGTGTTCGTGCCCGAAGGCCTCCAGGGTGACCTGTAGTTCCACGGCACTATTGCGGTTGATGGTGACAAATTGGTTGTGTTCGAGCCGGATGATATTGCCGCGGGCAGAGGCGACTAAATGAGCAATTTTTTCCAATTCGCCGGGGCGGTCGGGGAGTCGAACTGAGAAGGTAAAGATGCGATCGCGAGCAATCAAACCATGCTGCACTAAAGAAGCCAAGGTAATGACATCCATATTGCCACCGGACAGGATACAGACCACTTTTTTGTCAGGGGCGGCCGGGAGGTGCTTGGCGGCTGCGACCGAGAGCAAGGCTGCATTTTCAACCAAGATTTTATGGTTTTCTAAAAGGTCTAAAAAGACGCCGACTAATTCTTCGTCCGGGATAGTGATAATATGGTCTATACTTTTTTGGATGTAGGGAAAGATGAGGTCCCCCGGTTTTTTGACAGCCACACCGTCTGCGATGGTGTCAACTTCAGCCAAGCTGGTGGGGTGGCCGGCCCTTAAAGAGGCCTTCATGGAAGCAGCCCCCAGGGGCTCGACCCCGATGACTTCGATATCCGGTTTAAGCAGTTTGGCCAAGGTGGAGACACCGGTGGCCAGACCGCCACCACCGATCGGGACGACAATGGTATCAGTGTCAGGCAGCTCCTCGAGGATCTCAAAAACCATCGTGCCTTGGCCGGTGGCTACATCGAGGTTGTCGAAGGGATGGATAAAGGTGAGATTTTGTTCGGCGGCCAGCTTTTGTGCGTAGGCACAAGCATCGTCAAAAGTGTTGCCGTAGAGCACAACTTTGGCACCGTAAGATTTAGTGCTGTTAACTTTTAAGAGGGGGGTGATCTCCGGCATGACGATGGTGACAGGAGCCTGTCGCAATTGTCCGGCCATAGCTAACCCCTGGGCATGGTTGCCGGCAGAAGCGGTGATCAGGCCACGGCGGGCACTGTCCTCATCTAAACGTGAAACGGCATTGTAGGCACCACGAATTTTGTAAGAACCGGTTATTTGTAAATTTTCCGGCTTTAAGTAAATTTGCAGCTGGTCCAAAGCGGAAAAGTGTGGGCTGTGGATTAAACGGGTTTGGCGAATAATGGGATTAATACGGTCCCGGGCCTCTTCAAAACGCTCTAACGTCAGCATAAGCAACTCCCTCTTTAAAATCTTTTCCACATTATAAAGTAATTTTTAGACTTGTGAGGCTTGTATTTCATTCTCCTGATCGATCTCTTTAACAGTTCGGCCGGGCACCCCCATAACCAGGCTGTTTTCCGGAATGTCGCGAGTGACGACCGCCCCGGCTCCGATGGTGACACCCGGCATGATGGTGACACCGGGCCCAGCCAACAATTGTCGCCGACTGTAATTGGTTTAGCCTGCTCCAAACCGGCCTTGCGCGGGTGGGCCTCCAGGGGGTGGCTCGCTGTATAAAAACCCACAAAGGGCCCCACAAAAACGTGGTTGCCCAAGCGAATCGGTGCACCGTCCATAAAATAGCAACTATGATTCTGTCTCTTATACACATCTGACGCTGCCGACGATTCGCCACCGGT
>CAMXYS010000028.1 GCA_947253135.1 uncultured Clostridia bacterium
TTTATGAAAACATTCCCAGAGCGCTGCCGGCTGATTGTATGGCCAGGGTTTATAAGGACCGGGTGCCGGTTTTACCGATCTTTGAACTGTTGCAGAAAGAGGGCGGCATTTCTGAAAAAGATATGTACAACACCTTCAATATGGGCATCGGCCTGGTTATGGTGATCGCGGCGGACAGAGAGGACCAGGTGCAAGCCATCCTGTCCGGCTACGGCGAGCGGGTATATGATCTGGGTCAGGTTGAAGCCGGTCCAAACGGGCTTCAGCTCGTCTGAGGGCAGGTAGCTTATGCAAAAACTGGCAGTTTTAATTTCCGGCTCCGGCAGCAATTTAGGGGCCATCATCCGAGCGGAAGAAGAGGGGACTTTGACTCACGGCCGCCCCGTCCTGGTCATCAGCAACCGGGAATCCGCCTATGGACTCGTGCGCGCCGCAGAAGCTGGCATTGACCGGCTGGTGATCAAAAAGAAAGACTACTCTGACGGGGCCGCCTATGAACAGGCCCTGATTGAGGCGATTGACGGGCACAGCTGTGACTTGGTCATCCTGGCTGGTTTTTTGGATATTCTCGGAGAAACGTTTACCGGGCATTATAAGGATAGGATCCTCAACATTCACCCCTCACTCATTCCTGCCTTTGCCGGGCCGGGCTTCTATGGCTTGAAGGTCCACCGGGCGGCAATAGAGGCCGGTGTCAAGCTCTCGGGCGCCACGGTTCACCTGGTCAACGAAGTCTGCGATGGTGGCAAGATTCTGGCGCAGGAGGCGGTACCGGTTTTAGAGGGCGATACGGCCGAGAGCCTGCAGAAGCGAATTTTGGAAGAAGTTGAGCACAGCCTTTATCCCAGAGTGATCGAAGCCTATTGTCAAAAGTTAGAAAGGGAGGCTGTATGCGAGTAAATTCTATAGTTGATTACCTGGCCGGAAAATCTTATCCGGGCAGGACGATCTGCTTGTCCTACGACAAGGACATTAAGCTTTTGTATTTCATCATGGGACGAAGTGCCAACAGTCAAAATCGAATTTTTGTGAAAGAGGAGGACCGGTTGCGGACCGAGGCCTTTGACCCAGCTAAATTGGAGGACCCCAGCCTGATCATCTACAACCTTTACAGGGCTTACGAGGGCAGGCACATCCTGACTAACGGCGATCAGACGGATACCATTTATGAGGGTTATGCTGACGGCCGGTCCATGTACAACTCACTTTTAACCCGGCGCTTTGAGCCGGATGCTCCTAACTTTACACCGCGCATTAGCTTGGTCCTGTCCGGCAGCAACTACGCCTTTAACATTATCAAGGCGGGCGACCCGGCAGGTGAATTCTGTAATCACTTCCAGTTCAACTACGAGCTCAGCCCGGGCTGCGGACACTGCATCCACACTTATATGGACGATGGAGACCCCTTGCCCAGCTTTACAGGTGAGCCCGTGGCTTTTCCCGCTACGGACAACTTGGCTCGTGAACTGTGGGAGTCCATCAACTCCGACTACAAGGTGTCCCTGACGGAAATCAGCATTGACGCCGAATCAGGCAAGGTTAAAGATCTATTGATTTTCAACAAATTGGAGGGTGACTGATGCAAGCAATTGAACTGAAGTACGGCAATAATCCCAATCAGAAACCGGCCGGAATTTTCATGGCGGACGGGTCTGACCTGCCTCTGCGGATTTTAAACGGCAAGCCGGGCTATATCAATCTGTTGGATGCCCTAAATGCCTGGCAACTGGTCCGGGAGCTGAAAGCTGCCACCGGTGTGGCTGCAGCCACCTCTTTTAAACATGTTTCACCGACCTCGGCGGCCCTGGGGCGCCCCTTATCTGAAAATCTAAAGAAAGTCTGTTTTGTCGATGACATAGAGGGGATTGATGAGTCTCCTTTGGCCTCAGCTTATGCCCGGGCCAGGGGGACGGACCGGTTGAGCTCGTTTGGCGACTTTATCGGCCTGAGTGACATTTGTGATTTGACGACTGCGAAGCTAATCAAACGTGAGGTCTCGGATGGCATCATCGCCCCCGGTTACACGCCGGAAGCTCTGGAAGTTTTACGGTCTAAGCGCAAGGGCAGTTATTTAGTCATCGCAATCGATCCGGACTATGAACCGGCGGAAATAGAGAATAAACAGGTTTTCGGCATTTCTTTTTCACAGAAGAGGAACGATATTAAACTGGATTATTCTGTCTTAGAAAATATAGTTACTGAAAATAAGGAACTTGATCTACAGCACAAGCAGGACCTGATCGTGGGACTGATCACCCTTAAATATACTCAGTCCAATTCGGTCTGCTACGCCTACGACGGTCAGGCGATTGGGGTCGGGGCAGGTCAGCAATCTAGAATTCACTGCACCAGGCTCGCAGGTGACAAGGCCGACACCTGGTTTCTAAGACAGCATCCGCTGGTCTTGAATTTGCCTTTTAAAGCAGAGCTGGGGCGGGCCGAAAGGGACAATTTGATCGACGGCTACATCAACCACAATGAAGAAGACGTCTGTGCTCCCGGCAACTGGGAAAAGTATTTTGAACGACAGCCGGAGCCTTTGACCGAGGCCGTGAAACGAGCATACCTCGATCAGATAGCCGGTGTCTCGCTCTGTTCAGATGCCTTCTTCCCCTTTGCGGATAACATTCAGCGAGCCGTTAAGAGCGGGGTTTCCTATGTTGTGCAGGCGGGGGGATCGATCCGAGATGACCTCGTCATCGAGGCATGTAACAAACATGGCTTAGTCATGGTCTTAAACCAGATTAGGCTATTTCACCATTAAGGAGAGACCGTGAAAGTACTTGTAATTGGCAGCGGCGGCCGAGAGTATTCGATCTGCAAAAGACTCCATGAGGAGAATCCCGAACTGGATTTGTTTTGCCTGCCGGGTAATCCGGCCATGACTTTTTTAACCAGGGTTCCTGACATAGGGGTAAAAGAGACGGAGCAGGTTCTGGCCTTTGCGCAAGAAAAAGCAATTGATTTTTGCCTGGTGACGCCGGACGACCCCCTGGCTCTGGGTCTGGTGGACCTCTTGGAAGGAGCCGGCATCCCCTGTTTTGGGCCGGTCCGAGCGGCGGCCAGGCTGGAATCCAGCAAGGCCTTTGCCAAATCTTTTATGCTGCGGCATGGCATACCGACGGCCGGTTATGCGGAATTTGATGACTATGAACAGGCCCTGTCCTACTGCCGGGAACAGTCTTATCCTCTGGTCATTAAGGCGGACGGCCTGGCCTTAGGCAAGGGGGTTGAAATTGTCGCTGACCCAGCTGCAGCCAAGGCCGTACTGGCAGATTTTTTACTGAAGCAGAAGTTTGGCGAAAGCTCCGCCCGGGTGATTGTCGAGGAGTTTTTAGAGGGTCCGGAGATATCGGTGCTCAGCTTCTGTGACGGCAAGACCATTTTGCCAATGATCTCCTCCATGGACCACAAGGCCGCCTACGATGGTGACCGGGGACCGAATACGGGAGGGATGGGCTGTGTGGCGCCCAACCCCTACTATACGGCAGAGGTCGAGCAATCTTTTAGACGAGATATTTTGGAGCCGACTTTAAAGGGCCTTTCAGCCGATGGGCTGGATTTTAGAGGCTGCCTCTACTTTGGTTTGATGCTCACTTCGTCAGGCCTCAAGCTGCTGGAATACAATGCGCGTTTTGGCGACCCGGAGACACAGGTCATACTGCCTTTGTTGAAAAGCAATTTGTGGGAAGTACTGCAGTTGACTAGCAAAGGCCAGCTGGACCGGGCCAGGCTGGAATTCTCTGACGGTGCTGCCTGCTGCATTGTCATGGCTGCCGAGGGCTACCCTGTCAAGCCTGTAAAGGGTGGAAGGATTACCTACCCGGCCAATCTGGAAGATCAGATTATCTTTGCGGGTGTTGGCAGAGATGCCAAGGGCTATTTTGCCACTTCAGGCCGGGTGCTGAACGTCATCGGCCTGGGCCCATCCCTAGGGGAGGCAGTCGCCACAGCCTATAACTTTACCGAACAAATCACATTTAAGCAGTCTTTTTATCGGCATGATATTGGGCGAAAAGCTCTCCAGGGAGAAGATTTATGATTCATAGAATTTATGTCGAAAGCAAAGTAGAAACGGACTCGAGCAGCCAGGACTTGTTGCATGAACTGCAACCCCTTTTTCATCTGGATGGGTTGCAGGGCCTGCGAATCCTGAAGCGCTACGATGTGGAGGGTATTGAAGAGGCACTCTTACCGGCCTGCATCAACAATGTCTTTAGCCAACCCCCGCTGGAAAATTACTTCTTTGATCTGGACATCTCTGAAGAAGAGACGGCCTTTGCCATAGGTTACCTGCCTGGCCAGTTTGACCAACGGGCGGAATCGGCTGCCACTTGTATTCAAATGCTGGCCCAGGTGGAAAAACCAAGCGTTCGGTATGCCACTGTTTATCTTTTGAAAGGAAAGCTCAAGCAGGGGGAGCTGGAACGCATTAAGACCCATTTGATCAACCCGGTTGACTCCGAGGAGAAGCCTTTGGACTTGCCGGATAGCCTCTTGCTGAACCCGGGCAAGATCGAGGATGCGGGCGTTTACGAAGGTTTTATCAATCTGTCTGAGCCGGAACTGAAAGCCTTGTTGGAGAAAGAGGACCTGGCTATGGACCTGAATGATTTGAAAATGGTCCAGGCCTATTTTAATGGCCAGGGCAGAGATCCCAGTCACACTGAACTTAAGGTCATTGACACTTACTGGTCGGACCACTGCCGCCACACGACTTTTAACACCGAGCTGACGGATATCACCATTGAAGATGAGCGGGTGGCCAGGACTTATGCTCAGTACCTGAAGATTCATGAGGCTTACTGTCCGGACAAGCCGGTCACCCTGATGAATATGGCTACCATTGCGATGCGTAAGCTGAGGGCAGAAGGAAAGCTGAAGCAGCTGGACGAGAGTGATGAAATCAACGCCTGTACCATTAAGGTTAAAGTTGATACAGCTACCGGCAAAGAAGACTGGCTGCTGCTGTTTAAAAATGAAACCCATAACCACCCCACGGAGATTGAGCCCTTTGGTGGCGCTGCAACCTGCATAGGGGGAGCCATTAGAGATCCCTTGTCAGGTCGGGCTTATGTCTATGCAGCCATGCGCATTTCCGGGGCGGCTGACCCTCTGCAAGCGGTGGAGGACACCCTTCCCGGAAAGCTGCCGCAGCGGACCATCGTCAAGCAGGCGGCAGCTGGCTATTCTTCTTACGGCAACCAGATTGGTTTGGCTACCTCTATAGTGGAGGAACTTTACCATCCTTCATATGTGGCCAAACACCTGGAGTTGGGTGCGGTCGTTGGTGCCGTAAAGACAGAAAACGTAAAAAGAGAACGGCCTGAACCGGGTGACCTCATCCTTTTAGTCGGGGGTCGGACGGGCAGAGACGGCATAGGCGGCGCCACCGGTTCCTCCAAGTCACACCAATTTGAATCAGTTGACCTGTGCGGCGCCCAAGTCCAAAAGGGGAATGCATTAGAGGAGCGGAAGTTGCAGAGGCTCTTTCGCAACCCTCGGGTCAGCCGTGCCATCAAAAAATGCAATGACTTCGGGGCCGGCGGTGTTGCTGTGGCAGTTGGGGAACTGGCTGACGGGCTGGAGATCTCTCTCGACCGCGTCCCCAAAAAATATGAGGGCCTTTCAGCTACCGATCTTGCGATCAGCGAATCTCAAGAAAGAATGGCCTTAGTGATTGATCCGGCTGACCTAGAACTGGTCAAGCAGGCAGCTCGACAAGAGAACGTGGAGGCGACGGTCATTGCCGAGGTCACTGCAGAACCGACCCTTAAGATGAATTTTTCCGGTCGGACTGTGGTTGAGATTGACCGCTCCTTTTTAGATACAAATGGTGCTGCTAAGACAGCGCGCGTCCGCGTTCCGGCCCCAAAGGCGGCGGTCCGGCGAGAAGTGACATCACTGGCGGAGGGCTACAGGACCTTGCTGGCTGATCCAAATCACTGTAGCAAAGCCGGCTTGATTGAACAATTTGACTCCAGCATCGGTTCAGGGTCCGTCCTGATGCCCTTGGGTGGAAAATATCAAAAGACACCGGCCCAGGCCATGGTCAACCGAATCCCTGTTCAGGATGGTTCGACGACGACCTGTTCGATTATGGCCTACGGCTTTAAACCGAGTATAGCTGCAGAGGATCCCTATTATTCTGCCTATGCCAGTGTACTGGACAGTGTCTATAAAATCCTAGCCGGCGGGGCTGATCCTCAGCAAGTCCACCTCACCCTACAGGAATATTTTCCTTCTCTGCGAGAGGATCCGGAGCGCTGGGGGCTGCCTTTTGCTGCCATGCAGGGTGCTGTCCAGGCTCAATTGGACTTAGAGGTAGCAGCCATTGGGGGTAAGGATTCGATGAGCGGTTCCTTTGAGGAGCTGGATGTCGTGCCGACCCTTATTTCCTTTGCCATCAGTCTGGTCGACAGCAAGGAGGTCATATCGCCTGAGTTTAAAGAGGCAGACCACCCCATCTACCTGGTAAGAGGTGAGAAGGCGAGCCGTGACTTTCTTACTCGGATTAGTGAACTGATCAAAGGCGGTCAGGTCTGTGCCAGTTACAGCCTGACGACCGCTTCCATGGCTGAAGCCTTGTTAAAGATGGGGCTGGGTAACCGGATTGGCGTCGAGTTGGATCCGGACTTAAAGCTGGAGACGATCTTTTCGCCTGTCCTCCATGGCTTTTTGCTTGAGGCAGAGTCCGAGCTTAAAGCGATTCCCGGGCTTGAATTACTCAAGGTTGGTCAGACCCGGACTGACTACTTCATTAGCCACGGAGACAGTCAGTTGAACATGGCTGATTTGGAGCAGGCCTATGAGCAAAAACTGGAGCCGGTTTATCCCACGAGGGTGGTAGGGGGCGAGCCGGTTAAAATTGTAGAGTTGCCGACCCGAGAAAAGCTGAGGCAGCCACCCACCTATTCCGGCAGCCCTATTAAAAGACCCACTGTCCTGATCCCCGTGTTTCCCGGCAGTAATTGTGAATACGATTCTGCCAGAGCTTTTGAGTGGGCCGGTGCTGAGGTTGAATTTTGCTTGGTGCGGAATCTGACAGTAGACGATATTAAAGAAAGCCTGGAAGAGTTTTCTTGGAAATTGGATCGGTCACAAATTCTATTTATTCCGGGTGGCTTCTCCGGAGCGGATGAGCCGGCCGGGTCGGCCAAGTTTATTTGCTCTTTTATGCGGAATCAGCAGTCGGCTGCAGCTATTCAGAAATTACTTGACCGTGAAGGTCTGATCGGAGGTATCTGCAATGGCTTCCAGGCCTTGATCAAGCTCGGGCTTCTACCTTACGGTCAGATCCGAGAGGCCACGGCCGATATGCCGACACTGGCAGCCAATACGATCAAAAGGCACCAATCCGGAATTGTCAACATCCGAGTGACGAATAACTCCAGCCCCTGGCTGCAAAGGACGGAGGTTGGTGAAGTCTATCAAGTGCCGATCTCACACGGCGAGGGCAGGCTCGTGGGTATGGTGGAGGACCGGCATATAGCTACCCAGTACTGTGATTTTGAGGGTCGACCCAGTCAAGACATCCGGTACTGTCCCAACCAGTCGTCGCGTGCTATTGAGGGGCTCATTTCTGAGGATGGCAGAATTTTTGGTAAAATGGGGCACTCGGAAAGATTGGGTATTGATTGCTATAAAAATGTACCTGGTCGGTATGACATGAAGATTTTTGAATCGGCAGTGGATTATTTTAGAAAGATTTAAACCTTAGTTTTACCTGAACTTGGCCCGTTTCTCATCTGGAGGACGGGCCAATTACTGGACAATTTGTGGGTGATGTAGTACTAAGGTTAATTTGTCTACTGAGTCGGTTAAAAGAACAGGATGGTAGTTTTATGCAGCTCAAACACTGGCGAGACTATTCCGTTAAAGTCAAATTAGGCATGGTTTTAGCCGTGGTTTTAGTTTGCCTGTGGACCATTCTGGTGATCAGTCTTGTCTACCTCAACCACATCAGCCGCAATGCCGGTAAAATTATTAATTCTAATCTTTCCATATCTCGTTATATGAATAGCTTTATTGCAGAAAATGTGATGACCGAGGAAAACAACAGACTTGCTGTCACCCCGTCCATGGTGGAAGCCTACTATAAAGGGATAGCCGAGACAGATCAAAGGTGGAGAGATGTCTTGGAGGCGGACCGGAGTAATGATACGCATACACAAGCCTTGCGCCATGCAATTTCTCAGGCTATGGAGTATTACCGCAAGACACAACTGGGTTTCATCCGGGCAACTGACCTCAATGAGAAGGCAGAGTGGTATGTGAGTCTTAAAAAACAAGCAGGTTACATTGAGCGCTACAATGTAATACTTCTGGAAACCAGCATGAGGCAGGCTGATGAAGAGTGGTCCGTCCAATCAGATAAACAACTGCAAAATAGCCGCTATATTGTTGCTTTTTCCATTGTAATCACATTATTTTTAAGTGTCAGTCTACAGTTTTTTGTCAGAAACCTTGTTAGGAACGTCGGCCAATTGGGAGAGGCGGCTGACCGAATTAGGAGGGGTCAGTATGACATGCCCTCGCTACCTGTTCGAAGTCAGGATGAGCTGGGGCGAACGGCCACATCTTTTAATTTAATGCTGGAAAAAATCAAGCAACACATTCATGCTTTAGAACAGCAGTCAGCAATGGAAAAAGCCCTTCTAGAAAAAGAAGTGGAAAATATGACCATGCAAAAGGAACTTGAGACCAGTCGTTTTGCTCAACTTCAAAGTCAAATCAACCCGCACTTTTTATTTAACACACTCAATACCATTGCTTCTCTAGCGGATGAGGAAGAGGCCCGGTATACAGAGGAATTGATCCAGCGTCTGGCTAAATTTTTTCGGTATTCTTTAGAACAGGAAAATCTGTACGTCAGCTTGGAGCAGGAGTTACGTTTCGCCCAAGATTATATGGAATTGCAGGAAGCTAGGTTTGCCGGTCAATATGCCTTTGAAGTTATGATTGATCCTGAAGTTGACCTATCCACCTCCATTCCTAAGTTTCTTATCCAACCTGTGTTGGAAAATGCCATTCTTCACGGTGTGCGTAAACGTCAATCAGGCGGTGAAATTCTACTAAAAATCAGTCGGTCAGATCATTTCATCGAAGTCCTAGTGACTGATAATGGAGCGGGTTTTCCTGTCGGACCGGAGTTAAAAAAACAAGCGTCCACTCGCGGCGATCAGCGAGTTCAATTTGATTCGAATTATGTTCCGGGTCCGGTTGTTCTGGGAAGAGATTGGAGTTGCTCTCCTGATCAGCTTCAGAATTCTGAGAAAAGGAAGGGAGACGGGCAAGAAAGACCAGCTGTCGGTTTAAAGAACATCCAGCGAAGATTAGACTTATTTGGCGGTAAATTGTACATTGAAAGCGAAGTAAATAAGGGAACGAGCGTGTATCTGCTGATTCCTGAGGAGTAATCTATGCAAACCGTTTTAATTGCAGAAGACGAGCCTAAAAGCAGCTTGGCTTTGCGCAATAAAATAAAAAAAATACTGGGTGAATCTGTTTTTATAGCTATCGCTGAAAATGGTAGAGAAGCTATTGACTTGTCTTTGAAGCTTCATCCCGCCTTGATCATAATGGATATCGAAATGCCTTTGAGAAACGGGCTGGAGGCAGCTAAGGTGATCCAACCTCATTTGCCGGATACCAAGGTTGTCTTTTTAACAGCTTATGATCGCTTTGATTATGCAGTCACAGCCATGCGAGCCGGAGGAAAAGATTATTTACTTAAACCGGTGTCGGAAGCGGATTTAAAGAAACTTTTGGATGCCTACCTGACTCGTGCTCTACAAGTAGACGACAAAGCGGATAAGAACTTAGCTGCACATGACAACCCTTTTAAGACGTCAATTATTGTCTGGATTAATAATCATTATATGCAAGATATAGGAATCGAAGAGGCCTCACAGGCCATGGGTATCAGTCCTTATTATTTTTCGAGAAAATTTAAAGAGTTTTTTCAGCAAACTTTTTTGGAATATCTAACACAGTATCGGTTGGAGATGGCAAAGCGCCTTTTAGAGACAACTGATTTAACAGTAGCTGAAATCGCCCCAAAAATTGGTTACACAGACCCTAATTATTTTATGAAGACCTTTAAGAGGCACATAAGCGCCACGCCTACACAATACCGCAATCTTGTGCGAGATGCATAAGAAACAAGTGTTGTTTATTTTTAGCAGTGAACAAAAAGACAGTCCAATAGCAATATTTTACACTTTTTTAACAACTCTGCCTTCTTTAAGATTAAATTATAAGACTCCCGCATAGACTAGAGGGAGATTGCAATTTACAGAGAAGAAAGCGAGGAATAAGTATGAAACGTTTATTGGCTGGAATATTTTCAGTAGGCTTGTTATTAACATCCTTGGCCGGCTGTGGTGGGAAAGAGAGCCCTGCTGAGCCTGCGACATCAGACCAGCCGGGTTCAGAGGTTAGTAGTGAAGGAGCTGCAGCCGGCGCTAAAGATCAAATGGTCCTGCGATTGGCTAATAGCCATAATAAGGAACACATTACGAGCCAGGCTTGTCAGCGTTTTGCTGATACAGTTGAGAAAGAGACTGATGGCCGCATTAAAATCGAGTGCCACTTTTCCGGCGAGTTAGGTGACGAGCGCTCAACTATCGAACAGGCACAATTCGGAGGCCTCGATTTTACTCGAGTTTCTTCCGGCGCTGCTGCTGAATTCGCACCGCTCTTAAATGCGCTTCAGATGCCCTATGAGTATAAAGATGTTGACCACCTGTTCCAGGTCCTAGACGGTGAAATCGGCCAAAAAGTATTTAAAACTTTTGAAGACAATAATTTGGTCGGTGTTACTTATCTCCACCCCGGTTCCAGAAACTTCTTCAACAATAAAAAAGAAATTCATACTCCGGAAGATCTGAAAGGTATGAAAATCCGCGTTTCAGAATCCGAAACGATGCTGAAGTTGATGGATTGCCTGGGTGCTGTAGGCGTGGGGCTGCCCTTCAATGATACCTATTCGTCCATCCAATCCGGTGTGGTCGACGGTGCAGAAAACAACATGACTTCTTACATTCAAATGTCCTTCTACGAAGTTGCCCCTTACTGGACCTATGATGCCCACTCCTATATGCCTGACATGATCCTGGCATCCAAGCAGACCATGGATAAGCTTTCTCCGGAAGACCAGAAGATTATCTTTGATGCGGCTAAAGAGGCTGAAGAATGGCACAAGGAAGCCTGGGAAGAATCTGAGAAGGAACATGCTGAAATTGCTAAGGAGAAAGGTTGCACCTTGACCGAACTGACAGAAGATGAATTGGCTCAGTTTAAAGAGGCTGTTAAGCCTATGTATGATGATTTCCTGAATCCGGAGCAAAAAGAAATTGTAGAGGCTGTTCAAGCATTAGCCAAGTAAGTCTTGTCATTGTATAAGGAGAGGTGGTAGGAGTGAAGGTTCACTTATTGAGAGTTAGCCGGTCCTTGTTTAAGCTACTGGAGTGGTTCGCAATGATCTGCATGGTGCTTCTAACAGTTATCGTGTTCTTGGATGTAAACTTGAGGTACATTTTTAAATCCGGCTTTTCCTGGACTCAAGAGGTAGCTACCCTGATGCTCGTTTGGTTTAGCCTGATCGGTGTTGCTATAGGAGTTCTGGAAAAAATCCATATCTTCATTGAGATGTTTACGAGGAGACTGCCGGCCAAAGTGTTGCGTATTTTGGAGGTTATTAATTACCTTCTCATCGCAGCCTTTGGTGTTCTAATGGTTGTCATCGGTATAAAAATCATGCATATGACAAGTATGACGACCTTGCCTGCGACCAAGATGCCGAGTTCCGTGCTGTACGTTATTTTTCCTTTATCCGGGTTGTTGATTTTTATCAACGCCTTGTTAGTGGCAGCGGGGGAGGAGCATTCTGTCATGACAGAAAGTGAGGATGAGCCCCATGCCTAACACCTCAATTGCCATTTTAATTTTATTTGTATCCTTTGTTGTCCTGCTGATCATGCGTATGCCGGTCGCCTTTACTCTGGGAATTTCATCCATCCTGACTGCGGTGTATCTCCAGATACCGCTACCGACATTGATGCAAAGAATGGTTGGAGGCATTCAGTCCTTTTCTCTATTGGCTATCCCCTTTTTCATTTTAGCCGGCGAGATTATGGGACAGGGAGGCATATCCCGCCGCCTAATTGCTTTTGCTAACGTCCTGGTGGGGCGCATGCGAGGCGGCCTGGCCCAAGTAAACATCCTGGCTTCCATGTTTTTTGGAGGCATCTCGGGTTCAGCAGTGGCAGACACCTCTTCTATTGGTTCCTTTTTGATTCCGATGATGGTGGACTCGGGCTATGACAATGATTTTTCTGTGGCCGTCACGGTTACTTCGTCTTGTCAGGGCGTTATGATTCCACCCTCGCATAACATGATTTTATTTGCCATGGCAGCTGGTGGAGGCGTGTCTATTGGTCAGTTGTTTATGGCCGGTTTGATTCCAGGTATCCTGCTCGGTCTAGCTTTGATGGTGGCGACTGCTATCATTTCCAGAAAGAGAAATTATCCTAAGGGACGGAAGATGAGCCGAAAAGAGGCTTTAAAGATCACTAAGGATGCTATTTTGGGTCTTTTCAGCTGTTTTATCATTGTAGGCGGTGTGGTTTTAGGCTGGTTTACAGCGACTGAGTCAGCCGCTGTCGCAGTTGTTTATGCATTCGTAGTAACTTTCTTTGTTTACCGGGAGATTCCGCTAAGACAGTTCGGCAACATTCTTAAACGGTCACTAAGGACAATTGCTATGGTTATGGCCTTAATCGCTACGGCTTCCATGTTCGGCTGGCTGCTGGCCTATTTAAAGATCCCGACCATGCTGACCAATTTTCTACTTGGCGTATCAGACCATAAGGTCGTTATTCTCTTGTTGATTAATCTGATGTGTCTGGTGCTGGGTTGTATCATGGACATGGGACCGCTAATCTTAATTTTGACTCCTATCTTGTTGCCGGTTGCAACACAGTTGGGCATGACCCAAGTTCAATTTGGCGCTATGCTGATCCTGAATTTAGCCATAGGCTTGTGTACGCCACCGGTGGGAGCAGCTCTGTTTGCGGGTTGTTCGATCGGAAAGAGCAAGATTGAAGAGGTAACTAAAGCATGTTTGCCATTTTATGCCATGATGGTCTTGGTATTAATGCTTATTACTTTTGTGCCGCAAATCTCTATGTGGGTACCCAATGCTCTCATGAAGTAAAAAAGACTTCTCATGGAAGGAGACAACTTGCCGGTAGTGCACTCTGCAGCGCTACCGGCTTTGTTATTTAAGACAGAAGCTGACCGATTTGATGAGATAAGTCAACTGCGTCAGCACTATTTTTGGCATAGAATATAAAAAGAAGTTTAGTCCTTCCGGTAATCAAACCTATATCTCCAATATAGCCACCATATTCTCCATACTTGTGGGCGTAACTACCTACTGTCAAAGGCTGAGTGATGAATCCATTAAACGTTGTAGAGCGCATGTCACTCAATAATTTTTGATAGTGGGGATTTTTGTCCGGGTTTTGGACGAGTCGAATTAAAACGGGTTTCATGCCGACTGCAGTGGCCATACCGTTTTTATTCTTTGAGGACGAGAAGACCTATACGTAAGCGGACGTTGACAATCTCATTGCTATGCAAAAAGCCAAGCAGCCGGGTGAGGACAAGTGGAAAGCCTTCCAGGAGTGGAAGAATACAAAAGATCAAGAACAAACGCAGAAATCGGGTTTCTTAAAAAAAACTGCTCAAGAGTTAGACATACGAGTGAGGCGAACCAGGCCCTATTCTCCTTGGCAGAATGGACGGGTAGAAAGAAGCCACAGAGAAGATCAGAAATAGTATATGATCAAGAAATATTCAGGAGTGTAAGCCAATTAAAGAAAAACTAGCCAAACATGAAAGAAGATATAATTCCACAGTCAAGTATGTGATAGGATTTAAAAGTCCAAATCAACTAGTCGCCGAATACCTTTCGAGGTGTAACGCATCTCTTATCAGTTAAGAGAGATCTGGCTCTACTGTCAAGCAATAATACTTGACAGTAAGATTTTTTAGATTACAATAGAGCTTATGTTTGAAGTGATAGAAGTAGCTCTCTTGCTTGATTTTTACGGCTCTCTTTTAACCGGTCGGACGCAAGAAATTATGCAGCTTTACTACAATGAGGATTGGTCTTTGGCTGAAATTGCTGACCGTTTGCAGGTGAGTCGACAAAGTGTCCACAATGCTATTAAGCGTGGGCACCGGCACTTATCCGAGTACGAAGACCGCTTGCACCTGTTAGCCAAGCAGCGGCAGCGTCACACTCTGCTCAATCAACTCAAGGAAGCCTTGCTTAAAAACAAAGTGCCGGACGAACAAAAAAAATTCAGTATTTTAGCAGCTTTGGCCGCTGTTGATGATATTGTCTTGTCGGGTGGCAGATCGGCAGCTTCGCCTTCAGAACAAGAGAATTACTATAAATAGCCGGTGGAAAGGGGCCCAGTAAAAGATGTTTGAAAGTTTATCTTCGCGCCTACAGGCTATGGTCGGAAAGATGCGCGGCAAGTCCCGGGTTACAGAGCGCGATATTAAGGACATGATGCGCGAAATCCGCCTGGCCTTGTTGGAGGCAGATGTCAACTTTAAGGTTGTTAAAGAATTGACGGCGGAGATCGGCGAGGCTTGCCAAGGGCAGGAAGTCTTGGGCAGTTTAACGCCCGGCCAACAGGTTGTTAAAATTGTCAACGACTCTTTGACGGAGATTTTAGGCTCTGAGCAGCAGAAAATCGGCGTTAATCCGGCCGGTTTTACCGTCATTATGTTGTATGGTTTGCAGGGTGCCGGTAAAACGACAACTGCTGCCAAATTGGCCCTCCATCTGAGGCAAAAAGGCAAGAAAGTGATGCTGACTTCGGTCGACGTTCACCGGCCGGCCGCAGCTAAACAGCTGGAAGTTTTGGCCAAGCAAATTGACGTGCCGATCTATATTAAGCCGGAAGAACCATCAGCAGTAACAATTGCCAAAGAGGCGGTTGACCGGGCCCGCTATATGA
>CAMXYS010000029.1 GCA_947253135.1 uncultured Clostridia bacterium
TGCCTGGACGGCGTCGAGAATCGGCTGTGGCGAAGGCTTGTGCTCGGCGCTATCTTCAGATCCGCGGACAAAAATAAAATAATCAAGGAGTTCAAATTGCTCTAAAGAGTCAACGGCTGCCTGGCGGGCTTTTGAGGTCATAATACCCATCGGCACGCCGGCGTTTTTTAAATCTTCAAGTAGGTGGCGAGCTGCTGTAAAAACTCCGATTCGAGTGGTGACATGGCCCGCGTTGATCCGGCGATATGTCTTGGTATAGGCTTCGACCAGTGGACCGGGTACGGTTTGTTCGATGTAAGTTTTTAAAGGGATGCCAATACCACTTTTGATATGGTCGATGGTGGGCGGCTCAAGCTGGTGTGCCCGGTAGGCAGCCAGGTAGGTATCTATAATAAGAGGGATAGTATTTAGGATTGTCCCGTCTAAATCAAAAAGAACAAATTGATACATTTTATTCTGCCCCATTCTGCTTTGTCTTGTTTCTATCGAGCCGGCGCCTTGGTCACCGGTTCCGGCAGGCCGTTAAAATTATAACATGAGCCTGTTTTTGCCTCTGAATTGCCCAACTTTTGAAAATACTGATTAGCCTTTGCTCAAAATACTTATTTCGAGCTTGAAGTTTGCAAGAATAGGCATATTTAGTTATATTTACGGGGTATTGCTATTTCTTTAATCCATGAGGAGGAAGCCGCCAGTGGACGACGATGGTTGTTTACGCACATTATTTTTATCGGCAACGGCACAAGGACAAACGAACGAAGCATCGCTTTTAATCGATATCCTAATAATTCTGTTTTTTGTTTTTATCAATGGCTTTTTTTCTGGCACGGAAATGGCCATTATCAACATCAATGACAACCGCATCCGCCATGAAGCAGATAACGGGAATAAGTTAGCCCGAAAACTGCTTTATTTTACGGAGAATAAAAGTAATTTCCTGGCGACTATTCAGCTGGGTGTCACTTTGGCCGGCTTTTTATCTTCAGCCTTTGCCGGTGAAAAAATTGCTTCTCGCATCTCTTTCGCCCTGGATCCTGCCGGCCTGCATCCTTGGATCGGAACCGTCAGCCTGATCGGTACTACCGTTATTGTTTCCTTTATCTCTTTGATCTTAGGAGAGTTGGTGCCCAAGCAAATCGCGATCCACAATCCTGAAGGCTTTGCTCGCTATGTCGTGGGTGTAATGCGGGTCGTAGATGTTCTTTTCCGCCCCTTTGCCAAGTTTTTGAGTGCCGTCACCAACTTGATTTTGCGCCTGTTCCGGATCGATCCTGATGCCACGAGAGAGCAGGTAACAGAAGAAGAAATTCGCATGATGCTCTACCGCGGTCGCGACAGTGGCAATATTCAGATCAACGAAAGTATGATGATCGAAAATATCTTTGAGTTTAATGACAAAGAAGTGTCAGAGATCATGACCCACCGGACCAACCTTGTGGCTTTGGACGCCGATGCCGACTTTGATGAGGTTGTCTCCGTAGCGAGTGAAGAACGTTATTCCCGGATCCCGGTCTATGAAGACGGCCCGGATGATATCATTGGGATTTTACACGTTAAGGATTTGCTGAATTATCTGGCTAAAAAAAATGATAAGCCCTTTGAACTGAGAAAGTTGCTGCGCCCGCCTTATTTGACACCGGAAACTAAACACGTGGATGAACTTTTCCGCGATATGCAAAGTGCCAATGTGGCCATGGCCATTGTCATAGATGAGTACGGCGGAACTTCCGGAATTGTTACAGTTGAGGATTTGCTGGAAGAAATTGTCGGCAACATTCAAGACGAATATGATGAAGAGCAGCGTGAAGTGATACGCGTGGCGGACAATGTCTACATGGTCGAGGGTTTGACTTCTATCGATGACCTGAAACGTTACCTGCCCGAATTTGAATTAAATGAAGAGGACGAGCACGCCGACTACGACACGGTGGCCGGTTTGGTTTTGGACGTCTTGGGCAGGATTCCAGATGCCTATGAACACCCGGTTGCCCACTACCGCAATTACACTTTTCAGGTTCTTTTGATGGAGGATAACCGTATCGCCCGGCTTAAATTGACGATCAACCCCCAAGAACAAAAGGACGATCATCAGGAAAAGCATCTTAATAGAGAGAAGCCCGATCATTGATTGTGTCCCGGTTGCGTGACTCTTACTTCCTGCCTACAAAAATTCCGGTGAGTAATTGAGTGAAGAGCTTATCAGCGGAGTTTTTTTGAACAATTTAATGTGTTGAACTGACAGCGAGTGGTAGTCGTCTGGCCCCCGTCCGTTACGGGTTAACGGCTGAGCGAGTGGTGCCAGAGTCTTTCTGCCTGCTCTCGTTCTAGATGGAGAATGTCCTCAGTCGCTACATCTAAAAATTTAGTGGCCAAGATGGTGGCCATATGGTAGGCACCCTGGCTGTACATATTTCCATATTGAATGGATGCCGTATAAGTTTCTTCTAAAATTCTTTTTAATTCGCCCTCGATTGCCAATTTGCCTCTCCCTGTTTAAGTTAGTAATAGTTCTAGTTAGTTTTATAAAAACAAAGTAAAACTAAGCAGAAGATAACACTTGAGCAGGCTATAAGCAAATTTTTCCCTCAAAAAAGCAGCCTTTCTGTACTAAAAAGAATAAGAGCAGTCGATATACTTATGCAATTGAACAAATCAAATTGTCTTGTTAGAATAATGACTGTAAAGCTTCTTTTAAAGAAAGGGTAGTGCCATGGGAACCTTAAAACTATCATTAACCGGTATTAAAAACAGAGCAGATTGGGAAGCGGCAGGTTTTGTCTTGCCCGACTACGATATAGCCAAAATCAGAAAGCAAACCGTGGCTGATCCGACTTGGCTGCACGTTGGGGCGGGCAACATCTTTCGCGCCTTTCCTTGCCGCCTGCAAGATGAGCTCCTGGACCGGGGTGAGGTCAACCGCGGTGTCATCATTCTGCAAACATTTGCGGCTGAGTGGAGTGATGCTATCTTGCGCCCTTACGATTTGCTGTCAACAGCTGTGACCTTAAAGAGTGACGGAAGTATCGCCCTGCGTGTAGTTGGTGCTATCGCAGAATCGCTCAAATGCGAGCCACAATTTACGGACGATTACGCTCGGTTAAAAAACTATTTTGGCTCTCCCGGCTTGCAGGTCGTCAGCTTGACCATTACGGAAAAAGGCTATGGTTTGCGGGATCTGAGCGGTGATTACAGGGAACAGGTTAAACAGGAATTTAGATCGTTGGACGGCCCCTTCAGTAACACGATGGGCCTTTTGGCAGCCCTGTTGTACGAACGCTATCAAAAGGGAGCCTGCCCCTTAGCTCTCCTGAGCATGGATAATTGCTCTCACAACGGTGCCTTATTGCGCGCTTCTGTCTTAGCCTATGTAGAGGCTTGGGCGAAGGCGGGTTTGGTTCCGGCCGATTTTCTTACCTATGTCAGTGATGAAAAACGTATTTCTTTCCCTTGGTCCATGATCGACAAAATTACACCTGCGGCCGACCCTGCTGTGGGTAAATTACTAAAAGAAAGAGGCTATGCTGATGCGGATATCAGGGAGCTGGACGGCCGTCCCCTGCCTCCTTCCTATGTCAATGCGGAGGAGACAGAATACCTGGTTATTGAAGACAGCTTCCCCAACGGTCGTCCCGCCTGGGAAAAGGCCGGCGTTTTGTTCACAGACCGGGAGACTGTGGACAAGGTTGAGACCATGAAGGTGACTACCTGTCTCAACCCCTTGCATACAGCCCTGGCGGTGTATGGTTGCTTGCTGGGCTACACCCGTATCTACGAAGAGATGAAGGACGAGGATCTGGTCAACTTAATTAAAACAATCGGCTATGTAGAGGGGATGCCGGTGGTGGTTAATCCGGGCGTTATGGACCCCAAAAAGTTTATCGACACTTGTATCAATGAACGCTTCCCCAACCCCTTTATGCCGGACGCTCCTCAGCGTATCGCCATGGACACCTCGCAAAAACTGCCGGTCCGTTTCGGCAAAACGCTGCAGGCTTATCGGGCTTCTATGCCGGATAAAATCAAGGACTTAACTCATATTCCGGCTGTGTTTGCCGGCTGGATCCGTTATCTGATCGGCGTTGACGACCGCGGTCAAGGTTTTGAGCCCTCATCTGACCCGATGCTGGCTGAATTGCAAGGCCTGCTTAAAGACCTTAAATTAGGTCGGACTGACAATGTGGCAGAGGTGGTGACGCCACTGTTGGAGCAAGACAACATCTTTGGTGTCAATTTGGTGGAAATCGGTCTGTCCGATAAGGTGGTGGCCGGGGTTAAGGCCATGCTGACCGGTGCAGGGGCTGTGCGCAAATACTTACAAAGTCTTTAAGAAAATCAATAGTTAAATTTTTCCTACTTGCATCTTTGAGATCGAGGTTAGGTTAAGCAGATAGCAATGGAATGGCGCGAGCAAGAAAGAGGAAGATGATGAAAATTACGTTTAGATGGTATGGAGAAGGCAATGATAGTGTCAAGCTGCAAGAGATCAGACAGATCCCTAACTGCTCCGGCTTGATGGGCGTTTTGGATCAGTATGCAGCCGGTGAAGTGTGGCCGGAAGATGCCATCGCCGATTACGTCAAACATGTGAATAGCTATGGCCTGGAAGTTGAGGTGATTGAGTCGGTTAATGTCCACGAAGACATTAAGCTGGGCTTGCCGACTCGGGACGCTTACATCGAGAACTACAAAGAGACCATCCGCAATTTGGCCAAGCACGGCATCAAGGTTATCGTCTACAACTTCATGCCGGTTTTTGACTGGCTCAGGACTGACTTGAACCGGGAAATTGAAGAAGACGGGTCTACTTCTTTGTATTATGACGAGGCTGAACTGGCCGGCATGACACCACAAGAGTTGGTCGCCAAAACAGCAGAGACCTCCGGCGGTTTTACCCTGCCCGGTTGGGAGCCTGACCGTCTGGCTGAATTGGATAAGGTGTTAAAGCTTTATGAGTCGGTTGACGCGGAAAAATTGCTGGAAAACTATAAATATTTCTTGGAGGGGATTATTCCGACCTGTGAAGAGGTTGGTATCCGCATGGCTGTCCATCCGGATGACCCGGCCTGGCCTGTCTTCGGTATCCCCCGTATCGCCCACACTCAAGAGCAATTCGACCGCATTATCGGCCTGGTGGACAGCCCGGCTAACAGCCTCTGCCTGTGCACCGGCTCTTTAGGTTCCAATCCGGACAACGACATCCCGGCCATTATCCGTCACTTTGCTGCCAAGGACCGAATTGCCTGCACCCATGTCCGCAATGTCAAGTACCTGGGCCACCGGCGTTTCCGTGAGGCCAGCCACTTCTCGGCAGACGGAGACTTGGATATGTTCGAAATTATGAAGGCGCTTTACGAGCATGACTTCCGCGGTTATTTGCGGCCAGACCACGGCAGAATGATCTGGGGTGAACAGGCCAGGGCAGGCTACGGCTTGTATGACCGCGCTCTGGGGATTATGTACCTAAACGGAATTTGGGAGTCTTTGCAAAAGTTACTGCCGCACAACCACCAGATGCCGGCGGGACAATATTGTTCCTATGAACCGGTTATCTGATTGATGAAGAAAGAAGGGAGAGCTATGTCGGGTCAAACTTTCATACACGATGATTTTATGCTTCAGGGCGAGACTGCCTCTCGTTTTTACCATGAACATGCAGAGCAATTACCCATTCTTGATTTTCACTGCCACCTGGATCCCAAGGAAATTCTGGCCGATCAAAAATTCCACAATTTGACAGAGATTTGGCTGGCCGGTGACCACTACAAATGGCGTGCTTTGCGGGCTAATGCGGTGCCGGAAGAGCTGGTCAGCGGAGGTGGTGAAGACAGGGCCAGGTTTGATGCCTGGGCCAAGGTGGTTCCCCGGACAATCGGAAACCCCCTGTACCACTGGACACATTTGGAGCTGAAACGTTACTTTGGCATCGACGACTTGCTTTCACCGGAGACGGCCGACAGCATCTGGGAGCGGGTCAACGCCTTGTTAAAGGATGACGCTTTCAGCACGCGCAATCTGATCCGCCGCTTCAAGGTGGAGCTCATTGGAACGACAGATGATGCTCTCAGCCCCCTGCAAGAACATGCAGTTTTAAAAGCGGAGGAAAAGGATTTTATCGTATCGCCGACCTTCCGCCCGGACCGCTTTTTGCATCCGCAAAAGGCAGCCTTTGCTCCGGCTCTAAAAGAACTTTGTGACAGCCTTCAGGTGTCTGTCTTAGAGCTTTCTTTTGCCGACTTTATAGCGGCTTTAAAACAGCGGATTGATGCCTTTGTGGAGGCCGGCTGTGTTATTACCGACCACGGTTTGGAAGATTACCATTTTGCCCGGGCTGTCGGACCGGATGAATTAGACCGCCTGTTACAAGACTTTGCCCGGGGTGAGTTGGCAGATGCAAAAACTTTGGCCGTTTGGCAGACAGAATTCTTGCTGGCCCTAGCACCTCATTACGTCAAGCATGATTTGGTCATGCAGGTTCACTTTGGCGCCATGCGCAATAATAACAGCTTGATGTTTAACCGTGTCGGACCTGATGCCGGCTTTGATTCGATTGGCAACTCAGCTGATATCGGCGCCTTGTCGCATCTGCTCGACGGCATGAACTCAGCTGAGGCCCTACCCAGAACCATTCTTTATAACTTAAACTCGTCGGACAATGCCGCCCTGTGTACCCTGTGCGGTGATTTTAACGATGCTTCTGTTGAAGCCAAGGTTTCCTTTGGGGCGGCCTGGTGGTTCCACGATCAAAAAATCGGTATGGAACGCCATTTGGAAGATCTGGCCAGCCTGGGCTATATGAGGCAATTTGCCGGCATGGTGACGGATTCCAGGAGTTTCTTGTCCTACACACGGCATGAATACTACCGGCGTACGCTTTGCAATATGCTCGGTCGTTGGTGGGATGAGGGTTTGTTACCACACGATGAAAAGCTGCTGGCTGAAACGATTTACGATATGTGCTACGGCAATGCCAAGCGCCTGATGGGTATCTGACTTGACCGACCACAAGAGACTTAGGAGGACAAAGGATTATGTATGAAATTTTACAAGGCCATGGTGTAGTGCCGGTCATCAAATTTAATGCTGAAAAGGAAATTTTACCCTTAGCGGACGCTCTGGCCGCAGGTGATATTAAGATCATGGAAATCACCTACCGCAGTGACTTGGCGACCCAGGCGATCGAGACAGTGGTCAAGGAAAGACCCGACATTTTAGTCGGCGCCGGTACGGTTTTGGACCTGGAACAGTTGAAGGCGGCCGCAGCTGCCGGAGCAAAGTTTATTGTCAGTCCGGGCTTTGACAGCAAGTTAGTCGAAGCGGGCCTGAAGCTGGGGCTGATTATGCTGCCCGGCTGTGTGACACCGAGTGAAATTATGGCCGCCCGCCAATTAGGCTTGAGGGTGCTTAAATTTTTCCCCGCTTCCAATTACGGCGGTTTGGCCACGATTAAGGCGCTTGCTTCTGTTTTCGGCGATGTCAGCTACATGCCGACCGGTGGTGTGACAGCGGAAAACTTGGCGGACTACCTGGCTGTCCCGGAAATTTTTGCCTGCGGTGGCACTTGGATGGTTAAAAACCAACTGCTGGCAGAAGGGGCCTTTGACAAGGTGACAAGACTTTCGCGTGAGGCGATGGAGATTTATCACCGCATTCGACCGTGAGTGGCGTTTGAGTTATTAACGAAAAAATTAGTTTTTAACAGCAAAAGCAGTTGTTTACAGCAAGAGAAAAGGAGGATTAGATGAAGTTGGAAATTAAGGAGGCAGCCGCTTGCCGTTATGATGCTGTTTCGCTTGGTGAGGTCATGCTGCGCCTGGATCCGGGAGATAGCAGGATCCGTTGTGCCAGGCAATTTCAAGCCTGGGAGGGTGGCGGAGAATACAATGTTGTCCGCGGTCTGAGGCGCTGCTTCGGCCTGCGCACTGCGGTTGTGACCGCCTTGGCGGACAATGACGTCGGCTGGCTGATTGAAGATTTTATTCTGCAAGGGGGAGTGGATACAAGCTGGATCAAGTGGGATGCCTATGATGGTATCGGCCGCACTGGTCGCAATGGCCTGAATTTCACCGAACGCGGTTTCGGCGTAAGAGGGGCCAGGGGCATTTCTGACCGCGCCTACACAGCCGTCAGTAACTTAAAACCGGGCGACATTGATTGGGACAAGCTGTTTGGTGAGGACGGTGTCCGCTGGTTTCACACCGGGGGGATCTTTGCCGCCTTGTCAGAGACGACGGCAGAAGTGGCCATTGAGGCGCTGACAGCAGCCAAAAAATACGGGACGATCACTAGTTATGACCTCAACTACAGGCCCTCACTGTGGAATGCTATCGGTGGTCAGGCCAAGTGCCAGGAGATAAACAAAAGGATTGCCCCCCTGATTGATGTCATGATTGGCAATGAGGAGGACTTTATTGCCTGCCTGGGCTTTGAAGTTGAGGGCAGCGACGAAAATTTAAAAGATTTGGACACCGACAGCTACACCCGCATGCTCAAAACAGCCTCCGCCACTTATCCGAATTTTAAGGCTATCGGCAACAGCCTGCGGACTGTACATACGGCCAGTGACAATGACTGGTCCGGCTTGATTTATTGTGACGGTACGGTCCATAAGGCCAAGCAATATGACCACCTGGAGATTTTTGACCGGGTTGGCGGTGGCGACAGCTTTGCCTCCGGCATTATTTACGGCCTGATGACTACCGGTGATCCGGAAAAAGCAGTTAACTATGGAGCGGCTCATGGCGCCCTGGCCATGACGACGCCCGGGGATACGACTACAGCTCGCAAGAGTGAAGTTGAAGCCTTGATGGGCGGTGGTAGCGCTCGCGTACAGCGCTGATTGTCAGCAGTCTTGCCGACGGCGGCGGGTTTAATCACGCCATGACACCCTAGGTAGCGGAGAAGGGCGACTTGACTTTACAAAGGTCAGTCAGCTAACTATAATTAAAACCTATCCAAGTTAATGTTTCGGGGCAAGGTGAAAGTCCTTACCGGCGGTAAAGCCCGCGAGTCGACGAAGAGTCGAAATGATTCGGTGAAATTCCGGAGCCGACGGTATAGTCCGGAGGAGAGAAACAGCAGGCTGAGTTTCAAGGCTTGGCCGCCGATTGTCGGTAATTGTTTTGTTCAGAGCCTCGTTTCCTGATAAGGACGAGGCTCTTTTTTGTCGACTAAACGGTGGGGGGTGGTCATTTTGATGGATATGGATCAATACTACATGCATAGGGCCATTGATTTGGCTGACCGAGCCTGCGGGCGCACCTGGCCCAACCCCTTGGTGGGCTGCGTGGTGGTCAAAGCGGGATCGGTCATAGCAGAGGGCTGGCACCACAAGGCCGGCGAAGCACATGCTGAACGCGATGCCTTGCTTAAATTACCGACCGGTGCAGCTGCCGGTGCCACCTTGTATGTGACCTTGGAGCCTTGTTGCCACCAGGGGCGGACACCGCCCTGTACGGATTTAATTATTGCAGCCGGAATCAGCCGAGTTGTTGTTGGCAGCACAGACCCCAATCCGCTGGTCGCAGGTAAGGGGATCCGGCAATTGGAGGCGGCCGGCATTGATGTTACAGTGGGGGTGGCTGAGGCACGCTGTCAAGAACAAAATTTGTTTTTTCGTCATTTTATGCTGCAGCGCAGACCCTATATCGCCCAAAAATATGCCATGACCCTAGATGGCAAAATTGCGGCTGTGGACGGCAGTTCCAAGTGGATTACAGGAGAGCAGGCCAGACAACACGTCCAGACCTTGCGCAAGGCCTACCACAGTATTTTAATCGGCAGCGGTACAGCCTTAGCTGACGATCCGCTTTTAACGTGCCGGATTGATCCCCAGGCCAACCCGATTCGGCTGATCTGTGACCGGCGCTTCCGTCTGCATGAAGATCTTCAATTGGTGCAGACGGCGACTGAAGTGCGGACAATTCTGTTTTCGGACAGCGGCAGCACCGCTGCTGACCCGCTGAAAAAAAAGCGTTTAACTGAAGTTTTCGGCCTGGAGATTTACGAGCAGGAAGGCGGCTTTACAGTACCGGACCTGGTGCAAAAAATAGCGGGCTTGAATATTGTGTCGGTCTTGGTTGAAGGCGGGTCAAGTATTCACGGTTCTTTTTTGACCGCCGGTTTGACGGACTACGTATATGCTTATATAGCACCTAAGTTGGTCGGCGGGGAGCTGGCGCCCGGACCGGTCGGGGGGGCGGGTTTGGCCCCGATGGCCTCTGCGCTCACCTTGACTGAGCCGATATTAAGCCGTTTCGGTCAGGATATTTTGCTGGCCGGGCGGCCGCAGGGAACTGCCGGACAGGATAGGTCCGGCGAACTTACAGAGGGGAACTAAATCTTGTTTACAGGAATAATTGAAGCACAGGGTCGCATTTTAAACATCCGCAAGGGAGCGGTATCCGCCCGCTTGACGATTGCTGTCCCTCACATTTTACAAGAGACTGCCTTGGGCGATAGCATCGCTGTCAACGGTGTTTGTCTGACCGCGGCCGACCTGTCAGCAGACAGCTTTGCTGCTGATGTGATGGCCGAAACAATGCGTCGCAGCAATTTAGGCTTGCTGCGCACCGGTTCGCTGGTCAATTGCGAACGGGCTTTGACCCTAAACAGTCGCCTGGGTGGACACTTGGTTTCCGGCCACATTGACGGGACGGGCACAGTTTTGGAAAAACGGCAAGAAGACAATGCCGTTTGGTTTAAGATTGCCTGTGGGTCGGATCTGGCCGGAGAGCTGATTCCGAAAGGCTCGATTGCTATAGACGGAATTAGTTTGACTGTAGTGGCAGTTGGGCAAGACTATTTTACAGTCTCTATTATTCCCCATACGATGACAGAGACGACTCTGGGTGCAAGCCAACCGGGCACAGTCGTAAATTTAGAGCCCGACCTCATCGGTAAATATGTCAAAAAACACTTGGCGGCTCTGGCCGGCAGCAGCGATCCTAAGAGTGAGGCCGTGGCCGGCAGACCGGAGCAGAGGCAGCGGGGCGAGAGTATCAGCTTGGAAACATTAGCTCAAAATGGTTTTTTCTAAAGCACGGCCGGACGGCACAAAAATAAGAATCATACTTTCAGTCAAAAAATGGGAAGTTAGTTTAAGCGAGGAGAATGGTCGATGTTTAAAGACAGTGAAGCAGACCTCTACACTGAGGCGAAAAACAGGATAGAAGCTTGTCTGGAGGATCTTAAAGCCGGCAAATGTGTGTTGGTGATCGATGATCCTGACCGCGAAAATGAGGGCGATTTAATTTGTGCGGCTGTCCATGCGACAACTGAAAATATAAATTTTATGGCCAGCAGTGCCAAAGGCTTGATCTGTATGCCGATGAGCACAGCGGATGGCGACCGCCTGGGCCTGCCGATGATGGTGGAAAATAACACCGACAACCACGAAACGGCCTTTACTGTTTCCATTGACCACGTAGATACGACGACGGGTATATCGGCTGTCGAGCGCGCTTTGACGGCCAGGATGTGTGTGGCCGAAGAGGCCAAACCGCGTGATTTTCGCCGGCCGGGCCACATGTTTCCGCTGATCGCTAAAGAGGGTGGTGTCTTAGTGCGCAGTGGGCACACGGAGGCTACAGTTGATCTCTTGCGCTTAGCCGGCTTGCCGACGGTCGGTTTGTGTTGCGAAATTATGGCGGACGACGGCGAGATGATGCGGACGACGGAGCTGCTTGAATTTGCCAAAAAATATGACCTTAAAGTGATGAGTGTGGCTGATTTGATTCGCTACCGCATGAATATAGAGTCGGTGGTCAAGGAAGAGGCGGATGTCCGCTTCCCCTGCAAGTACGGCAATGACTGGCGCATTAAGGGCTTTGTCAACACGGCCACCGGCGAACATCATGTGGCCCTAGTGCTGGGTGACTACGCCAACGGCGAGCCGGTTTTGTGCCGCGTTCACTCCGAATGCCTGACCGGGGATGCGCTGGGGTCGCGCCGCTGTGATTGCGGCCAGCAATACGATGCAGCTATGCGGACCATAGCAGCTGAGGGCCGAGGCGTTTTGGTATATATGCGGCAGGAAGGCCGTGGTATTGGCCTGATCAATAAATTAAAGGCCTATGAATTACAAGACCAAGGGATGGATACGGTCGAAGCCAATTTAGCTTTGGGCTTTCCTGCTGATATGAGAGACTACGGCATCGGCGCTCAAATTTTAAGAGCTTTGGGGGTCACAGACTTGCGTCTTTTGACTAACAATCCGACCAAAATTACCGGCTTGACCGGTTACGGCATTAAGATTGTGGAAAGAGTGCCTATTCAAATGGACATGCAGGCTGACGACGCCTACTATCTGATGACAAAGCAAGAAAAAATGGATCATTTAACAAATTATAAAACAGAGGGCTGCACTTGCAGCCGGGAAGGAGAACAAAAATGAAAGTGATGGAAGGTCGTTTAAACGGCAGTGGTTTGCGCTTTGCAATTGTGGCGGCTCGGTTCAATGAGTTTATTGTGTCGCGGCTGATTGCAGGGGCCGAAGACAGCCTGCTGCGGCACGGAACAGCAGCAGAAGATATCAGCCTGGTGTGGGTTCCGGGAGCCTTTGAGATCCCGCTCGTTGCTCAAAAATTGGCTGCCAGCGGCAAGTTTGACGCAGTTATTTGTCTGGGCGCCGTGATCAGAGGGTCAACGAGTCACTATGATTTAGTTTGCAATGAGGTGGCTAAAGGAATTGCCCAGGTTGGGCTAAAGCAAGACCTGCCCGTCATCTTTGGCGTAGTTACAACTGACACTATTGAACAGGCGATTGAGCGGGCCGGTACCAAGGCCGGAAACAAGGGGGCTGACGCAGCTGTTTCAGCTCTGGAGATGGTCCAGCTAAGCAGGGCCCTCAGCACAGAAATCTGATGCTGTTTTGATTTTCAGGCTCGGCCAGGCAGAACTGAACCTGAGTCCTCGCAATTTGATTGTAGCTATAGTCCGCGGGTGAACCGGTGGGGGCTTGTGCCGAGACGCAAGCTAGCCGGAGCTAGCACCGGCGGATTTTTGCTGTTTAAATGCCTGTCGTTTAAACCCCCTTTAAATAAAGATTTTATTCTTTTTTACTGCCGACCGGCCGGTTCGGGTGTGATAAGATGAACGTTCGGAAAGAAGATGAAGGAGTCCGACGGAATGGATTTTTTTGAATATTTGGAAAGTGAGACAGGAGCTGAACCGGTGGGAGAGAGGGATCTGGCAGCAATTCAAAGAGAGTTGCTCGAGGGCCTAAATCCCGAGCAACAGACAGTGGTGCGTCATTTAGACGGGCCGCTTTTGGTACTGGCCGGTGCCGGTTCAGGCAAAACGACTGCCATCACCCGCCGAATTGCCTGGCTCACTAAAGTGGAAGGGGTCAGCCCCTACCAAATTTTAGCCATAACTTTTACCAATAAGGCGGCTGCGGAAATGAAGGAGCGAATTGAGCAGCTGGTGGGGGCTGAAGCTCAGAGTATGTGGATTGGCACCTTTCACTCAATGTTTGCCCGCCTGTTGCGCCGCCATGCGGATCTATTGGGTTATGAGAGCAGTTTCAATATTATTGATACAGACGACCAAATGGCAATGGTGAAGCAGTGCCTGAATGATCTTAACCTCTCTTCTGACCGCTATAAACCGAGGGCTGTTTTAAGCACGATCAGCAATACCAAAAACCGGTTGGAAAATCCTGCCAATTACCGTAAGCGACAAGAAAAAAGCCCTTACGGCAAGGTGGTCAGCGAGGTCTGGGACCTCTATCAAGAGCGTCTGAAAACGAATAACGCTATGGATTTTGACGATATTCTTTTGAATATGGTCACCTTGCTGAGTGAATTTCCGGACGTGCGCCGGCACTACCAAGACCGGTTTCGCTACATTTTGGTGGACGAGTATCAAGATACCAACGGCGCCCAGTACGAGGCCGTACGTTTGCTGGCAGAAGCTTATCGGAATATCTGCGTGGTTGGAGATGATGACCAGTCCATCTATTCTTTTCGAGGAGCGGATATCAGCAATATATTAAATTTTGAAAAAGATTATCCGACTTGTAAAACAGTGCGACTGGAGCAAAATTACCGGTCGACCGGTCGCATCTTAGCAGCTGCCAACCATGTCATCGCCCACAATGTCGGACGGAAGGCGAAGACACTTTGGACTGGGGCCAAGCAGGGTGAGCACATCACCTACTATGTCGGCTACGATCAATTTGACGAGGCTCGCTATATAGCTGATGAAATTGCCAGGCGAGTGCGTCAAAGTGACGGTGGTCTGACCTACCGCGACATTGCTGTTTTGTATAGAATGAATGCCTTGTCGCGCAATTTAGAAGGCGCTTTTAGAGACCATGGGATCCCCTATAGAATTTTTGGCGGCATGCGCTTCTACGACCGCCGTGAGATTAGAGACACAGTAGCCTATTTGCGTTTGATTCTGTACCCGGGCGACAACTTGTCTTTTGAACGAGTTGTCAATGTGCCTAAGCGTGGGATCGGCCAGACGACAGTCGAGCGCATTCGGGCCTTGGCAGACCGGGAACAGGTGACCAATATGGATATTTGTGCCGCCCCTGACCGGTATCCCGAGCTGGGCCGGGCGGCCGGAAAATTGCGGGCCTTTGCTGATTTGATCAAGCGTTTGCGGGCAGAGCTGGAGGCCGGGCAGAGAGACTTTCCTGCCTTTATCGAATTCGTGCAAAATGAGTCGGGGCTGGTTGAAAGCATCTTACAAGAAGATGCTAAAAGTAGAGAGGTCACAGTAGATCGGGTTGAAAACTTAAAAGAGCTGCTGTCCGATGCC